>DATDIX010000310.1:0-14279 GCA_036520835.1 Chitinophagaceae bacterium | reverse complement strand
GAAACAGATCTTGTCGGCATATGCATAGCTGCTACCCAGCAGGAACTGGACAAAGTGGTAATGCGGACAGATAAAAGAGCAGCAGCTACCATTATGGCTGTCAGCCGTGGTTATCCTACCGGTTATGAAAAAGGGTTTGAGATCTCGGGGCTGAACGGGAAATATGGCAAGCAATCGCTGATCTTTCATGCCGGTACAAAAGAGGAAGAAAATAAAATACTCACCAATGGCGGCCGGGTCTTTTGTGTCACCTCATTGGGAAAGAATATTGAAGAAGCTGTCAACACCTCGCTGGATGTGCTGGATAATTTACATTTCGAGGGGATCAATTACCGTACTGATATCGGGTATGAATTTATTCCACGAACTACCAAAGAAGTTTAGAAGAAACACGACTCACCTATTTTTGCGCAAATATTCGCTATGCCAGACGTTCACTACCATGATTACCTGCAGTTGGATAAAATTCTCAATGCCCAGTTTCCCGAAAGTGATAAACATAAATTGCCTGCGCATGATGAAATGCTTTTTATTGTTATTCACCAGGCGTATGAACTTTGGTTCAAACAACTGCACCACGAGGTGGATTCCATCGCAGGCATAATGGGCAAGCCCGCACTGAATGATAATTCCCCGGAGCTGCAAACAGTAGTACACCGGTTAAACCGGGTGGTAACGATTCTCCGGGTGCTGGTTCACCAGATCGACATCATGTTAACCATGACCCCGATGGATTTCCTGGATTTCCGGGATATGCTTCGCCCGGCATCAGGTTTTCAAAGCTGGCAATTCAAAGAACTGGAAGCCAAACTGGGTTTGAAATTTGAACAGCGGCATGGAAAGGAATACTACACTTTTCAATTGCATAAAGAACATGTGGATATTATCAAAAAGGCAGAAAGCAATAAATCTTTATTCGACTTGCTGAATGGCTGGCTGGAGCGAATGCCTTTTTTTAATGAAGAAGCTAACTGGAAAAATTTTGCGGTTACTACTACTCCTTCAGCAGGACCGGGGTCGCTTCATCCCTTCTGGTCAGAATACCGGTATCGGTATCAAAACAGTTTGGCTGAAGCAGAAAAAAATAATCTCGCCGCATTTGATGAAGTGTTCATTCAACCGGCAACTATTGATCAGCGATCTATCTCTGTTACTGCTTCCAGGTCCGCTCTTTTCATAATGCTTTACCGCGGTTATCCCATGCTCCAATTACCTTTCCAGTTATTGAATGCATTACTTGAAATAGATGAACAACTCAGTTCATGGCGCTACCGCCATATGAATATGGTGCACCGCATGATAGGAATGAGAATAGGAACCGGCGGCAGCTCCGGAAAAGACTATTTAAAAGCAGCTGCAGACAAGCATTATATTTTTAAAGAGATCGCCCAGCTAAACAGCTTCCTGATAGAGAGAAGAAAATTGCCTGCACTTCCGGCTGAGATGGAAAAACGTCTTGGTTTTATTGCATGATAAATAAAGGGTGGCCGGTATTCCGGGTTTAACCCAGGTACCATACCACCCTTTTGCCGATAGATAAGTCGATTATACAGGTCAGAACGTGTAACGTATGCCTAACCCTCCCGAGCTTGCGGAAAATCCGTTGTCATTTCCAAACTCAACATAGGGCTGCCAGTCAATTGATATATTGATCGGCGCTCCTTTGAATTTATAGTCAAGGCCGATGACGCCATCTATACCAAAAAACGCTCCATCACCGTTGTCCTGATCGTAAAAACCGATATGAGCGCCGGGCCCGATATACCATTTCAATCCTTCTGCCCCCCTGATGTCGCCATGAATTTCATATAAACCAGTGAACCGTACACCATGGCTCCAGAAATAAGCGATCAGTTCGCCGGCATGATTGTATGTGAAAAAATGTTTTAAAGTAATACCGCCACCATCAAAAACTTTAACACCCAGTGCCGTCTTGTAAGTGCTGCCGGTAGCGCCCTGTGCCTGCGATACCACAACAATGAATAGTGCCAATGCCGAAACAAATACTTTTCTCATAATAAATGATTTTTAGTGGGAAATCTGCTCTGCACCCCCACTTTCCATTACCGTGCCAAAACAGCACGGGGTAAAAAGGAAATTTTGAACCGCGAAGATAAATGATCACTTGCTTTTAAACTGTACCCGGAACCAGGCAAATACAACAATGGTTATGGCGGCTGTGACAGAAAAAGTATACAGGCTGCCGAAACCAGTCCATAAAGCTCCGGCGATAATACTTGCCAGTAATGTGCAGATGCTTTGACAGGATGTATAGAACCCAATAGCAGTTGCTGTATTGCTGTGATGCGCTATATTGGTGATCCAGGCCTTCGTGATGCCTTCCGTAGCCGCCGCATAAATTCCATACACAAAAAACAAAACAAATATCGCGACAACAGAAGGATTGAGAGCAAATCCTGCATACACAACCGCAAAAAGGATAAGCCCTGACAGGAACACTTTTTTGAAACCCATTTTATCCGCCAATGCCCCCAACGGATAAGATGCTATAGCAAATACAAAATTATAAAACACATAAGCTGCTATCGTGATCGTGTCATCCCCCGTGATCTCCTTTGTTTTTAATAATAAAAAAATATCAGAACTGTTGAATAGAGCAAAAAGCAGCAGCCCGGTAACCAGCCGTTTATATTCCGGGGTAGCTATCCTGTAGTATTTGAAAAAAGAAAAGAAACCGCCTTTTGGGAGTGTGGAAACGGGTTGACGTTTTTCTTTTAATAAAAAAACAAGTATCACACTGATAATACCAGGAATAAAAGCCAGGTAAAAAATGGTTTTGTATTGCCCGGGGTAAAAATATAAAAACAATAAAGCAAGAGCCGGACCAATGGTGGCGCCGGCGGTATCCATGCTGCGGTGAAAGCCAAATACCCGCCCTTTTGTTTCTTTTGTTGCTTCCTGCGAAAGGATCGCATCCCGGGCAGCTGTGCGTACTCCTTTGCCAAGCCTGTCCAGGGTGCGGGCAAAAAATATCCAAAGCGGGTAAATAAACATGGCCATCATAGGTTTGGATATGGCGCTGAGAAAATAACCCAGTTTTACAAAGGGTAGCCGGGCTCCCCTCTCATCACTTAGCTTCCCAAAATAACCCTTACTGATGCCTGCAGTAAAATTCACCACTCCTTCCAGCACACCGATCCCCAAAACGGAAAAACCGATCTCTTGTAAATAAACAGGAATGATGGGATACAGTATTTCACTGGCTATATCAGCAAACAGGCTGACCAATGAAAGAATTAAAACAGTCTTTGTAATGATCCGCATGCTCCGGTAGTTATCGGATGGAAGTTAAATTTTTTTTTACCGGCAGATAATAGAACAGAGAGTATCCCCGTTAATTGTTTTAAGTGAATATTAGCTGCTATTTTCTTACCCTGTGCCTGAGTACGATGTGCATCCCCTGAGTAAAAAGACACAACTAATGACATGAAACGTTAAAAGTTCTTTTACCCAAATCTTTGTCTTTAAAAAAATCTTTGTCTGTCAAGGCTTTCCGCTTTGATAATTCCGATTATTTCCTTCAACTTTGCACACATTAAATCCAATCCGCACAAATGGGACTTTTTAACTGGTTTACACAAGAAATTGCAATTGACCTCGGCACAGCCAATACGCTGATCATACATAATGACGAAGTAGTAGTAAATGAGCCCAGCATCGTGGCTCTTAACCGCAACAATCCAAAGGAAGTGCTGGCAGTAGGCAAACGGGCATTGATGATGCACGAGAAAACGCATGAAAGCATCCGCACGGTTCGTCCCCTGAAAGATGGTGTGATCGCTGATTTCAACGCGGCCGAACTGATGATCCGTGAACTGATCAAGCTCGTTTACCCGAAAAAACCCTTATTCCCTCCAAGCTGGCGGATGATGATATGTATTCCCTCTTCCATTACAGAAGTAGAAAAACGTGCCGTACGGGACAGCGCTGAGCAGGCCGGAGCCAAAGAAGTGTACCTGCTCCATGAACCCATGGCTGCGGCGCTGGGTATTGGCATTGATGTGGAAGAACCTGTAGGTAATATGATCATTGATATCGGCGGTGGAACCACCGGGATAACCGTGATAGCGCTGGCAGGGATTGTTTGCGATCAGTCCATCCGTATTGCCGGGGATGAGTTTACTGCTGATATTATGGAGGCCCTTCGCCGTTACCATAGTTTATTAATAGGTGAACGTACGGCCGAACAGATCAAAATACAGGTAGGCGCCGCCATGAAAGACCTGGAAAATCCGCCGGAAGATATTCCTGTTAACGGACGTGACCTGGTGACAGGTATTCCCAAGCAGATCATGGTAAGCTTCCAGGAAATAGCCGAAGCGCTGGACAAAAGCATTTTCAAGATCGAAGAAGCAATATTGAAGGCGCTTGAACAAACACCGCCTGAGCTGGCTGCCGATATTTACCGACGCGGCCTGTACCTTACCGGTGGCGGTGCCTTGTTAAGAGGTCTTGATAAAAGATTAAGCCAAAAGATCAAATTACCTGTGCATGTAGCTGATGATCCCCTGAAAAGTGTGGTTCGGGGTACAGGGATCGCTTTGAAGAACTATGATAAGTATCCGTTTGTGATGAGATAAGAAGCCCAACCCCTAAAGGGGCTTAAGAACATGTCGGGGGATTATTTTTTTTACTTCCAATAAATTTCCGGATTATCAGTTTCTATCATAAATAGTGACTTTTGTAAAAGCCCCTTTAGGGGTTGGGTATGCGTAATATATTTCTCTTTATCCGCCGTTTTTCTACCGCTTTCCTTTTCCTGGTACTGCAGGCAGTGGCGATATGGTTTTTGATCACCTATAATAAGTTTCACCGGGCCAAAGGGCTGGGAGTAGCCAACCAGGTGACGGGCTGGTTCAACACCCGCTATAATACCGTTGAAGATTATTTTAAAATGAAAGAAGAGAACAGGAAGGTTCATAAGATGAATGATTCCCTGATGAACCTGCTATCTTCCAACTTTGCTAAAAAAGATACTTCTTCCCTTTTGGTAAGCGACTCTGTGCCTTATGACACACTCGGTCATTATCGCCGTTACCTGTGGCGGGAAGCGCAGGTCACGTATAATACCGTTAACTCGGAAAAAAACTATATACAGGTAAATAAAGGATCTGCGGATGGGATCGCAGATGAAATGGGTGTATTCAGTTCTGACGGGAGCTATATCGGTAAAGTGATCAATGTTAGCCCGAATTTCAGCCAGGTGATGAGTTTGCTCCATGTACAGAACAAATCAAGTGTGCTGGTAAAAAAAACGGGGAATGCCGGAACTATTTCATGGGATGCCAAAGACCCCCGCTTTCTTATTTTAAATAATATTCCTAAAAGTGATTCCATCTTTAAAGGAGATACGGTCATTACAGGAAGCTATTCCATCAACATACCGCGGGGAAAAATGGTAGGCACAGTAGCAGGGATCGTAGAAGACAACTCCACTAATTTTTATGTTTTAAAGATCAGAACAGCCGCAAATTTTGCAGACCTCCAGCAGGTTTTTATAGTAGAGAATCTTCAGTCTGTTGAACAGGCAAAACTGTTGGAAGAAACCAGGAAAAAAGTAGATGACCCTAAAAAGAGTAACCGGTGAGTGATTTGGTCAGAAATATTATTCGTTTAACGCTTTTTATACTGCTGCAGGTATATGTGCTGAACAAAATCCCGCATCTGCACAGGTTCATTGTCCCTTACCTGTATTTTCTTTTCATTCTCTGGTTGCCCTTCAGTATTTCCCGTGCTACCCTCCTGGTCATTGGCTTTGTCACGGGTATCATACTGGATTTCTTTATGATGACCCCCGGCCTGCATGCGGCAGCCTGTGTGCTGGTTGCTTATCTCCGCCCTTTCATTATTAATATCCTGGCCCCCAAAGATGCGACTGGCTTCAGTTACCGCGAACCTTCACCAAAAGCCATGGGCTGGACCCCTTACATCGTTTATACTTTTGTACTGACCGTCTTTCATCATGGTTACCTGGTAGCTCTTCAATGGCTTTCGTTCGGATCAGTTATTGATTTTATCATCAAAGTAGTGGCCACTACCGGTATCAGTATGTTGCTGATCATTACAACAGAACTTTTATTTCCCCGCAGGCTAAAGTTTCGTACCAACACGGCGTAGTCCGGCAGTTCACAACAGGGATCATTACTTACACCGGCTCCAGGGCTACTATACCAGTATAGAAAATTTTCTTAAATCAAAATATATTCTGAGTAACATTTGGAAACCGCCGGATTGAATACGTATTTTGTATTGGAAGCGTAACCATCGCTTTTTCTCCTGACCTCTTACCTCGTGTCTGACCTATGCCTGTGTTTAATCAATCAAGAAGCCGTATAATCCGTCTCATTTTCCTTATTGCTTTTGTTATCATTATTGCGCAGTTGTTTTACCTGCAGTTGGTTTCCAGTGAATACGGTAAACTCGCCATGAACCAGGCTGTTTTTCCAAAGATCGTTTACCCTGAACGGGGTATCATTTATGACCGTCATGGTAAAGCCATCCTGAACAATACCCGGATGTACGACCTGATGGTTATCCCTGCTGAAGTAAAGAATTTTGATACGCTTTCCTTTTGCACTATCATGGAAATTGATTCGGCAGAATTCAGAAAAAGGATCAGGAATGTCATTGCCAAAAACTACGGCAGAGTTCTTCCCGGTGTATTTGAAGACCTGCTGACACCGCAAATGCAGGCAAGGTTCGATGAAAATTCCTGGAGATTTCCAGGTTTTGCCATGGTAGAACGACCGGTGAGAACTTATCCTTACAATACAGCAGCGCATATACTGGGGTACATCAATGAAGCAGATCCCAAAGACATTGAACGTTCGGGTAACTTCTACCGCCAGGGAGACTATATTGGTAAAAGTGGTCTTGAAGCTTCGTATGAAAAGATATTGATGGGCCAGCGGGGTGTTCAGTATATGATCAAAGATAATCATGGCCGGCTGGTGGGAAGCTACAAAGAAGGCATCCTCGATACAGCCGCTATCGCAGGGCGTGGGTTGAGAACCCATCTTGATATTGAACTACAGCAACTGGCAGAAAAATTAATGACCAATAAAGTAGGCGCAGTAGTAGCTATTGATCCACAGACCGGCGGAATATTAGCGATGACCTCGGGACCTACTTTTGATCCCAATGAACTGACAGGTCCTGATAAAAATAAAAATTACAGCAGGTTGGTATTGGATGTTGCCGGGCCATTGCTGAACAGGGCGATTAAAGGACAATATCCTCCCGGTTCTACCTTTAAGCCATTAGGCGCTTTGGTTGCATTGGATGAAGGAGTGATCACCCCAAATTATGGGTTCCCTTGTCCCGGGCGATACACTCTTTGTGGTCATGGTAAACCTGCATGTACACATGCCGGCGGAGGACATGCTGCTAACCTGCGGTTGTCAATTGCCAATTCCTGCAACTCTTATTATGCTCACATTTACCGTTTGGCGGTTGATAACCCGAAGTACGGGAATGTAAAAGATGGCTATGCCAAATGGAAAGAGTATATGAATGCATTTGGGCTGGGTACCCGTTTAGGCGTTGACCTTCCAAGTGAAGACAGGGCTAATATCCCTGATACTTCGGCTTACAACAGGGAGTACCGGGGAGCATGGAATTCATGTACTAATCTTACACTCGGCATTGGCCAGGATAAAATGACAGCCACACCGCTTCAATTGGCAAACGCCATGTGTATTATTGCGAACAGGGGTTATTATTATACTCCGCATTTTGTGCAAAAAATAGATGGTGAAACTGAGGAGGATACTGCCTTCTTAAATAAATACCGTCGTAAACATGAGGTATTGACACATATATCTGATGATGCCTACCAGTCGGTCATTGATGGCATGCAGGATGTGGTAACGATGGGAACTGCCCGGATCGCCATGATACCCGGAATTGATGTTTGTGCAAAGACCGGTACCGCACAAAACTCACGTATTATTGATGGGAAAAAATTAGACCTGCCCAACAACTCTATGTTTGTTTGCTTTGCCCCGAAAGAAAATCCGCGTATTGCCATTGCTGTAGCCGTAGAAAATGCAGGTTTTGGCTCTACCTGGGCTGGCCCAATTGCCAGGATACTGATGGAGAAATACCTTAATGATACCATACAGGAAAAAAGTAAGGCAGATGTAGAGAGGATTTCAACCACGAGCCTGATGCCTGTTTATTTAAACCGTCTCCAGTTTATTGAAGACTCGACACGGGCACGCCGGTGGTTTGAAACAACAAAAGACAGCATCTATATAAGGAAATACTTATCCATTCAACAAGAAAACAATAAACACAATCCTGCCCCAAAAAAGGATACCCCAATAAATGATCAGAAAAAAGAGCTGGCAGCTGTACTCACTGATGAAAAACAATTTCGCAAACTCTTTATTCAACCCGTATCAGCGTGAACCAGCGTGACTCTACCATATCAAAAGGAATTGACTGGAGCCTGGTCTGGATATATGTTTTGCTGATCATTATCGGTTTACTGGCTGTATTTGGTGCCACGTATAAAGAGGGTGACCCGATATTGCAAAGTTTTATCAATTTCAAAACTGACTACAGCAAGCAGCTTTACTTTTTCGCCGTAGCACTGATCCTCGGGTTATTCATTCTGCTTACCGACAGTAAATTTTTCCCTGCTACGGCCAATATCTGGTATGTGGTAGGCATATTGATGTTGCTGCTTGTATTTCCATTTCATGATAATATTAAGGGAACTGAATCCATTATCAGGCTGGGTTCTTTCAACTTTCAACCCGCAGAGTTTTGTAAAATATGTGTAGCGCTTTCCCTTGCCAAATACCTGTCAAGACCCGAAACAGATTTTACAAGAACGAAATCGCAATTAATAGCAGCCGCCATTGTCTTATTCCCTGCGGCTTTAACCATCATGCAAAAAGAAACCGGCCTGGCCCTTGTCTTCTTTGCTTTCTTTCTCGTAATGTATCGTGAAGGTTTACCTTCCGGTATACTGATCATTGGTTTTGCAACAGGGGCATTGGTGGTTGCTACCCTGCTGTTTGAAAAAAATACTCTGGCCTTAATTTTAACGGGGTTAGCCGTAATAGTAGCCTATTTCATGCGCCGCCAGATCAGGAAAAACAGAACGATATTGCTCAACATCCTTTTTATCTGGGCGCTATGTGTGGGAATTCAACGATTTGGTGTACCCTTTGTTTTTAAACATGTACTTAAACTATACCAGGTTGAACGTATATACAGCACCATAGGTAAAGAGGTTCCGTCAGAATACGTAGAAGCACATAAAAAGGAAACAGAAATTTCAGGCGGAAAGAAAAAAGACACCGACTATAATGTAAGGCAATCCAAAATTGCTATTGGTAGTGGTGGGGCATTCGGAAAAGGTTTGCTGAGCGGCACACAAACCCGTTATGGATTTGTTCCGGAACAGCGTACCGATTTTATTTTTGATACAATAGCAGAAGGGTTTGGCTTTGCCGGAAGCTTTATTTTATTGGGTATCTATCTTATCCTGCTATTCCGTATTGTGACGGTTGCGGAAAGACAACGCAGTGTATTTAGCCGTTGTTACGGTTACGGGGTAGCTGCCGTTTTTTTCTTTCATATCGCTATCAATGTCGGCATGGCTGTTGGCCTGGCCCCTGTAATAGGAATTCCATTGCCCTTTATCAGTTACGGCGGAACTTCATTACTGACTTTTACTATTCTACTTTTTATATTGATACGACTGGACGCCGACCGCCAGATGGTGCTAAGATGATTTTGAAAAGTGTAATTGGGAAATTGAGAAATTGTGGTGCAACTTGCACCGGGTACTAAATTTCAAAATTCCCAATTCTAAAATTTCACAATGCGCATCATCCCTCTTTCCGAAGGCACATTCACTATTGATAAAACCAAACTGTTTGTTCCTTTTGATGAAAACAAAGAAGATCTGCAGTCGCGGCCTGCAGGAAGTTTATTGGTAGAGATACAACCTTTCGTTGTCATTACTTCAAAAGATGTGCTGCTGCTGGATATGGGCCTGGGATTTTCCCAAACTGGAAAAATGCAGATACACCAGAACCTGATGAATGCCGGCATCAATCCTTCAGAGATCACAAAAGTGTTGTTAACTCACTTGCACAAGGACCATGCAGGCGCTGTGTCAGAAGATAACAACCATACCAAGCTGAGTTTTCCTAACGCTACTTATTTCCTGCAGAAAAGAGAACTGGATTTTGCCTTTGAAAAAGGCATGCCATCGTTTATACCTGGTGAACTGATCGCATTAAAGGATTCACAGCAGGTTGTTTTGCTGCATGAAGATGCAGGTAATATTGACAATTATATTTCTTACGAACTTACGGGGGCCCACTCTCCCTTTCACCAGGTATTTTGGATAAAGGAAGAAAACGAAATTATCTTCTTCGGTGGTGATGATGCTCCCCAATTACAACAAATGAAACATCGCTTTGTGGCGAAGTATGATCATAATGGTAAAAAGGCCATGGAGCTTAGAAGAAAATGGTGGGAACAGGGTGAGCAGGAAAAATGGACTTTCCTCTTCTACCATGATGTAAAAAATCCTGTCTGGAAATTCTGAATCTAAGCCCTGAAATTAAAAAAGGCCTGCCCTAAAAAGAGCCGGCCGTTGCTAACCTATGAAAAACACCATTTCAAAGATATATAAAAACTACATCTATAATAACTTGTTTACTCTTGGTCGTTTAGGTGGCTGCTGACCGGGATTGTTTCTCCGTTGTTCAGCCCGCTGATTTAAAAGTATGCGGATAAAATCGTCCTGATGACCAAACACCTGGTTACTTTTTTGTTCACCGATTATTTCCCTGAACTGGCTTCTGTAACGAACCCTGAGTTCTATAATTTTCTGTTGCCGGTCTAACGCTGGTAAAGTTCTGTTATCACGGAGCGTTTGCCTCCACTCACGAAAATAACGCAGAAAAAGAGGGGTAAATTTTTCCGCCTCGCTTTTTGAAAGATCAAGGCGTTTTTGGACATACTCAGTCATTTTATCACGGATCTTTTCGCCACCTTCATTATTATCATCATCTTCCTGTGCTAAAAGGGGAATAGCTGTGACAAACAATAAACTTAATATGAAGAATAATTTTTTCATCTCAGAAGTTTTGACTCTTTAATTCATAAATAAATCATCACCGTTTTCCTCTGTTGCGTTGATTTGAGTTTCTTCTAAAAATTTCTGTATCTCTTCGTCAGGAATATCTTTGATAAGTTCTTTGATCTCATTTGATTTATTAATATCAATCTGAGCCATCGCCTGGGATCCTTCATCTACTGTCTCAACAAATTGTTCAATCTCTTCAGGACTGACGTTTTTCATCATCTTTTTAACTATTACTGCTGGTTCTGAATTACCGGAAGTATTTCGATTTATTAATAAAAAGCCGGTAATGGCAACAAATCCGATCACCATTGCCGCTGCCGCATACCGGAACCATTTCTGCTTTGTTATTGAAATGGAAATAACCTTTGTCTGCGGCTTAGCAATTTCAGTATTTTTTGTTTCCCCAAGGTTTTGAAAATAATCCTGCGGAACACTATAAGGCATTTCCTTTTTTAATCCGCTCAGTAAAGGAGAAAGTGTTGCTAATTCCTCAGCCGCATTTTCATCACCGGCTTTCATCAGGTCAACTGAAGTTTCTGTCATGTTTTCAAAATATCCCTGCGGAACAGCATAAGGCATCTCTTTAGAAATACCACTAAGCAATGGTGACAAATGATCCAACTCTTCAGTAGCATTATCCGTTTCCAAAGCTTTGATGCGGCGAAGCACCTGCTCAGTCAATCCTTCAAAATAGCCAGCCGGAACAGTATAAAGGATCCCTTTAGAATTATTATTCAGCAAAGAAGACAAATGACCCAGTTCTTCAGAAGCATCCATTGCTTCCAGCGCTTTGATCCGGCGAAGTACCTGGTCGGCCAATCCTTCAAAATAGCCAGCCGGAACCCGGTAGATATTTTGAGCGGAAGCATTCGCCAGCAGGCTTTGTAACTCCCTCAATTCCTGTAATATGTTGTCCCTCTGTGTCATTTTTACGTTTATGAGACGCCTTTCAGTCTTTAAAGTTTAATGATTTAGGATATAATCTTCTACTTTTTTGACGGCATGGTGATAGCTGGCTTTCAGGGCTCCCTCACTAGTTTCCAATACCCGGCTCATTTCTTCGTAGGGCATTTCCTCATAGTAACGCAGGCTAAACACAACTCTTTGTTTTTCAGGTAATTGCTGAATAGCTAGTTGAAGCTTCCATTCCAGCTTATTGGCATCGAAATTTTCGTCCGCTTTCACTTTGTTACTCAGGCCGGTTTCTACATCGCTAAGGCTGACGGCTGCTTTTTTCTTCTGCTGCTCTAAAAAGGTCAGGCTTTCGTTGGTGGCTATCCGGTATAGCCAGGTATAAAGCTGGCTGTCTTCCCTGAAATTCTCCAATCCTTTCCATACCCGGATCAGCACATTCTGCAATACGTCGTTGGCATCCTCGTGATCTACCACCATCCGGCGTATATGCCAGTAAAGTTTTTCCTGGTATTTTTTGATGATAGTGGTGTAGGCTCTTTCTTTCGTAGCCGGGTTGCGGAACTGAACTAACAGTTCGTTATCTGAAACAGAGGTTAGCGACATGCTGTTGGTTTGGGATGGGTTAGAATGTCTTGCTTCTTGTTTGTTTAATGGCTAAAAATAAAAAAGCAGGTTCAATTTTGAAAAGAACCTGCCGTATTATTCTGAACAATATCTTAACTATTTTTCTTACGATTGATCGCTTTTTCAGCAGCCGCAACAATATCGGGTATATCTAACCCGTATTTTTTCAAAAGATCTTTGGGTGTTCCGCTTTCACCAAACGTGTCTTTTGTACCTACATATTCAATGGGCACCGGGAAGTTCCTCGATGCACATTGAGCAATAGCATCACCCATTCCACCAATGATGTTGTGCTCTTCTGCTGTCACCGCGCATTTTGTTTTACGCAATGACCTGATAACGGCTTCTTCATCCAACGGTTTAACAGTATGAATATTGATCACTTCAACACTAATGCCTTTTTCCTGTAATATAGCGCCGGCCTGTATCGCATTCCACACCAGGTGGCCACAGGCAAAAATGCTTACATCGGTTCCTTCTGAAAATATTTGCGCTTTGCCGATCTTAAAATCTGACTCTTTTGTAAATATCGGCCATACAGGACGACCAAAACGGAGATATACGGGACCCACATGATCAGCGATCGCCATGGTGGCTGCTTTTGTCTGTGCATAATCGCAGGGAACAATGACGGTCATTCCCGGCAGCATTTTCATTAAACCAATATCTTCGAGTATTTGATGGGTAGCGCCATCCTCACCCAAAGTAACACCTGCATGCGAGGCGCATATCTTAACATTCTTTCCACTATAGGCAACACTTTGCCGTATCTGGTCATACACACGGCCGGTAGAGAAGTTGGCAAACGTAGTCGTGTACGGAATTTTTCCGCCAATGGTCAGGCCTGCCGCAATGCCGATCATATTAGCTTCTGCTATACCACATTGAAAAAAGCGTTCAGGAAACTCTTTGATGAATTGCTGCAGTTTCATCGAACCTGCGAGATCAGCCGTTAAGGCAACAATATTTGAATTTTTGCGGGCCGCTTCTGCTATTCCATCGCCAAAGCCGCTGCGGGTATCTTTATTCCCGGTTGATTGAATTTCTTTCAGCATAATAAAATTTAACGCGGCAAAAGTAAGGAACTAAAAGGAAGAACAGGCAATTGGCAACAGGCAATTACTAATTCAATTCTACGGGTTTCCCGGTAAAAATGGTGTCGTCCGCTTTCAGCCGCTGCTCCCATTCCCAAGCAGTTCTCATCATTTCATCCAGCGAGTATTTGGGACTCCAGCCCAATTGTTTTTTAGCAAGATCATTATTAGCATAAATGGCAATTACATCACCGGGGCGGCGGGGGCCAATCTCATAATTCAGTTTGACTCCACTTACTTTTTCAAATGATTGGATAGCTTCCAGCACCGAAACACCGTTACCTGTACCTAAATTGAAAATCTCGCATTGAACAGTATTTTTTTTCTCTTGCAAATACCGGACAGCTAATGTATGTGCATTGGCAATATCACATACGTGTATAAAGTCTCTTATGCAGGAGCCATCACGGGTGTCATAGTCACTGCCATACACTGTCATTTTATTTAGTTTTCCAATGGCAGTTTGCGTTATTGCAGGAACAAGAATTTGCGGCCTGCCGATCGGCATT
>DATDIX010000309.1:0-10738 GCA_036520835.1 Chitinophagaceae bacterium | reverse complement strand
CCCCCACCCCCTCCTCCTCCCCCTCCCGGTATCGTAGAAATAAAAGACAGTGTGATCGTAACCAACCTGAATTATCCCTGGGAGATCCTCTGGGGACCCGATAATAATATCTGGATGACAGAACGGGGCGGAAAGATCAGCCGGATAAACCCTGCTACTGGAGCCATTACTCTTTTATTGACCATTACAGAAGTAGTCGCTAATGGTGAAGGCGGGTTATTGGGAATGGCATTGCATCCAAACTTTTCTGTAACGCCTCATGTATTTGTTGTCTATAACTACAATAACAGTGGTTACAAAGAAAAGGTGGTTCGTTACACCTATAACGGCACCACACTTACAACCCCGGTTACAATAAGAGACAATATTTCGGCAGCCAGCATACATAATGGCAGCCGCCTGGTAATTACCCCTGATCTGAAACTTTTCATCACAACCGGTGATGCTTCCAATACTTCCCTGTCGCAGAATACATCAGCAGTTAACGGGAAGATCCTGCGATTAAATCTCGATGGAACTATTCCTGCTGATAACCCGGTAGCCGGCAATCCTTACTGGTCTTTTGGTCATCGTAACCCACAGGGATTGGTATATGCCAATAACAGGCTATACAGTTCAGAGCATGGCCCCAGTAACGATGATGAAATAAATATAATTGAGAAAGGCAAAAACTTTGGGTGGCCAAATGTGGAAGGTTTTTGCAATACATCCGGTGAACAAAGTTTTTGTGCAGCTAACAGTGTTACTGAACCTTTAAAAAACTGGACACCAACTGCAGCCGTTAGCGGCCTCGATTATTATAACAGCGACCTAATTCCTCAATGGAAAAATTCATTATTAGTCGCCACACTTAAAAATGCAAGGTTATACCAGATGAAGCTGGATGCCGCTTTCACTACCATTACTGAAACCAATGAACACTTCACCAATGATTATGGCAGAATGAGAGACTTGTGTATCTCCCCGGCAGGTAAAATTTATATCTGCACCAGTAACGGTGGGAACAATGACAGGATAATTGAAGTAAGCAAAAAATGATACCGGTTTTGTACCAGTCTATGCCATTATCTTCTTTTCAGTTTTATAATGCCATTTAGTGTAGCGTCCAGGGTACCTGAAGTTCCGCCCTGGGTGATGCTTTGTGTAAATGAAGTTACCATTCTCAGCAAAAGCGTATCACCTGACCAGCCGATCTTTATCCCGTGGGGGCCGGGAGGTGTTAACCCGGAAGGATTATTAATACCGAATGAGCCTGATACGGTCAGGGAATCATTATTGATGCGGGTATAAGGAGAAGTATTATTGGTGGGCGGGGATGTCATTGTAAATGGTACATCCTGGTCGCCTATCAACAGCCCATTCAAATAAGTTTTTACATTCGACATTGTATCTATTGTATATCCCATGCCGGTAAAAATAAATTCAGTGGCAGTGATGTTTACCGTACCCGTATTATTTTTTGTGGTATAGCCGCTTACAGTAACCGCTTTCAATTCACCCGCCGGCGAAGGAACAGTAACAGAACTATTGGTCGTGGCCGTCATACCCACATAATCCCAGTCGCCGATTATATTGTTGTTATTCCCGGTTCCACCGCCTCCCCCATTCTGGCTGCCCAGGTCAATACTTATTTCTTTCTGACAGGAAGCAAGGAATAGAACTATGCTAAAAGAGAATAAAATAGTTTTGATAAAATTCAACCTCATAAATCCTTTTATTTTATACTAAAATACGTTAAAAAGTATCTTGTATGAACAATTGTTATTGCCGGATAGCTGCAATACCCGGCAATACTTTTCCTTCAAAATATTCCAGCATGGCCCCACCGCCGGTAGATACATAGCTGACCTTATCGGCATATCCAAACTGGTTGACCGCAGCTACAGAATCGCCACCGCCCACCAGTGAAAATGAACCTTTGCCGGTAGCCTCTGCCACGGCCGCTGCTACCGCCTTTGTCCCATGCTGAAACTTCTCCATTTCAAATACACCCATCGGCCCGTTCCATAAAATGGTCTTTGAATGTTTGATCACATTACAGAATTGCTCTGTTGCCATCGGACCAATATCCAGGCCCATCCAGCCCTCTGGGATAGCATTACTTGGCGCTGCTGAAGTTTCCGCGTCAGGAGCAAACTTGTCCGCAATAACAGAATCAGAAGGTAAATGGATGCGAACACTTTTCGCTTCTGCTTTTTTAATTAATTCCACAGCGGTATCCAGCCTGTCTTCTTCACAAAGTGATTTGCCGATCTTTCCTCCTGCTGCTTTCATAAATGTATAGGCCATCCCGCCTCCTATTATGATATCTGTTGCCCTTTCCATTAAATTTTCTATGATCAGTATCTTATCTGAAACTTTGGCGCCGCCAATGATCGCTACAAAGGGTTTTTCGGATTTATGCAACACTTTTTCTGCACTTTCTACCTCACCTTCCATCAGCAGGCCGAACATTCTTTTATCTGCTGCGAAAAATTTTGCAATGACAGCAGTAGAAGCATGTGCACGATGGGCAGTGCCAAATGCATCATTCACATATACATCACCCAGCTCCGATAATTTTCCGGCAAACTTTTCATCGCCTTTTTCCTCTTCTTTATGAAACCGGAGATTCTCCAGTAACAACACTTCTTTGGGTTGCAGGTTACCGGCGGCTTGCTCTGCCTGCTTGCCCACGCAATCATCAGCAAATAAAACAGGAACGCCGAGCAATTTTGCTAAATGCCCGGTAAGATGTTTTAAAGAATATTTTTCCGTGGGCCCTTCTTTCGGGCGGCCAAAATGCGACATTAGTATCACACTGCCCCCATCCTTAATTATCTTTTTAATTGTCGGGATCGCGGCACTTATCCTTGTATCATCGGTGATCTCGTATTTCTCATTAAGCGGTACATTAAAATCAACACGGACGAGTGCTTTCTGACCCGCAAAATTGTGATCGCTGAATTTTGACATATCCTGGTTTTTAAAAAATTATCGCTTTCTTTTCCCTTCGCTCTCTTCATACATAACATATCCTGCTACCACCGCCATTACTTCATCTGTCACATCTTTGCCTCCACGCAGGTTTATTTTTATACTCTCAATGGTATGCTTCGGGCCAAAAGGGATACCCCACCAACCGAACAAAACTGATACCAGTGTAAAGTTAAACCCTTTTGCAACCCTGTTATCTTCATGACGAACCAGGTAAACACCGGACGTCCTTTTAAAAGTAAGGATGATGGCAGATATGGTCCATGCATAATATACAAATCTCCCGCCATCGTTTACAGCCTGCTGCAGGTCATCGGCAGACAGCCCGTCTATATTTTTGATCTTCATAAAAAAACTCATAGCTACGAGGAATAAAAAGCCGTAATGGCTGCAACAGGATATGTATCCTGCTACTTTCATTACGGCAATTACAATACAATTGTTTACTTACTGATCAGTTGGGCAAAATAATTCACGGTACGCACCAACTGGCTTACATAACTCATTTCGTTATCATACCAGCTTACTGTTTTTACCAGTTGCTTATCTCCTACAGTCATCACTTTTGTTTGCGTGGCATCGAATAAAGATCCAAAGCGGATACCAATGACATCGCTGCTGACAATTTCGTCCTCAGTATAGCCAAAGCTTTCGTTGGCTGCCGCTTTCATCGCTGCATTTATTTCTTCAACAGTGACTGCTTTACTAAGTATCATGGTCAGCTCGGTCAATGAGCCTGTAATGGTAGGTACTCTTTGTGCAGCGCCATCCAGTTTTCCTTTTAACTCCGGTAATACCAAACCAATCGCTTTTGCAGCGCCTGTACTGTTCGGAACTATATTGGCAGCAGCAGCCCTTGCCCGGCGAAGATCGCCTTTGGGATGAGGTGCATCCAGTGTATTTTGGTCATTGGTGTACGCATGGATAGTGGTCATAATGCCGGTAACAATACCATATTTATCATTCATCACTTTTGCCATCGGGGCCAGGCAATTGGTAGTGCACGAGGCACAGGAAATAATTGTTTCACTTCCGTCAAGGATGCTGTGATTTACATTATATACTACTGTTTTCAGATCCCCGGTTGCAGGTGCAGAGATCACTACTCTTTTAGCGCCGGCTTTCAGGTGGGCCGCAGCTTTGTCCTTATCAGTAAAAAATCCGGTGCTTTCGATCACCACATCCACACCATGATTACCCCAGGGAATCTGTGAAGGATCTTTTTGTGCATATATTTTAACAGTATCACCGTTGACAACTATTGAATCTTCAGTGGCTTTTACGTCTGCATCAAAACGGCCCTGTGCACTATCGTATTTCAGCAGGTGGGCAAGAACTTTAGGGCTTGTCAGATCATTGATGGCTACCACATCAATTCCTTTCATTTGATATATCTGACGGTAAACCAGGCGGCCGATTCGTCCAAAACCATTGATAGCAACTTTAACTGTACTCATTTTCAAATAAAATTTAAGTTTAAAATGCGGGGCGAAGGTATGAAAACTGCGCTTGTTTACCTGTATCAGATTTGGACAAAACAACCATTTCAGTCTAACGCTTGTTTACTGGTGAGTTATAAGGGGAAAACTAATAGAAAAACATTTGGCCAAAAACCTCTGCAAACCTATCTTTGCCGTCCCTTAAAAAGCCTGCTTTGGCTTTGAAGTGTTTTAAAAGACGGCCCGTTCGTCTAAGGGTTAGGACACCACCCTTTCACGGTGGTGATACGAGTTCGAATCTCGTACGGGCTACAATGCTATGAAGAAGAACATTCCCTGCAACGATAGTTGTGGGGATTTTTGTTTTCGGTATCCCCCGGTTGAAACCGCTTCACGTCACTTTTTAGTTCACAAGAGCTTCACCAAAATTTTTAAGCGTCGTGAAAGCATCTATTATTTTTTTTCCAAACAAGGCCAAAATGAACCAGAATCCCGGTAAAACATGGAAGGTATTTCAATGACTTTCCCATCAGTTGAAAACTTCCATCGCATTATCAAGCTCACAATCTAAAGTCTTCGCGTACATCTCTATGTTTTAACTGACACATGTCCCATTACTCGTGAGACATACTCAATCCGCATTCCTTTCTGCAAGGCCCTTAAAGCCCAACTATGTAGTGCTGCGTGAAAAGAGAAATGCTGGGGGGGACGATTTCCACCGTTTGGGGAAGTGTTCTAGACATTTTAATAAGGAATATTAATTCAAATCTGGAATTCGGAACAAACTGCCGAAGGATCGGTACTGGTCGTGCAAGTATGATTATACTTCCGAAAACTGGATGATGACTTTTATATCGTCCGGGGTTCGCTGCAGGGCCTTTTTAAAATTTTCTGGGCTTTCCTTTCTTGTGATCAGGCGGCTGAGCCAGTTGTGATCGGCGCGGGCAAGATTCTGTGCGGCTTTGTACCAATGCCGCTTATTAGCGTTAACACTTCCTACAACTACATTGTTTTTTAGTACAGCTGCTGCTGCTATCTCAGCGACGGATGCGGATCCGGATGCTCCTCCATGTCCGATGCCGGTGAGACATATAATTCCGTTCGCCCCGATCTGTTTGATAGAATCCGAAATCACCTGTCCCACACCGGTACATTCGACTATGGCATCGGGTTCGAATCCGATATCCAAAACGCTGCCTGAATGATAAGTCGCTCCAAGAGCCCTCACCAAATCTGGCTTTGCGCCCCATACAGCCCTGTCCAGAACATGCACGTCCAATCCGTAAAGTTTTGCGAAGAGAGCAGCGAGGAGACCGATCGGTCCCGCTCCGGTAACTAACACGGTCTGTGGTTCCCAGAATGAACGGCGTCCAATAACCGCAATATGTTCCAGAGCTTTCGTTACCACGGTAGCTGGTTCAAGAAGCACGCCGAGTATACCCAGACTTGGATCAACTTTAATTGCAAATTCAGGTTCGATCCTCCATCTCTCCGACATGAATCCGTGAATCTCTTTGATGCCACGTTCGGTGTATTGTCCGTTCCGGCACATGTCCCATTCGCCAACGGCGCAATTCGGACAAGGCACGGGGTCTGGTCGTCTTACGATTCCTACAACGAGATCACCTTTCTTAAACCCGCTCACCGCCCCCGGGTCTATCACGCGTCCTAACGACTCGTGTCCGAGCACTAAATATTTCTGACCAGGAGGAGCCCAGCCATATTTCCCTTCCACGATCTCAACATCTGTACCGCATACACCCACGGCAATGGCTTCCACAAGAATCGATCCTGCTGTTAATTCCGGTTCCGGAATTTCCATATACTTTTCGGTTCCTGGATTTTTTGGTTCAACTGTAATTGCTTTCATCAAATGACTGCTGTCTTTTTTAAATGATTTACTGCGTTTTTCTTCAGAGTCTATTATGCTTGACATGTTATTTATTTTTTATTTTTTATTCTGATAGTCTTTTCGGTCGAAAGCCTCATCTATGATGGCCCGCAGTTTAACAAGCGATTCATTTGTCGGCGGGTCGAAGTCTGCCAGCTCATATTTGCGCCCCAGGAATCCGTATTTAGTTTCACCATACCGGAAATAAGGAAGCAATTCGTAATCAACAACATTTTTATAGGGCAGAATAAAAGAAAGTACAGAACGGATGTTTTCTTCATCGTCATTTACACCAGGCATTACGGGTGTACGTGCGATGAATTTTTTATCCGGAAATGTTTGGTATGCTTTTTCCTGGTTGGCACGAATTAATTTATTATCTGCACCACACCATTTTTTATGTCGTTCGGGATCTGATAATTTGTGGTCGTGCAGCACGAGGTCAACATGCGGCAATACTTTTTCCGCGTACGACCAGGGCACATTAAAAGCTGTTTCAATGGCGGTGTTAATTCCTCTTTGATGGGCTTCTGCAAGAAGCTCTGACACGAATTCCGGCTGCAACATGCATTCTCCACCACTGATGGTAATGCCGCCGCCGGATTCCCGGTAAAAACTGCTGTCTTGTTCTACTTCCTGCAAAACTTCTTCAACCGTCATCCATTTTCCAAATTCAAAAAGTGCATTGGAGGGACATACGGAAACACATTTCCCGCAATTCGTGCATAGGTCCCAGTTAATTTTTACTTCGTTTTCTGAATCCACGGTAAAAATTGCCGTCTCCGGGCATTCCGGCATGCAAAGACCGCATTCATCTTTACCAATGCATTTACCTGCATTGTAACCAAGCTCCGGTTTCTTTTGTATGCTTTCCGGGTTACTGCACCATTTACATCGAAGAGAACATCCTTTTAAAAAAACGGTGGTGCGTATACCCGGACCGTCATTCGTTGAGAAATGCTGTATATTCAGTACATGTCCTTTTGTATCTGTTCCCATATAATTATCCTTTTAATCGCCCAGTGATATTCCGAGTGAACGAGTGATGCGTATAAATTCGCTGTTTGCCGGAACGGTTCTGAATTGATTGATGGCTTCTGCCATCGATATGAATTTCAACTCGGGTGGCTGAAACACCACAAGTACATTTCTCTGTTCCATTTCCAACGCACGGATAGCGCTGGCTCCATAAGCAAGTCCGAGTTGCCGGTCTACAACAGTCGGTGTTCCACCCAGGGACAATTTACTCAATACTAACAGAGACGTGTCCGTATCCGTTAGTCGTTGCAGATTCTTCGCAACCTGAGTTGATACACTTCCTGAAGAATCAATAACATGAGAACTTTCCGCACCCGTTGCAAGCGGAGAAAGGGATGCCTTTAACGAATCCGCAGCAGCGGATCTTTTTTCCGGCTCCATTTCTGATATAGATCTTGCGCCTTCGGCCACTACCACTAACCCATAATGCCGATGCTGTTGTTTTTTATTCTTTATTTGAGCCGCTACCTTTTTAATATCATAAGGTATTTCAGGTATCAGAATGGAGTCAGCACAAACTGCCATGCCGGCTTGCAATGCCAGCCAGCCTGCGTGTTCACCAAGAACTTCCACCACTCCGATTTTGGATGAAGACCTTGCAGCCTGGAAAGCTGTATCCAGCAGGGATGAAGTAAAACTCAGACTGCTGTTGAAACCAAACGAAAGCTGTGTTGCTGCAAAATCATTTTCTGCTGATTTTGGAATACAAATTACATGTAGTCCTTTTTTGCTCAGCTTCCAGAGCACGCTCATCGATTGGTTGTTCGCAACGGCGATAATAGCATCAACCTGTAACTTCTTCAGCATAGCGATCAATTCATCCGACCGGTCTATTTCTTGCACGTCATTATCGTTTCCAACGGAACGGCAATGAAAAGGATCCATGCGTGCGGAAGTTCCGAGGATGCATCCGGAGCCGCCGGAAAGACCATGAACTAATTCCGATTCAAGTGTTATGGTGCCGCCTTCCGGATAGTTCTCCGGAGAAAGCAATCCGTCAAACCCATCGTAAATGCCGATGATTTCCCATCCGAGCTTATGCCCGGCAAGTACAACTCCTTCAATAACCGCGTTGAGTCCGGGAACAAACCCGCTGCCAAAAGTCAGGGCGATCCGCTTTTTTTGATTGCTCATATTTTTCAGTTGTTATCTCTGCCTGCTTTTCGGTTGACCTTGGCTGTCAATAAGCATAATTTATTTTCTACTGCGGCTGTTCTGAAAATTTCCTGGTAACTATTTCTATTTCGCTTCATGTGCTAGTTTAATTTCTTCCATTCTTTGCCGCACCACCGGGCGCAGGTCTTCTCCATAACCTGTCATCACACCGCCATCCACATCGAGTAACTGACCCGTCACCATATCAGCCCGATCGCTTGCGAAATAAATTACTGCACCAGCAATATCATCGGTCGTGCACCAACGCCCCAGCGGGATCAATCGCTTTGTTACCATCTCACGGTATTCGGCAGTTGTTCCTTCTTCTGCCAGCGGAGTGAGGGTAGCACCCGGACAAATTGTATTCACTGTAATGTTACTGTCAGCAAGTTCCCATGCCAGATGCAGGGTGAGACCAGTCACGCCATGTTTGGATACTGTATAATCGGCACTTCCAAAAAATGTCATTCGTCGACCGGCGGATGAACCAATATTGATGATTTTTCCTTTTTTCTGTTTCATCATTTGCGGTACAGCTGCCTGGCATCCTAAATAAACTCCTTTCAGGTTTACGCTCAATGTTCGGTCCCACTGTTCTTCCGGAATATCTATTAATAATCTTGGCTGCGATTCAATCCCCGCATTATTAACCCAGATATCAAGGGAACCATATTTTTTAACCGCTGCGTCTACCATTGCATCCAGACTTGCTTTGTTTGTTACATCTGCCTGGAAAGCCATGGCTTTACCGCCTTCCGAAATAATTTTTTTTACTACTGCATTAGCATTGTCCAGGTTGCGATCATTCACTACTACATTAGCGCCTTGACGGGCCAATGCCAAAGCGATGCCTTCCCCGATTCCTCTTCCTGCACCAGTTATTATTGCCGTTTTGTTTTTGAGTTCCATTAGATTTTTATTTTTTGGTAGTTATTGTTCTTCTGTTCTTGCGATGATCTCCGCTTGTTGCATCGGTGACAGATCCACGAAGTACGCGGAGTATCCTGCTATGCGCACGATCAGATTCCCGTATTTTTCCGGGTTTTTCTGCGCCGCCAACAGCGTTTCCCTATTGAGAATGTTGAATTGAATATGCCAGTGTTTCAGCTCGCACCAGGTACGAATGATCTGCATCAGGCGTCTCGTGCCTGGCTCACCCGAAACAGTAGCCGGACTGAACTTCATGTTGATCAGATCGCCGCCTTTTTCCCGATAGCTCAGATTTCTGCCACGAGCCATGGAAGCGAGCGACACCGTCGGACCTTTTATGTCCATACCGTGTGAAGGAGAGATTCCTTCCGAAAGATATTCGCTGGCCTTTCTTCCGTTCGGAGTGGCCCATGTAACTTTTCCCATCGGTACATGAAACGTGATCGGAATTTGACGCATCAGGAATGCTTGATTGTTTGGCTTGGGATGCTGGTGCAGGAACTCCAGTATGAAGGTCTCGATGTCAAATCCGATAGCATCTACCCATTCTACGCCGTTACCATATTTAGGTGCATTTAGGCATAACTGTCTGGTTGCTTCATGACCTTCCCAGTTAGCTTCGATCGCTGTGAGGAGTTGATCCCATGTGAGTTTTTTGGTGTCGAAGATGAGGTGCTTTACGGCAGCAAGACTATCGACAGCAGTGCCCTTGCATAATGCTTCGAAACTGCCGTGATCGATGGCGCCTGGAAAGTATTCACCGTGCGTGTGCAGGTCGCGACATTCGGCCATCGCCAGATCGTTCAGCATGGATGTTGCCGGCGCGGCGAAATATTTTGACTTTATTTTATAAGCGATGTGTTGTTGAATCAGTGCGTGCTTGGCCAGGTGTTCAGTCTGTGTAAGGAATGCTTTCCATACCTGGTCGAAACTCGTCCATGTTCGCGGATCCCCTGTCTGCACACCGAACTGAGCGTCCTTAAAGACTTTGAGTTTGCCGTTGCGGAATGTAAGCTCAACTGCGGAACCATAGTTGATGCCGCCGGAGCCGGTGACATTTGTTTCCCGGTTGGGAAGTCGATTCTCGCAGCAACCAGATACATTCCAGTCGAGTGCCTCTTTCATAGTGGCACCGTTGGCGAGATAGAAGGGGATGACCATCTCATCGTTCAGTAATTTCGGATACCCCTTACCGTCTTTGATGCACTCAACTACATGGTGCAAAAAAGCGTCGGGCGTATTGGCGTGGATCCGTACACATGTATCTGGAGTGGTAAGCTGCAACCCGCGCATCGATTCAAGGATTAGG
>DATDIX010000308.1:0-4598 GCA_036520835.1 Chitinophagaceae bacterium | reverse complement strand
ACTGTGCAGCCCCATCGCCTGTACTGAAACTAAGTACGTTACTGTATTCTGTTTTGCCGGTAGCCGATACAAGTTTTAACCTGTATAAATTCTTACCGTTCGTTAGCTGGTTATCGGTGAAAGAGAAGTTTGTCAGACCGTTGACCTGGAATTCAGCAATGACCCCAAAGTTCTGCGAACCTGACTTTCTTTCCAGTATAACTGTGCTTATATCATTAGCTCCGTCAAGTGACCAGTTTAGTTTAATGGCGTTATCAATCTTATTACCTGAAAATGAGACCAGGCCCGGAGAAGCCAGGTATGAATTCTGGTAATTGAATTTCATAAAATAGATACTTCTCAGCCGCTGCCTGGGAGCGTTGGTCTGGTTAATGGCTCCTACACGAACGATTATTGAACTGATACCGGCATTTACCACGGTGAACATGACTTCTTTGGCAACCGTATCAATATCGGCATAATCAATAGAAGCAACATTATTGCCTGTTACCCATCCACTGGGAAACCCCATCACCAGCTCACCGCCGAGCAGGTCAAAATCGACGTACCCGCTGATCAATTGTACCATATCATATTCATTGATCGGCCTGCGTCCGTATGTTTGCCCATCCACGTCAATAGGTGTTACCGGCACTTCGGCCTGCACCATCGGTAAAAGGGTAAGTGCATTCAGGAAATCAATTTTCATTTCCAGGTAACCATTTTGGCCGGCAGGTACATCAATAGTGGGTTGTAATGCTTCCACAAAACCCGATCCCCCGTCAATAGTGCTGATTGTTAATCCATTTGTCATAGCTGTGATCGTAACATTGGCATGAACACCGGCCTTTACGTTATTAAAACGATAAACGGCATTCACCTGCCTGTCAAGCCCGCCTATTAAAGTGGCGCCGCGAAAATCATAATCCGGCTGGCCAAATACCAGGATGGAATATAAGCTGATAAGAATAAACATGATTATTCGTATGATCAGTATAGGTGTACCATTCGTTTTCATAAGTACGTCTTTTAAAGTTTCACAATGCCTAACGAATGGTTCTTAACAGGATAACTCTTGAATTAATGCCTTTCTTCTCTTTAACTGAACGTCAATACATTTTTATTGAACGATGATCTGTTTTGCTATTCTTTGTTCTGCTGTATTTACTGCAACGATATAGTTCCCTTTCCTGAACTGGTCAAAACCAGTTACAAGGATGCTGTTCGTTCCTTGCTGCAATAAAACATTTTGTTTCTTAACCACCCGGCCGGACATGTCGGTTACAAAAACCATCGCATTTTCCTGCACCGGTGAATTATAACTTATCGTTGTTGTTGCCTGCACCAGGGAAGGATACACTGCTAATGCATTTTCACCTGGTTGCTTAGCCGCAAAGCGCAGGGTATTGCTATACTGGATCTTGCCATCCATTCCTGCGATCTTCAGGCGATAGTAAACAGTCCCTTCTGTGCCTTTATTATCAGTATAATTAAAATCTCTTGCTGTATTCCCGCCTTCATTCGCAAAAAATTCTGCTACTGGCTGAAATGCATTACCGGTATTACTTTTTTCCAGTACAATTCTGTTGGCAGTATTACCTTCTGTTAATGTCCATTTAAGTTTTGTCTTACCGTTGGCATCTGTTCCGCTAAAAGAATAAAGATTTGAAACGGAAAGAACAGCGCCCTGCGGGTAGTTGAACCTCATGAAGTAGAGGCTTGCATAACGTGTATTTGAACCATTTATAGTGCTGGTGGCCCCTGCCCTGAACCTGAACGATGTTACATTGACGTTGGATACGGAGAACATCACTTCCTTGGCAGCAGTATCAACCAGGGAGCCATATAAGAACCCGGTAAAATTGCTTCCGTCAAAAGCTGTTCCGATCTGCGACAGGGTAAGCTCGCTGCCAAGTGTATTGAATGTACATATACCCCCACCCATATCTATCGTGTTGAATTCTTTTAATGCCTGGCCGCCTGAAGTACTTCCATCTATATCAAGACCACTCAACTCCACCAATGGTTGTGGTGCCGGGGTACTTGTACCTGACTGTACGAATGTGATCAGGAATTCAAAATATCCTGTGCCGGCATTACCAATTCTGTACTCTGGCTGAAATGCTTCATCATAGCCATCGGCAGTACGGTCTATATTCTGCAGGGAAATACTACCCACCTTAGCTACAATTGTCACCAGCGCATCAATATTAGGCCCTCCTGTAGTTTTTACATTTGAAAAGCGGTAAATAGCATTTAGGTTTCCAGCAGTATTGTTTCCAGTGGTAAGTGTAGGATTTCTAAACCTGTATATAGGTGCCTGTGATTGCGCTGCCTCTGTGATCAGTATGATCAAAAAGAGTAATGTGAGGCTCTTAAGGGCAGCATAGGTACAATTCGATTTCATAAGTACGGTTTTTTTCGAAAGGTTTCAGATTAAAGGGCCAAGTAGTTATTTCACTCCATTCGTCGAACATTATCTACAACTCATCGAATGATACCTCCGTAAAACAACTAATTTGACATTGTGAAAGTAGATAAGGGTTTCCATTTATGCAAGGGAATAACCCCATCCAAAACGTAGAGAATCAGGCAACCAAATGCCTGTCAAATGATTATAAACAAAAATATTTTTTCAGAAAATACGGTCTTTGTAATAAAAATGGGCGTATTTGTACGTACAATTACCCGTATATCATGAAGTGTATTTCCGACCCTTCAAAGGAACTATCCTCTGTTAGTCGGCCAGGGTGACCCGCCTTAGTTCAAGAAGATTGAGGGCATTTGGCTTAAAACCGCTGATAGTTGTTTGTACCATCCAGATCACTTTATCATACCAGAGGGGTACCACCGGGGCGTCATTTATCATTATTTCATCCGCCTGCTGGTAAAGCCTGTATCGCAGGGAATCATTCTCTTCCGGCAGGGCTTTCTCAAATAAGGCATCAAATTGCGGGTTTTTATAACGTGTATAATTAGGCGGAGCGGGGTTTTTGGAATAAAAGACCGACAGGTAATTCTCTGCATCCGGGTAATCAGCTATCCAGCTACCCCTGAAAAACAAGGCCGTTGAATTGGAGGTCATCTCAAACAATAAAGATCTTTGAACTGTCTCCACCTGCACTTTAATGCCCACTTCTTCCAACTGGCGTGCAATAAAATTCGCCATCTCTGCATAGATGGGGATCGTCAGCAGTTTAACAACAGGTAAATCCTTTCCGCCGGGAAAACCTGCCTCTGCCAGCAAGCGCCGGCTTTTATCGGGATCATAAGAATAACCTTTTACCCGTGACGAATCAAAAGAAGGTAATCCCATAGGCACAAAACCTGATTCGGCAGGCGTGCCCAGGGAATTGCGTAAGTAAAGGATCATCTTTGCACGGTCAAAACCGTAGTTGATCGCCTGTCTTATTTTCTTTGACCGCATCGGTGAGTTCTTTACCAGTTCATTTGTTGAATCAACCAGTATGCCCAGGTACTCAGTGTTCAGGTATGGATTGACCTTTAAACTGATCTTATCTTCCCATCCTTTACGCAATGTTCCCCGCTTGGTAAGGATCTCATCTTTGAAAGATGCATCAATATCGTTAATGAAAGAAAGTTGCTTTTGCCTGAACAACAGGAACTCGGTCGCTTTGCTGTCATAAAATGTGATCTTTATTCCATCCAGGTAGGGCAGCCTGTTACCTGCGCTGTCCTTCTCAAAATAATTTTCGTTCTTCTTTAATACCAATGCCTGTCCTTCTTCCCAGGCAACGAACTGAAAAGGTCCTGTACCTACAGGGTGCCTTCGGAAATCGCTGCCATATTTTTCAACGGCTTCTTTTGCCACAATAGAACAGTACTGCATAGATAGGATACCGAGTATCGGGTGATATGGTCTGGTCAACTTTAATTGAAAAGTGGTATCGTCAATCGCCCTGAATGGCTGCTGCGGGTCTACTTTACGATTGAATATCCAGGAACCCGGGCTGGCTGTTTTAGCATCCATTATCCTCAGCAAACTGTACTCAATATCTTTTGCGGTCAGCTTTCTTCCTTTAGCATCGGGAAAGGCCTCATCATCATGAAAGAAAACATCATCCCTTATGTAGAATGTAAAAGTGAGCCTGTCTGCTGAAATGATCCAGCGTTTAGCTAATGATGGGATGATATGAAGGCTGTCATCTACCTGTACCAGGGTATTAAACAACTGGTGTGCCGGCCACATGGTGGACTGGTTTTTGGCAAATGCCGGATCCAGCGAAGCAATACCGGTGGTCTCATTGTAATGAAATATCTTTTTGCCTGTCTTTATCTTATTATAGCAAGCTGCCGCCATTAAGACCCAGACCCAGAGCAAAGCGAAGGGGAAGGGGAAGGGAGAGCCCGTCATCCTGAACGAAGTGAAGGATTTTCTTTTAACAGTCATATTTCCATTGAACAATTAAATTTACAATTCAAACTCATTCAGTCGTGAAATACTTTTTTAAACCGATCATCGTATTTTCTTTTTTGCTATCCGCAAAAATATCTTCTTCGCAATTTACACAGCAGGATTCGCTGAGGGGGACTATAACACCCGAACGGGCATGGTGGGACGTGCTAAAATATGATGTTTCTGTTCAGCCAAACTATAC
>DATDIX010000307.1:0-3575 GCA_036520835.1 Chitinophagaceae bacterium | reverse complement strand
TAATGATCGTTACAATGAAGTTGGAAATTTCCTGGTTAAGTTCCTGCTCAGACGTAAAATAGGGAATACTGAGGTAAGCATAGACACTTCCGGTTTCTATATCCATCACCGGCGCATATACACTGAGGTAAGCAAAATCAGCGATGTATTCTTCCTGCACCCATTCCACCTGGTTCAGCCTGTTGAGATGATAAAAAGCGGTCGGGTCTATCTTTTTACTTAATACGCCTTTTTGATAAACCGTAGGCTCAGAAGAAACCTGCAGATCCCCGTTCAGGTCATAAATATTCACATCCACGCCATGTATATCGGATACTTCGTCTGCCAGTTGCTGCAGCCTGTAATTGGTCACAGAGTCATACAACATGACCACATCATCAAATGTCTTATGCTCCCCTATCTTCTTTTCCATTTCCTTTACCATGATCTTCATGGTACGGCTCAGCTTATCGCTGTTGGTCCGGTTGTACCGGCTCACAAAAAATGAAATGGTGGCTATCCCGATAATTAAGAAAGAGAATAAGCTGATAAATATGATCGTGCTGTGTACCTGTGTCCGGATATTGATCTGCATCAGCCTGCGAAACCCTTTCCAGTTGTAGCCTGTTTTAAGTATAAAAGAGATGAGCTGCACCAGCGTGATCAGGAAAAGAAAAGAACAAAATATATAGGAAAAAAGAGTGATGGATTCAATGGTCGTATCCCGCTTGCGGGCCATGATCACCACTTTTTCATTGCTGGCACGGTACCAGAGTTCATCATAATCGCCATTTTTTTCTTTCTTGATCTCATCTCTTGGTATTTGTTTATCTGTCAGCTTCGTGGGGAACGGGTATTTATCAGAACGGGAGATCAGTTGTCTTTTATTATACACAGCATACGAATAGATCGGCGAATTCTCCGGGTCATTTTTCTTATACTGTTTGAACAATACCGGGAAAAGCGCATCACTGCTGTACTTCTTCGGGTTGGAAATGATAAAGAAAGATCCCAGCCTGGCCCCTGCTGTATCTTTGACCACCCTTTCAGTGATGTAAGTGAATTTATCAAATGCCGTTTCGAAATAGAACAGGTCTTCTGTGCCCGTTGCTTTAGCCTGCAGGGTAACGATATTGTTCAAGGTTTCATAGGAGGTAGCATCTTCATTGTGCAACGGTTTGTCTGTTGAATCATATATGTACAACCTGGTATCATACTTATTCAGGTATCCTTTATAGTTCCCGGTGATGATACTGTCCCTTACTAATTTGCCGCTTATACTGTCCCTGAAGCGATAAAAATTGCTGACCAGGAAATCATTATCCAGGTATTGAATGGCAATGTTCATCAGTCTTTCGCTGCCGGGGTCCATTTGCACAGCCAGCTTCTCCGCATAGAATTGTCTCCGTTCCCATTCTTTTTCTTTGTTCTCCATCAGCATAATGGCAGATATAGAAAAAGAGAAAACAAATATCCAGAACAGGATGCCGGCTATATTAATGCGGACATTATACAATATCCATCCCCGCCTATTCACCAGCCAGGTATAAAGCAGCAGCCATGCCAGCACCGGTATATAAAAAAGTACAGCGGGGTCGCCTGAACGAACGGTAAGATAAACCAGCCCGGCAAAGCCAATGGCAAAATAGATCGGCCATGTATTTTCTTTGAAAAGAGGAAAGATGATCCGGAACAGTACCTGTGTAAAATAATAATACGATAAGGACAGACAGGCCAGTACGATAAAACCGACGACCGTATAACTGTTAAGGCTGAAAAAATCAGTTACGTCAAAAGATATTTTTGAATCCGCTACGATACTGCGGATAACAGATGAAAGAATAAAAGTGGAATAGATGAGCAAACAAAGGGCCATGATTCCTGCTCCCCATCTCAGCCATACCGGCAGCCGGGTCCCGATAATATCCCTATGCTGCAATTTGGCCCAGGTAAACAATACGATCCAGCAAAAGAAAATAGAATTCAACAAAAGATCGCCTAATGACCGCTGAACGATATTGGACCCGTAGATGGTCGGGTCGAATAATTCAAATTGACGCAGGTTAAATACAGAGGGGAACAAATAAGTGATCATCCGCAAACCGATAAGTGATAGTCCCAGGAATGCAATACCCTCCCATACTTTTCTTCTCCTTGACAGAGATTCAGCCAGCGAATGAATAAACAGCAATAAGAATATAAAACCGCCGATCCGGAGGATCAGTGTGAGCTGACTGTTATAAGCGACAGCGCCGGATGCCTTTTTATCCAGGTAAAAAAGTGTTTTCCCTGATAATGATGTAACCGGGAAATCTGTATTGCCTTTTTCCACAATAGCTACCCGCTGGTCGGCGGTCTTACTGAAAAAAAGATGTTTGGGCAGGTATTCTGTACTGAGAAAAAATTCAGACTGCACCGGTATCATGGCATAAGCGATCACCGTATGCTCCCGGAGCTGAACAGATCTTTTGATCACCAGGTAATCCCCGTTTGCCAGCGTCATAAAATCTTCAAAGTCGCCAAGAGCATAAGTGCCCGGCGGCGGCAAAATAAGCTGGCTGCTCCAGAAGTTCAACGAAAGCGTACCGGCATTGCTTACTGTATATAAGTAGATCCCATAGCCCCGTGCTACCACCGATCCAAACTCATGTTCTGTTTCTGTATTGCGTACAAGTTTTAATAAAAGAGAAGTATCGGTGAGCAACTGGTCAAAATCTTTTTGCCTGCTGTGCAGGTATTGTTCTGCATTCCGTCTTTCCGCTGCTACAGACGACCGGTCGGAATAGATAGTATTAAAAACATAGGAAAAAACAAAGAGTATAATGGCGGTAACCAGTAATCCAAGTTTCCAGAGAAAATTATTTCGTAAGAGTGGCTTCACTGCTGTTGCCCTTGTTGTTTTATGCTGTTCCAGATGGCATCCATTTCTTCCAGCGTCATCTTATTAAGGTCTTTCCCGCTGGCTAATGCCTTTTGTTCCATCTGGGTAAAACGGTGGATGAATTTCTTATTGGTCCGCTCCAGTGCATTTTCAGCATCCAACTGCAAAAACCGTGCATAATTAATAAGGGAAAATACGAGATCGCCAAACTCCTCTTCTATTTTATCCTGTTGCCCGGTACCCACCACCTCTTTTAACTCTCCCATCTCCTCTTCTACTTTTTCCCAAACCTGTTCCTTGTTCTCCCACTCAAACCCTACCTGGCGGGCCTTTTCCTGCAGGCGCATTGCTTTTACCGTAGCAGGCAATGACAGGGGAACACCGCCTAAAACCGATTTCTTTCCTTCTTTCAGTTTTAGCTTTTCCCAATTCCGCTTTACATCCTCCTCATCGTTTACCTCCACATTGCCATAAATATGAGGATGACGGGCAATGAGTTTTTCTGAAATACCCTGAATCACTTCTTCCAGCGTAAACTGTCCCTGCTCATTGCCGATCTTTGAATAGAATACGATATGCAATAACAGGTCGCCTAATTCTTCTTTGATCCCTTTCCAGTCATTTTCGGTGATCGCATCGGCCAGTTCATAAGTTTCCTCGATGGTCATTTGCCGGAGCGACTGCACGGTTTGCTTTTTATCCCAGGGACATTTCT
>DATDIX010000306.1:0-10063 GCA_036520835.1 Chitinophagaceae bacterium | reverse complement strand
CAAGATTCTCATCTTCATCCCTGGCGCAGATGATCACGGAAACAGGATGTTGCTGCGATCTCGTTTTTTCCGGCATTTTATAAAAAGCAATACGGCTGAAAAACCAGGCGTAATAAAAAACCTGTATAGCAGTAGCCGTGGCGAAACAATAAAAAATTATTTCTTCCGGGTTAGTAGGTGGCATGGATGCGAAGATAAATGAGAAACAGGAATTAAGGCCGGTGCATTTGTCACATAAAACCGTGCTGCTGCTATTCCCATTTGTATTGTCATCCTATGCCTTGTTTCCTGTACCTTGCAGCCTTTTATGGCAGCGCTATCGTTTCAACTACAACATACAGATATACAAAGCAAGGCAAGGGCCGGCAAGATCACTACGGATCATGGGGAAATACTGACACCGGTTTTTATGCCTGTTGGTACGGCCGGAAGTGTGAAAGCCGTGACGCAACAACAATTGATGGATGACGTAAAAGCGCAGATCATTCTTGGAAATACCTATCATTTGTACCTGCGACCGGGACTTGAAGTGCTGGAAAAAGCGGGAGGATTGCATCGCTTTAATGGATGGAACAAGCCAATACTTACAGATAGCGGCGGATACCAGGTTTTTTCCCTGGCCGGTACAAGAAAGATAAAAGAGGAGGGAGTTACTTTTCAATCGCATATTGACGGCTCGAAGCATTTATTTACACCTGAAAGCGTAATGGACATTCAGCGCATCATCGGGGGTGATATCATTATGGCTTTTGATGAGTGCCCTCCCGGTGGCTGTGAATTTAAATATGCCAGTAAATCATTAGAACTAACAAACAGGTGGCTGGATCGTTGTTTTGACCGGTTCAATAATACAACGGATAAATATGGATATACACAGAATCTTTTCCCGATAGTGCAGGGGGGCACTTATAAAGATCTTCGCAGGCAATCCTGTGAATATGTAGCGGGCAAACAAGCAACAGGTAATGCGATAGGAGGTTTAAGCGTTGGTGAGCCCGAACCCGTGATGTACGAGATATGCGACTGGTGTTGTGATCATTTGCCAAAAGAAAAACCCCGCTACCTGATGGGAGTAGGTACACCCTGGAATATTCTCGAATGCATCAGTATGGGTATAGATATGTTTGACTGCGTAATGCCGACCCGTAACGGCAGGAATGCTATGTTGTTTACCACGCAGGGGGTTATCAATATCGACAATAAAAAATGGGAGTTTGATTTTTCGCAGATTGATGAAGGGTTGGATTGTGAGATCAGTAATTATTATTCAAGATCCTATCTCCGTCATTTGATGAAGTCGAAGGAGATATTGGGTCTCACCATTGCCAGTGTTCATAATCTTGCCTTTTACCTGTGGTTGGTAGGGGAGGCAAGAAAGCACATTACAACCGGGGACTTTGCCGGCTGGAAGAACGAAATGGTGGAAGTATTGAAAAGAAGATTATAGTTTGTAGAAGCCATGTTTGATAGCAAAAATTACCAGCCCGATCCGGGATTGAACGTTCAGTTTTTTTAGGAGATCATCGCGGTAACCATCAATGGTACGGGGGCTCAGTTCCATTTTTTGTGCGATCTCTTTATAGGTCATTTCTGTGCAGGCCAGTTGTAAAAAGGTAAGTTCGTTTTCTGTCAGCTGTGCGATGAGTGATATTTCATCCAGTCCTTTTTCATTACTCTTGGTAACGTACCCCAGCATTTTTTTGTTGACCAGTTCATTCATATAAAAACCAGTATCGCGGATAGTATCCAGGGCTTCTTTAAAAATAGCTGGCTTGCTGTCTTTCAGGATATAACCCCTTGCCCCTCTTTTAAGCATACTGATGATCATGGCATCGATATCCATTACACTCAGCACCAATATTTTTGCGGACGGCAGATTTTTTTTCATCCATTCCGCGGTTTCAAGCCCGTTCATTTCCGGCATATTGATATCGAGAAGAACAATATCCGGGGCAGGAAATGTTTTTAATTGTTGTATGAACTCTTTCCCGTTGGCGGCTTCAAAAAGTACTGAATAGTCGTCAAATGAATTGACCAGTGCAGCAAGCCCATTGCGCAGAAGGGTATGATCATCAACAAGGGCAATTTGTGTGGTGGTCTTACTCAATTTTCTCCGTTTTAATAAAAATGGTCACCAGGGTGCCTTTCCCCGGTTCGCTGTCGACAGACAGGTTTGCGTTGATCAATTTAGCACGATTTTCCAAATTACGTAAACCGGCTCCTTCAGAAGCATCCCGGCTGTCAAATCCTTTCCCATTATCCTGGATCGTAATAAGCAATCCGTTCTCTTTTTTTTGTGCTTCAAAAACGATCCTATCAGCCTTCGCATGTTTGGTGATATTGTTGATCACTTCCTGGATCATCCGGAACAGGATGATCGGTCTTTCGTTGCCCAATGCCGGCAGGTCGTCTTCCAGTTTCACCGCGGTTGTATATTTCCCGGTCTGCTGCAGGTGATGCAGCAGCTTATGTACAGGGGTATGCCAGCCATTATCACGTATATGGTCAGCATCAAGAGAGTGACTGAGGTTGCGCAGGTCAATAAGGACTTTTTCCAGCAACTCATCCATCAGGGTTATCCTGGCCGATTCACCCGGGGCCTTCAGCGAATTGAGGTTGATACTGACCAGGCTTAATACCTGCCCGATATTATCATGCAGTTCCTGGCTGATATGGTGAAAGGTTTGCTCCTGTATCTCCAGCTTGGATTGTAACAGTGTCTGTTCAAACTGGATGCTCATCCGTTCTTTTTCCAGCAACAGGTTATTTTTTCTTTTCAGGTAAATGCGGAATAAAAGGAAAGCGGCAATGACCAGCAGTAAAACAAAGAAACTGACAGCAAGGACAGAAACGATCAGGTCTAATTTCTCTTTTTGCATAGATAAAATGCACGGGCAAAACAGCCATACATGAATATACTCATTACCTGTGGTATTAACTGGTAAATTTTCATACCCAATATGGTAGCTTCATAAGCCAGTAATTGTTTGTGAAAGGCAAATGAAATACCTATCACGGGATAGAAGGTCAGTATGCCGATAGTGATCAGGATGACAGGCCGCCAGTGTTTTTCTTCCTCACTGTTATCCATATTAAAATAATTGAGCAGGAAAATAATGGCGTAGCAGGAAATAACAAAGCCCGCCGCTACTATAAGATAACCGTTTAGTTTAGTAATGGGTTCAATAAAGCTGAAAGTAGCAACCGCCAGGATCAGATAAAAGGCAGCCAGTACAAGTACCAGTTTCCGCATTTTACGGGTGATGGGCATGTGATAAAACAATGATGCGAAAACCAAGACAGTGACGGGGTGATAAATATTATACATTAAACCTGTAGACGCAGTCGGTGACCTTCGAACATATATGTGCAGGCATAATTCCTGTATGAATACGAGTAGAAGATAGGGTGTAAGAATAGACAGCTTCCGGCTTCTCAGGTCCTTGCGGTAGATGAAAGCCATTGCAGCACTTAATAATATGCTTGCAGAATAAAGAAAAAAAATGATTGTTTTCATCACGGATTTCCAGTTCCGGCATCAAATGGTTCGATCATCTCTCCTTCTCCGCCATCCCCGCTTGTAGCCGGTTGCCCGTTCTGATAGGGCCATAGTATCACTGAAGATCGGCCAGTTTGGGGATCGAACCCCATGAACACTCTCAGTTCATCCGCTACCCGCATAGTCTCGTTGAGGTAGTCCATAACAGTGCTGCCTGTAAATGAAACACTCTGCGTCTGCTCATTCATATTCACACCCAGGTTGGTCATAAAGTTGATGTATTCAGCTTTCATGTCATCCGCCGAGTTGACGGGAATTTGTTGACCTGCCATAAAATAGAAGATTTTGGTGATTGTTCAGAAAAGGTAACACAAACAGATTTATTTACGATCACGAATATCAAAAAGGGTGAAAAAACGGTTTTTCATACCGTTAAAAAACGGTCCGTGGAGAGGTTAAAGAACGCTTGTCTTGAGTCAACGGAAACATCAACTTTATAGTATGGGCCATCATCGTCCATTAACCATTGAACTCCGGAAAATTCAAGTTTCCTTCCGTTTCAAATACCTGTCGCTTGCAAGATTCTTACAAGCGGCAGGTGGTTTTTGAAGTTGTGTTTCTATCCTTCCCTTACTAAACATTCCATATTATCAAAACCCGGTCCCTCTGGATCACTTCTTTAAACAATTCTGCTGGATGAATACACAGTGATAGAATTAGCGAAAAGGCATTCCTTGAAAGCAGGGATTAAAGGGGCGCTGGTTTTTTGAAACTGTTGGGTTTAATCAATTTGCTCCTTCTGCCCGTGATAGATTTTCATTATCCTGAGCTATGAATATGTTGAAGCAGCTGATCCCGGTGATGAAGAATTAGTAACATAAAATAATGATACAATATGGCAAATAACCCTCCCCCCAAATGGGTCACCGTCACCATGATCATTTTTTTTATGGCGCTGTGTATATTACTGATCAGCGCTATGCTATCCGGCTGGCCGCCTGCCGAAGGCATCTTTTTCAAAAAACTATCTCTTACCAAGGAGCAGCAATTAATATTACTGGTAGCCATCAGCGGGGCTCTTGGAGCTTTTATACATGTGGCTACTTCCTTTACTGATTACATCGGGTCGCAGCAGTTTGAAAGATCATGGATATCCTGGTATTTAATGAGGCCATTTATAGGCGCCACTCTTGCTCTTGCTTTTTATTTCCTTTTACGGGGCGGGCTTGTTACTGTTAATGTTGATTCTCCGCAAATAGCTAACCAGTATTCGGCCGCACAGGATAGTGTTTTATACATTCACTATGATACGGCTCAAAAAATTCATATAAAGTCTTCGGCAGATACATTGACTGGTTTCACAAGAATTGGCACAGAGAGATTGCCGGTAAGAAGAGATGGACTGCCTATTAACCCCTTTGGTGTAACGGCTATTTCTATTTTGGCCGGCCTTTTTTCCCGCCAGGCCGTAGATAAACTAAGAGAGATATTTGAGAATTTATTTCTTACAAAGGAAAAAGTAGAAAGGGCCAATCCATTAGCAGAAAAGAAAAATGCCAATGATGTACCCGGCAGTGATGAAATTACCGGGGAAGAGCCGGTAGGATAACGTTTATCGGTAACTATAAAATACATGTAATATGTCTGGTGTATTTAAAAACAAATTCGTTGTTACCCCCAATTATATACCCAGCCCATCTAAGAGAAGGTCTGGCCTGGCTATTGCGAAAGTAAGGTTCCTGGTTGCTCATGATACAGGCAATCCGAAATCAACCGCATCGCAGAACGTCAGGTATTATATTAACTCTAAAAATGAAATGAGCGCCTCTGCCCATCTTTTTGTAGATGACAAGGAGATCATCGAATGTGTTCCGGCATTAACAGCTGCACCGGAAAAAGCATGGCATGTATTATATGGGGTACCTAAGGATAATGAGTTGTTTGGTGTAAATGCCAATGATGCAGCAATCGGTGTTGAGTATTGTTATGGTGGAACCATCGATGCAGATAAAGCGTATGAAAAATATGTTTGGACATTGGCAAAACTGTGTTTTGAATTTCAATTGGATCCTGCCAAAGATATTGTCGGGCATTTTTTTCTCGATCCCAAACGGAAAACTGACCCGGTAACGGGACTGGCGCATAGCCGGCGCACCTACGAACAACTGCTCAGGGATATTGTTCAGGAGTATAATGACTGTACAGAAACGGCTACCGTGCCAGTACCGGTAAGTATTACCCCGCAAACGGGAAAAGTGACTGTAGCTGTAAAATTAAACATAAGGAAAGAGCCTAATACCCGTGCAAGTATTGTACAGGTATTATCTCCCGGGGCCATTATTGATTTTGTTGCTGTTGCTGAAAATGGACAGCCTGTTAATAATAACCCGGTTTGGTATAAAGATATTAATGGAAATTATTTCTGGAGTGGCGGGGTAAAACCTGCTTAAGCCAACAGTAATATCCAGGATTGACATTGTGTATATACCTGGAACCGGAAACAAGATCCGCAATAAGTACTTTAAACTTTATACTATGAGTATTGCTAAAACAAAAGGAACAGGATGGCTGAAAGACTATCCTGATTTCCGCGACAACACACCCGCTACCAGCACCATTTCAACCAGGCAAAAATTAAGAGGGGTCAAAGAACCAGTAAGTAAAATTTTAAGCAAGCTCGATATACAGTCATCGAAAAGAACGGCGGCAGTAAAAAAAGCCGCGGCTGCTACAAAAATTGACCTCAGCCGCTGGTGTTCACCTATAGAAGACCAGGGAGGCATTGGTTCCTGTACTGCCCACGCAGGGGTAGGGCTTTATGAATATTTTGAAAGAAGAGCTTTCGGAAGACATATTGATGCGTCCCGGCTGTTCCTGTATAAAGCTACCCGCAATCTTTTAAAATGGACAGGCGATGACGGTGCTTACATCCGTACCACAATGGCGGCGATGGCCCTGTTTGGCCTGGTGCCTGAAAAATACTGGCCTTATAAGGAGGAAAGGTTCAATGAAGAACCTACGGCATTCATGTATTCCTATGCACAGAATTTCCAGGCGCTTTTATATTACCGGCTTGATGCTAACGGTGTAAGAGGGCAGGCATTACTCAATAGCATAAAAGATCATTTGCGAAACGGGCTGCCCATGATGTTTGGGTTCACCTGTTTTACTTCACTTGACCAGGCCGATGACGGCAAAATTCCTTTCCCTCACAAAACTGAAGATGTGGATGGTGGTCATGCTGTGATGGCTGTCGGTTTTGATGATGCGGTAAAGATCACTAATCCCAACAACAGCACTATTGTTACCACCGGCGCCATTAAGATCAGGAACTCATGGGGTGTTGAATGGGGAGAAAAAGGATATGGCTGGCTGCCCTACGATTATATAAAAGAGAATATAGCTGACGACTGGTGGACGATCACAAAAGCGGAATGGATAGATACAAAGCATTTTGGATTAGGAAATGGGTGAGAAAATAAGTTCTTCTTGATACTTCTATAACCTTAAATCAATTTTATGCCTCAAAAACTTACATTTTCTCTTGATCATGAGTATGAACTTAAGAACGATGGTTCAGACATAACATGTGATGTAATATTGGGTGACATTGGTCAAAGTCCTGATACAAGCGTAAAGCTCAATACAAAAAAGTTACTTACAAACCACAAGCAATCTATAAATGATCTGGTGGTTGGAAATGATAATGATTTGGATGGCAAAGTGCTTCGGATAAATGGAAACATTGCCGATACCTCGAAAGATACAGATAAGATTAATTTAAGACTTAGAGTAAATGGCGGAGTCGAAAATATCAATAAACAGTTTAGTGTAACAGTTGAGCAAGAAGGTGAAGTGGTTGTCTTTTCCCTCGTGGTTCGTTTTTTTTGTATGAATAGTAAAAGATAAACAGCATGAAAAAAAGCGCCGGGTTTTTCTTAATGTTCATTTATTGGGGATTTGTCCAGGCACAGGAATCAGGTGAAGAAGGCGTCGATCTTCTGAAAGCACCATCCTCGCCGGCAGCCCAATTGCTGAACTTTGCACCCAACAGTATCGAAAGACCAACAGATCTGTCCAGTTTCTGGTTGTCTTTTAATAATGCCACGAGTAATTTGACAAGATTACCTAACAGTTATGCTGTTGATTTTTTACCTGCATCTTTATTTACGAGCCGGTTCATTACACTAAAAGATCTTCAATCCGTGAATACGGGTAAAATATTCTGGCAAACGTTGGATATTTCCCTTGGGTATAATTCGGATACTTCGGGAGGGCAATCTTTTTCCCGAACAGCCATAGGAATAAAGTTCTCAGTGATCAGGCCCGCATGGACAAGTGAAACCTACAGGAAATACAAACGTCTTTCCGAATTACAAAGCAGTATTACTGAGCAGGTCGAAGTGGCTGATGAGGAAATAGAAGCCGACTCGGCATATGCAGAAAAATTAAGGGAAAGAAGACGGGTTCGGACGGAACATGGGATGAATAGCCCGCAGTATGAGAAAATAAATGCCGAGCTTCAGTTAATGCGTGACTCATTGTTTAACAAATTCAGAACAGAAAAAATTATAAGGAATAATTCGGCGTATACAGAGTTAAGAAAAATGGCAAGAGATTTTACAATAGAAAGATCAGGACCATTTTTAGATTTTGCAGGAGGATCTGCCATACGGTTTCCTACCAATGATCTCGGGTATTCTTATGCAGAGAATGCTGGTGCCTGGCTGACCGGGGGATATGAAGGAGGGAATCAAAAGCTAAGTTTATATGGCCTGGCAAGATACCTGTATCAACCCGAACGAATTTACGCTGACCCGGGCAATACAATTTCTACAAAGAATATTTCTACACTTGATATGGGCGCCCGGGTATTGTATGCATCAAAGGATGATAAATTCAATTTATCTTTCGAATCCATATATCGAAGCGTGCTGACGAAAAGTATAATCGATCCTTCATGGCGATTATCATTTTCAGCTGAATATGATCTGGGGTTTAACCAAAAACTGACTTTTAATTTCGGAAGGGATTTCGACAGAGAAATAACAAAAAGCGGAAACCTTATTGCAACATTTAATTTTATAGTGGGTTTTGGGAATAAGCGAATCATTAACGGTAGCAACAGCAATAATGGATCGCTTCAACCTGTTCCTGATGTGACGCAGTAAATTCCCGGGATGCCATAGAAAGGATGAAAGTTTTAAAATCCGAGTTGGTTATAATAATATTTCCAAGTAACCTGTAACCCCATCCTTTTCTTTTAAAACACATAGCAGCAACGTATCATGACTTTAGGCATTGTTTGCTATTTGAAAAATCCTGAATGATAGCTTTCTTTTTTCACATTTCATTCCGCCCAAATTCTGTTACTTCGCAACCGAATGGGCAAAATAGACTGGTATATACTAAAGAAACTTCTCGTTACCTTTTTTTTCTGCATGATGCTGTTCACGCTGATCGCCGTGGCTGTGGACAGCAGCGAAAAGACCGACGATTTTGTAAGCACCGGCCTGGGAACACTGGAGATCATTAAGCAGTATTATTTTGGTTTTGTTCCCTTTATCTGGGGCCTTCTTTTCCCTTTATTTGTTTTTATCGCTGTTATATTTTTCACCAGCCGGATGGCTAACCGTTCCGAGATCATTGCGATACTGGCCAGCGGCACCAGTTACAATCGCATGCTGCGTCCTTATCTTGTTGGCGGTGTCTTCCTGGCCCTGCTGCTCTGGCTCGGGAACAGGTATGTGATCCCGAAAGCCAACGAGATCAAAAGCCATTTCCAGGCTACCTATTTTGATAAGAATGACCCGATGAAGAACCGGCGGACCGGGCAATGCTACAATTGTTTTTATTTCAGGATCGATCCCAACACTTATATCGGTATAAAATATTATGATACCACTTCCAGGGCCGCCAGTAGTTTCTTCCTCGACCGGGTAAAGGATAACAAAGTGGTCTATAATATCAGGGCTACTTCCATACGCTGGGATACAGCCGTTAACAAATGGAAACTGTACAACGCTACTGTCAGGACAGTGGATAGCATGAGAGAAAGTGTAAAGCTTCACCCGGAAATGACGATGACCATGAACCTGAAACCGGAAGAGCTGCGCAAAGATGAATACCTGAAAGATAAATTGAGCACACCCGAACTGGCCGCTTTTATCAGGCGGGAAGAAATGCGGGGAACGGAAGGGCTTAGTACATTGAAAGTGGAAAAATACCGCCGCACCGCTACACCCGCCACTGTTTTATTGCTGACCCTTATCGGGGTTGTCATTGCCAGCCGGAAAACACGGGGCGGAAGCGGAATGCACCTGGCCCTTGGCATCGTTATCGCTTCACTTTTTATTGTGTCCGACAGGTTCTCTACCGTATTTGCTACAAAAAGCAATTTTCATCCATTACTGGCTGCCTGGTTACCCAATATTGTATTTGTGGTAGTGGCTTACCTGATGTACAGGAAAACACCGAAATAGGACCGCTTTGATACTTGCAACAGGTATTATCCATACGATTCATTTGATTTTTTGATCGCAGCTGCCGTTTGCCGGCTTACTA
>DATDIX010000305.1:0-15379 GCA_036520835.1 Chitinophagaceae bacterium | reverse complement strand
CCAAAAGATAAAATGAAAAATAAAAAGGGGGTGGTAGAGATCAGTTATTCCGCTTATACGATCAATAAAGGGGTGCCGGATGCCGTTTTCGAGTAAAAGCACTATACCGGAGGGCTTTAATAATTTGTATGGATAAGAAATATTTTATATTTTGCTCTTCTTCTTAAACATCCATCCTCCTTCGTAATATCCATTTTTTATAGACGACCTGTACCGATACAGGCGCCGCTTTTCTCCAATCCGTTGCTAAACAATCGTTGAACCAGTCCGCTGTTTCAGCTAAATCTTCCAGTCATTACTTATGGATAGCCATTTATTATTACTTAAACAACGGTATAATGAAGAAGCTATATCTTTTTATCATCACTCTTATTACCTGTATCCAATCGCAGGCACAATCACTTCCGTCCGGCTTTTCAGCAACAAGTATTGGTTCAGGCTGGGTAGCCCCGGTAGGAGCTGTGTTTACCAACAACGGGCAAAGGTTGTTGGTATGGGAAAAAGGCGGCCGGGTGTATGTATGTAACCGGAATGGATCGGGAAATTATATCAAACAGGCAAACCCTGTATTGAATATTTCCGAAGAGGTGGGGGACTGGCGTGATCACGGTTTGCTGGGCTTTGCATTGGATCCTGAATTTCTCAGCAATGGCTATATCTACCTACTCTATGTAGTTGACAGGCATCACCTGGTGCATTTCGGAACGCCAAATTATAATGCTGGCACCAATCAATATTTTGATGCAACGATCGGCCGTGTTACCCGGTATCAAACAATGACCAACGGCAGTGGAGAGCTGGTCGCCAATTTGGCTACACGTACCATATTGATCGGGGAAACAAATTCAACAGGCATACCTATCCTGCATGAATCACATGGAATAGGAGGGCTTGTGTTTGCAGCAGATGGTATGTTGCTTATAACAGCGGGAGACGGGGCCAGCTACAATGGTGTGGACCAGGGCAGCCGGAGTGATACGTATTTCCAAAAGGGATTAGATTCCGGTATAATAAGGGTAAATGAAAATGTAGGCGCTTTCCGGTCGCAGTTAATCAATAGTCACAATGGTAAATTACTCCGCATAGATCCTGCAACAGGAAATGGTGTTGGAAGTAATCCTTTCTTTTCTGTTGCCGAACCTAGGGCTCCAAAATCAAGGGTATGGGCAATGGGCTTTCGTAATCCATTTCGTGTTGCCATCAAACCGGGAACAGGCTCCACTAATCCTTCCACCGGCGATATCGGTGAAGTATTCGTAGGAGATGTGGGCTGGAATTTATGGGAAGAGTTAAATATCATCACAGACCCGGGTATGAATTGCGGGTGGCCGCTTTATGAAGGTCATGGAACAATGAGTAGTTATTTTACGCTGAACAGGGTCAACCCCGATCAACCGAATCCTTTATTTGGCACCGGCGGATGCACCCAGCAATTTTTTACTTTCAATAATTTATTAAAACAGGCGACCGCCGATAACAACACAACAGTTTACAATAGTTGTAATGGGGCTGTAGCTATTGGTAATCATAACAGGTATTTTCACCGCCGCCCCGGCATTGACTGGAGACACGGACAGGATGTAGCAAGGGTTGGCATCTTTACCGGTAATACTGCTGAAGTGGATACGCTTGGCAAACCTAATTCAACGGCTGCCGGTTCATCATTCAGGGGAAATTGTGCGGTAGCCGGTACCTGGTATAATGGCAATGCTTTTCCTGCTGAATATAGGAATACATTTTTCCAGGCTGACCTCGGTGGTCAATGGCTGAAACGCATTACCATAGATTTTACAGATGTGGTGACAAGGGTTGATAATTTCGGAAGCGGATTTTCCAATCTTGTTTGTGTAACGCAAAACCCATTGGATGGTACGATAGTGACAGTTGAAATAACCGGCACCGGGGTAAAAAGAATTGCATATGGCGGTAATATGCTGCCGGTAGTTCAAATGACATCCAATAAAACGTATGGACCATCGGCATTGAATGTTGCTTTTAACGGGAACGGGTCTTATGATCCCAATGGAACAATTGCCGGCTATTCATGGGATTTTGGTGACCCGGGAAGCGGCGCTAATAATACCAGCACACTGACTAACCCTTCACATACTTTTTCTGCACCGGCAGGAACGCCAAAGAAATTTTTTGCAAAATTAACGGTAACAGATAATGGCGGCGCCTCTTCAACAGACAGTATACTGATCTCTGTAAACAATACGCCGCCTGTAGTAAATATTACCAGCCCGGTTAAGAATTCTTTGTACAGGATAGCTGAAGATACTATCTATACTTGTGCTGCTACAGTTACAGATGCTGAACATTCCAGCGGGCAGTTGCAATATGCCTGGCAAACTATTTTGCGGCACAACAACCATGAGCATCCTGAATCAATTGATACGGTCCGGAATACGAGTACCATGATCTCCCGTATTGGCTGTAATGGCGATAACTATTATTGGCTGATCGAGCTGACTGTTACAGATGCCGCAGGGCTTTCAACAAAAGATTCGTCAAAGATATTTCCGAATTGCCCCGGCGCATTGCCGCTGGTACTGCGCAGTTTCAGCGTAACACAACAGGGCGCAGTGAACCTGGTGAAATGGGTGACTGAAAATGCTATGCAGATCGAAAGTTTTGAAGTGGAGCGTAGCACGGACGGTGTCAACTTTTTTATCCTCGACCGCCAGGATGCCATGACTACAGTGGGTATTCATGAATACAGTTTTTCCGATAATGGTTTTTCTCCCGGCACCAACTACTACCGCTTAAAGATGTCGGAGATCGGGTATATAACCAAATACTCTGTTACTGTAAAAGTTTCTTCTGATATAAAAAGGGAGAAACTGGTAATATCTCCGAATCCTGTTGTCGGCAATTTTTCAATAAAATATAATTCAATGGAGAATGGCCCGGTGATTATTCGCATCAGCGATATCAGCGGCAGACTGGTTCAAACTATCAATACAAACGTAACCAACGGGCAGAATATCATTTATGTGCAAAACCTGCCAACCTGGAAACCCGGTATGTACCTGGTCACTGTTCAGCAGGGCAACGATCTGCAACAGGGAAAATTAATAAAGGCAGAATAAAAATTTGAATAAAAGTAAGGGGGAAGGCTGGTCATAGATGATCAGCCTTCTTTTATTTCTTCATCTTCCATGCGGGCAAATGATTCGGCCGTTATTTTCCTGACCGGATTTTTGCGGTTGTCATCATAGCCGTTACGGCGGTTAATGATATCAATGCATTCATACAGGGCAGCTATAAATGAAGAGGTGTCCGCTTTATCTTTCCCGGCAATATCAAAGGCAACGCCATGGTCGGGAGAAGTTCTTACCGCCGGAAGCCCGGCTGTATAGTTCACCCCTTCACCGATCGCCATTGCTTTGAAAGGGATCAGCCCCTGGTCATGGTACATCGCTAATACCGCATCAAATTTTTCATGATGTCTCCGGGCAAAAAAAGCATCAGCGCTATATGGGCCTACGGCCAGGATATTATTATTCTTTGCTTCTTTGACAGCAGGCTTAATGATGGTTTCTTCTTCAGTGCCCACGAGACCTTCATCACCGGCGTGAGGATTTAATCCCAATACCGCAATTCGTGGTTTGTCAATGCCAAAATCTTTTTGCAGGCTTTTGCTGATAATGCTCAGCTTGCTTACGATCGCTTCTTTCGTTACCTGCTTTGCTATATCGCTTACAGGAATATGTTCTGTTACCAGGGCTACGCGGAAATTGCCGGCACAAAGCATCATCACTACATCGTTGACTCCAAACATACTTTTTAAATAAGGGGTATGCCCGGTAAAGCTGAAATCTGCAGATTGAATATTTTTTTTATGAATAGGCGCTGTTACCAACCCGTCGATCTGTTTTTGTTTTAAGGCAGCCACCGCTGATTGAAGTGAGATCACGGCATATTTGCCACCCGTTTCTGTCAATTGCCCGGGAGTGATCACGGTTTCTTCTTCCCAGCAATTAAATAAGTTGATCTGTTTATGATTGAGGCGGCTGAAATCTTTGGTGACCTGGTAATTGAAATTGACTTCCGGGATAGATTTCCGGTAAAAATTGATGGCCTTATTGGAAGCAAAAACAACCGGGGTGCATAATTCAAGTATACGGTTGTCTGAAAATGTTTTGATGATCACTTCTATACCGATACCATTCAGGTCGCCGCAAGAGATACCGATAACAGGTTTATTGATAACGTTCATAGTCGTAGAATAAGGGATAAAAATACTGTTTTTACCCAATCTGTCCTGAAATGAATTGCAGGAAGCTTGTCATAAAAAAACCGCTCACTGGGTGAACGGTTGTTGGGTACGGATTGGGTTTATTGATCAGAATATCTTTTTCAGTACTTTCCTGTTTATAAGTATCTCGTTATTTCTTACCCGGAGCACATAGGTGCCGGATGAAAGGGATTCAGTATTAGCCAGGCTTAATGCATTGATACCGGTACGTACCAGGAAAGTGTTCTTCAATACTACTTTCCCGTAAAGATCCACCAGTTCCACTTCGATCTTTGAATCATTTTTTGCGGAGATATCAAAATCCAGTGAATAGTTAAATGGATTGATCACCGTTACAAGGGCCAGGTTATCATTGGCAGCCCTGTTCAATTGAATGATGCGTGAATATTTTTTCGCAGCCGACTGGTCAGTCATGAGCAGCCTGTAAAATACTTTTCCGGTTACCGCTACAGGGTCAATAAAGGAATAGGTATTTTCAATACTTGTATAATTATTGTGGCTGTTAACGGAGCCGGCCTGGGTAAAATTAATTCCGTCAGTACTCCGTTCGATCGTAAATGTTATAGGCCCGTCTTCTTTAGAAGTGGTCCATGAAAGATGGCCTTTATCAGCTACTAATTTCCCGTTGAAAGACAGCAGGTCAGTTTTAAGCGGGGTGCCGCAATCAATTACAGTAAGCGAAATAGTGATCCCATCAGAAATATTACAATTAGGGTCTAACAGGTTATCTGCAGTAGTAGCCACTACTACCCTGTACAGGTCCCCGCTGTCAGCCATTGTTGTATGTATTGGGGGTATGGTATAAGATGTAATGTAGTAATTGGTGTCTGGTATGGTAGTAACTCCGGTTATATCTGTCCAGTTAGCGCCGCCATCCGTACTTCTTTGCCATTTATAAGTGGTATAGTTCCGGAAGAATGAACTGATCGTGTCTGCGATAGTAATGGGGTTTTCACGGCATACGTTAGGATTGATGGTAGGTGAATAGCTCATGGTAGGTAAACAGGTTGCCACGGCAATATCATCAATGACCCAGTCATTTCCACCACCCCCCTGTGAGTTGTTACGGATGGTGAAAGTGGCGCTGGTTTGCGCAGTATCGGTGCGGAATACGAATCCTTTTTTAACCCAACCTACAGTATCTACCTGGCCGGTATTATAATAATCCACATCGTTCAAAGCAAAGGACAGGTTGGGATATACACCCGGGTAGCCGCTGGCCGGGGCCGTGGGGGTTCCGGCAAATTGTGCGCCGGTAGAGTCAATTCCGCAGGTAGGGCATATATTCCTTACCCAGGCAGAGAACTCATAATAAGTATCAGGACAAAGATTATTGATCGTTTGCCGGTACACTTCCGAGGCTACGTAGTCGGCATTCACCATCAGCATATACCCTGAGTTGGCAGGGCCTGCAGGAGGTGTATTACCGATCGCATCATTGGTGCCGGTATGGTCTCCGTCAATAAACCAGAAACCATCAAACATCCTCTTGTTACAGTTATTAAGATCGTCCTGTGCCAATGCAGCCGGGACGTTACATGAATTTCTTCTCCTCGCGGTTCTTACCGTACCACTCCGCGGACTTATATTTTTTACCAGTGCATACCTTCCATCACCAACACCATTCATAGCATTTACATCAGGAATAAAAGAATAACCGGGGATCGGTGTGGTAAGGTCAGAACTCCTGTTGAGGGTAGTACCAGATCCAAAAGTACCACCAAACTCATCGGCTATATTAATACCAACGCTGTTAGGACATAAGGTTAACGGATCGCTGATCAGTATTTTAAAAGGAGTACCTGTTAATACAACATCTGGAGATCCTACTCCCGGAGCGGTTTTATACAGGAACTGCGCTGCATTCAGGTTGATGGTATCGCCTGCATTACCCGTCACCACCACCCTGTAAGCTGTGGCAAATAACAATCCACCACCACCTCTTGGCCGGTCGGAACCGGCGATCATGGTACCAATAGCTGAAGCAGCTTCCGTGGATGTATTATTGACAGGTGTGCCGGGCAGGGTAGCCCCAAACCCAAGGTTTACACGGATATTGAATTGACCTGCAGGCGGAGCGGCCACGTAAGTGGCGGGATCATCTCCTGCTCCCGGAGTATAACTTTTATATATTAATCCTTCGTTTGTTATTATTCTGATAGGAGCGTCTGCACCTGTCGCTTTAGTAGTATTAGTAGGGATATTATCTACATAACGGGCCCGATACACCGTTCCGGAAGTATGGTTCACCGTCATTCTTATTTCCAGCACATCACCGGGTTCTACCACACCGCCGGCTGTTTGCTTGGTAACATTTACATAACTGTTTCCAAATCGTATGGGCGAAGTCGCACCACCATTAACGCAAATATTAAAATTGGCATTTCCGTTTGGTATGGGACCCACATCTGAATATACCCGTACATAATAAGTGACGCCGACAGTAGTAGCGAATGCCGCTATCGTCGTTGTTCCACAAGCTATGGATGTAAGCGACCCGCAGGTACCGGAGAAAAGTTGTAATCTCCTGTTAGCTGCAGGAAAATTGGTCGGAGCAGCGCCACCGCCGATAGTAATGGTAGAGGTGATTGAAATGGCGGTAAATTTATACCACACATCATATACTACCGGGGCTGTACAGGGAGCAACAGGTACAGCGGATGCAGTAGCTCCTGAAACAGTTCCGTTAATATTATTACCGCAGGTATTGATACCCACCGGTATATTAATGGCATTTGCACATTCATCATTGAACGGCGGGGTAGCGACAGGGTCAACTATACAAATATTAAAAGCTCCGGCAATTGCAGTTGGTGCAGCAGCAGCCGTGGTTGTAAATACCCTGATAAAATAGGTAGTACCGGGTGTTAAGAAATCGGCGGCAATAGAAGTAGTTCCGCAAAAGTAAGATGTAAAGGAGCCACCGCAGTTATTGGATAATAATTGAATGCCGGGATTGGTAAAGTTTGGTCCCAGGTTGCTTAAAGTAATTGTAGGGTTAGTGGTTTGTGCCACAAACCTGTACCATACATCACGGGTAATTCCGGCCGGGGCACAATCAACGGGGTTGATAGTAGTGGCTGTAAGTGTGGCGCCCTGTATTGTACCCAGGTCATTAATACAGGAAGTACGTGAGGTTAACGTGATGGCTGCACCACAAAGATTATTGGATGGATTGGTAATACATATATTAAATGTCCCGGCGGTATTATTATTAGAAAACACCCTTACATAATAAGTTGTACCGGGCGTTAATCCTGCAGCGACGAGGTTGGCATTTGTAGTGGCTGTGGTTACACATTGTACGCTGGCAAGGCCGGCACAAGTACCTGAAAGCAATTGGATACTGATCTGGTTAGGGGCTGTTGATACCGCAATGGTGGGAGTAGCAGTACCCGCCACAAAAGTGTACCAAACATCATTATCTGTACCGCCGCCACAAGCTCCCGGCACGGCGCCTGAGTTGGTAGCCGCTACTAAAGTCCCTGCTGTATTTGCACAAAAAGTACCGACAGTTAATGAAATAGCATTCGCACACAGATCATTGGCTGGCTGCGCAAACGAATAAACCGGGAAGAAAAGATTAAGAGTAAACACGCATGCGATGGAAAGGGCACAGCGGCGTATAGTTGTTTTCATATTAAGGATTCTTACTTACTGGTTTTTTATGGATGTTGGCGTAACAAAATAACATTAACCATACGGAATAAGCAATAGAAGATATCCGTATCCTACTAGGGGTTTTTACTAGAAAATATCAGGTAATAATCAGGTTGCATTAGTTATTAACAGTAAATATCTTGGGCCAAAATCCAAGTACAAATGAAAAAGCCCCATTTCCTGAGGAACCTTTTTTTCTATTTACTCCTCTTATTTTCAAATTCTTTATTTGCGCAACCGCCTAATAATGCTTGCGCCAGTGCAACCAACCAGGCGGTAGTCGGCGCATGCGGCGCTACCGGAGGACAATCGCTTTTCCAGGCTACTGCTGCCGGCAGCCCGACAAGTCCTTATGGCACCACTTATGATGTTTGGTACCGGTTTACTGCCGGCGCTGGCATTACCTCTGTACAGATCGCTTTATCAGGTACAGGTGGCGGCATATCTAATACCAATACATTTATTGAAGCTTATAATTCTGCCAGCTGCGCTGGTATATCTACAGCAACTTCTATTGGTATAGGAACCCGGCAGTCTGGACTTACCATTGCTGATATAACACCCGGAGTACAATATTATTTCCGTGTGTTTACAAACGTGAACCCAACAACTGGTGGTGCAGGAAACTGGGCCTTTAGTATATGTATTTCCAATCCGGGTGCTCCGGGTAATAACGATTGTGCAGGTTCAACGCTGCTTACTGTCGGTACTACTAATACTACGGGAAGAGTAACCAACGCTACAGCCAGTGGGGGCATACCTGTAGGATGTGCTACCGGTACTCCGGATGATGATGTGTGGTACCGCTTTACTACTTCAACCGCCGGTGACTATATTGTAACGGTAAATCCAAATCCAAATTCAGGAGCTTCCAGTTCAACGCTGGGTGCATCGGGTGCTATGCTGCAACTTTTTTCCGGTACCTGCGGTACCCTTGCTTCTATGACTTGTGGTGCCAGGGGTTCATTGTTTGCATCAGGATTGGCAGCTACTACTACCTATTATATCAGGGTTTATTCATTTGGCGCTTTTGGTAGCCCTACGGCTGCACCTAGCAACAGTGGTGCAGGATTTAATATTCTTGTTTCCAGGCCCACTTCGACTACTGTAGGGTCAGGAAGACTAAATGAAATTTACCGTCAAACGATATTATCTAATCCAAGTATATTGAATGATCCATGGGAGATCACCTACGGTTCTGATGGTTACCTGTGGATAACAGAATCTAAAGGATACCGGTTACTGAGAATGGATCCCAACACGGGAGCCAGGACCACCGTATTAGATCTTGGGTGGAACAGTAATTTCTTTTCAGCGCCTGCCGACAGAGCTTTTAATATAAACTATGAATTAGCGATCACTAATCCACAGGGTGGATTTGCAGGGATGGCGCTCCATCCATTATTCCTGGATGCGACTACTCCGCAGAATTATGTTTATGTGTCGTATGTTCATAGTTATGGCGGAGGTTCTTCCCCGAATGGTACTTTCTTTACCAACCGTTTGGTAAGGTTTACTTACAACACGGGTACCGGCAGGTTAGAATCACCAGTATCATTATGTGATACACTGCCCGGCAGTAATGACCATAATTCACAGCGTATGATCATTGCTCCTGTCGGCGGAACTGATTATTTATTTTATGCAGAAGGGGATATGGGAGCCGGCCAGTTCGGCAACAGGCTTCGTCCGCAGAAATCACAAAACCCCAATTCATACGAAGGAAAAGTTTTGCGTTTCAACCTCGTATCGGATGGGGACGCAGGTCTTAATGCCTGGATACCTAATGATAATCCTTATTCTGCCAACAGCGCAGTATGGGCTATTGGTATAAGAAATAACCAGGGTTTTGCCTATGATAACGTTACAGGCAAATTATATGGCTCATCGCATGGCCCGTACAGCGATGATGAGATCAATATCATTGATTCGTTAAAAAATTACGGTCACCCGATAGTGATCGGTTATGCAGCAGATGATAACTACAATGGTTCTACTGCCGGGGCAGCATTGACGGATAATGGAGGCGTTTCGAGTTGTCCTATGATCACCGACGAATCTGCCAATGCAGTCGCCATTGGCTCCAGGTATAGGGATCCTTTGTTTTCTGCCTATGACCAATCAGAGGCTACTATTGATAATATATGGCAAACAAATCCGGGTAATGGCGGATGGCCATCAGAAGGATGGTCGGGCCTGGATATCTACAAGCATACACTTGTTCCCGGCTGGAAGAATTCTCTTGTAGCTGCCTCCCTGAAATGGGGAAGATTGGTAAGGATGAAAATGGATGTTACCGGTACTACGATCGTCCCCATTGACGGATCGGTTGATACATCAAGTTATTTCGGAAGTACAAACCGGTACAGGGATATTGCTATTGCCCCTAACGGGAAGGATATTTATGTAATTATGGACAGGTCAACTACCAGTTCAGGACCCAGTGCCGGCAACCCGGTGGTACCTGCCTGCCCCGGCTGTCTTCAGCGATATACATTCCTTGGTTATAATGACGTATCAAGCAAAAGTGCAATACCTACAAGTATCCCTGTTACTGATGGCAGCACCAATTTTGTTTGCAATGCCGGTACAACCATCACCATTGATAATACCAATAATAATATCTGGGTCCCGATAACAGGATCTGATGGAAATATCATGGCAGAAATTCATGCCAATGGTAATAACCTGGGAACCGTTACATCTTCTTATTACATACATTCAGGACCTACGAGGATAAGGAATGGCAACCGTTACCTGAACAGGAATATAACGATCACCCCGCAAAACCAGCCGGGCAGTGCTGTAAGGATCAGGCTTTATTTCTCCAAAGCTGAGTATGATGCCCTGGATGCGGATGTAATGAGTGGTGTGAATGCGATCAGCGATGTGAAGATCCTGAAAAATGATGATGTCTGCGGAGCGGCTGTGGCTTCCAATACTACCCTGATCAATCCAACATTTGCGGAAGTATTCGGTGCTACTAACGGCTATGTACTGCAGGGAAGCATTACTTCTTTTTCTTCCTTCTATTTCGGCAGTACAAATATTACATTGCCGCTTGACTTGCTGACCTTCCGCGGATCATTGCAAAGCAATGGAGCCTTACTGGATTGGGAAACCGCTAATGAGACCAATACCTCGCACTTTATAGTGGAAAGAAGTATTGACAACCGGAATTTTGCAGCGATAGGAAATGTGACGGCAAATGGTAATACGACAACAACAACCCGTTATTCTTATCTTGACAACGATGCAGCTAACCAGCCGGCAGCCGTAATTTATTACCGTATAAAAATGGTAGATACAGACGGTTCGTATATCTATTCAAATACTATCACCATTTCACTGGCTGATATGGCAGGAAAAGTTTCCTTGTATCCGAATCCGGCTGCACAGGAGGTTAAATTATCTGTGGCATCAGTAACTGAAGGAAAAGCGCAATGGAAAATAACAGATAATTCAGGCCGTGTGGTGATGCAAAGTTCTATGACCCTGAGAAAAGGGAACAATAACGTGATGATCAATATTAATAAACTGGCAGGCGGTATCTACTACCTGAATATAACAGGCGCCGGAATTGACCAGAATATCAAGTTGCAGAAACTATAAGACCTTATATATCCTTTCAAAGAACCCTTACTTTTCCAGGTAAGGGTTCTTTTTTATAGGATCATTGCCGGGAAAAAGTTGCTTCGGGTGTTTACGATAGCGATTTCAGCCCATGTAAAGTCAAGCTCTTTTTAAACGACGTAAAACTACCTTTTTACGTATTAATGCCCTCTTTAAGACGATGATTCCCGCCCGGAATCAGTAATATTAAGTACAAAATGGCACCCCATATTCGCCAGATAAATTTGTATCTATGAAACCTAACAAAGCACCAATGATCCTGATCGTTCTAGTGCTGTTTGTTCATTTGGCAAAAGCGCAGGGCGAAAAATATAGCACTGTCAGGATCTATACACCTTCTGACAGGACACAAAGGGCCAACCTGATCGGCTTGCTGCAGATCGATCACTTTCATGAAGAGCCAGGCGGCGCTATTATATCCGAGATCAGTGCAACTGACCTGGCTAAATTAAGAACGACATCCTACAGGTATGAAATACTGGTTGATGATGTTGCCCGCAAACTGGAGGAAGCAAACAACAAATATTATACAGAAAGAGCAAATGCTTTGTCATCGGGACAAAACCGTATGGCATTTGAACAGACAGGAAGTATAATAGATAATATTATTACCACGCCATCTTCGTTTGTTGTCCAGCCAACCTTTGGAGGTTATTACAGTTTTGCCCAAATGGAAGCAGCGATGGACGACATGGTAGATGCCTATCCTTCTATCATCCAAAAAATCTCTCTTGGTCAGTCACACCAGGGCCGGGATATCTGGTGCCTGAAGATCTCTGACCAGGTAACTACGGATGATTCAAACGAACCCGAAGTTTTATATATCGGGCTTCAGCATGCCAGGGAAGCAATAGGCGGAAGCAGTATGATATTTTTTATGCAATACCTGTGCGAGAGCTATGCGACCGACTCGCGGATAAGAGACCTGGTTGATAACCGTGAAATATTTATCATTCCCTGTATGAATCCTGACGGATGGGAATACAACAGACTTAATGGCGGGGCCGGCAGCGGCTGGCGCAAGAACAGGCGTAATAATGGTGGTGGTGAATGGGGCGTTGACCTGAACAGGAACTGGGGAGTTGACTGGAGTAATTGTTCCGCACCGATCATCGGCAGCCCTTCATCATGTGGTAGCGGCAGTACTTCGGCAGATACTTACTATGGCCCTTCTCCATTCTCTGAACCGGAGACACAGGCCATCCGCGATTTTACCTATACACGTCGCTTTGTCGCTATGATCGATCAGCATGCTTATGGGCCTTACTATTCATTGCCCTTCGGAAGACCGAGTTTACCGACTAATACAATGGCTTCAGATGATGACCTGTTCTATACATATGTATCAGCAGCCATGGGTAATTACAATGGGATGAGATCAGGGAACAGCCCGCAGGCATTAGGGTATGAAGTAGCCGGTGGTGTAAAGGACTGGATGCTGAAAGGTAATATCGGCACAGGGACAAAAGGAAAAGTATTAGGTATGACGGGTGAAGGTGGCGCTGGTGGCGGAACGGGCGGTTCTTATGGCTCCTTCTGGGCGCCGGCCAGCGAGATCGTTAATCTCTGCAAAGGAATGGCGTACCAGAACCTTCAGTTATTATATGCAGCCGGCTCTTACGTAAACCTGCAGGATCGGGATGACATCAGCATCAACGCTACATCAGGATCATTCGGTTTTCACCTTACCCGTGTAGGATTGGAAAATCAACCGGTCAACATTTCCATTATACCATTGGAGAATATCCAGTCAACAGGATCACCGGTTTCTGTTACATCACTTACTAACTATTATGATACGTATAATGGTAATATCAGTTATACACTTTCGCCATCGATATCAAATGGCAAACGTGTAAGATTTGCCTGGAGGATCGAGACAGGCGGGTATACCTATTATGATACAGTAACAAAATTCTATAACCCGATCGTATTATTTTCAGATGATATGGAGAGTGGAAGCGTTGGTACTAACTGGGCTGTGACAAGCGGATGGAACTATACAAGTGAAAATGCTTATGCAGGCAGCAGATCGCTGGCCGAGTCACCGGGTGGAAATTATCCTGCTAATACGATACGCCGGGCTACCTGTACAGTAAGCTTTGACCTTGGTGATGCGACAGCAGCATGGCTTAGCTTTTGGGTAAAACACAGGGCGGAGAATTTTCATGATAAACTGCAGGTACTTGTATCCGATGACGGAGGATCAAGCTGGACGGCTGTAGCCGGAACAACAACGATACAGGAGCCGGGAACACTGGATGGCAGTAATATTAATGGCGAGCCGTCGCTTACAGGAATAAAAGAGGACTGGACAAGGGAATTGTTTGATCTCGGCGCCTGGCTGAATACACCGGGTTTGCGGTTGCGTTTTGAATTTACTTCTGACGGATCTACCTCTTATGATTTCAGCGAGGATGATGGTTTTCATATTGACAATGTAAAGCTCATCAAGAGTACAACACCCTTACAAACCCTCCCGGTACACTTTATCAGTTTCAGCGGAAGGTTGCTGACGGATAAGACGGTTCGTCTTGACTGGAGGGCTGTTACTGATCAGCTACATGATTATTTTGATGTAGAATGGTCAACCGACGGAACAAACTTTACTTCCATCGGCAGGGGACCATCTTCTGCACCTTATTGGAAAATTCATACTTCACCGGCTATCGGGAATAATTTTTACAGGATTAAACAACTTGACCTGGACGGCACGATCACCTACAGCAGCACCATTAATGTTATATACAACCCTTCAGCATTTAGTGTATCGGTTTATCCCAACCCGGTCAAAGATGTCTTGAATGTAAGGATCAATTCCACTGTTACTGATCGTTACATGATCAGTATTACGGATATGGCCGGAAGAAAAGTGCATAACGAAAGTATCATGACCGGGTCATCGGGTGCTGAAGTGAATATTGACCTTACAAAAAATGCAGCACAGGTGTATGTGCTTATTGTCCGAAACAGCAGGAATGAAATAGTTTCTTCTCAAAAAATAGCAAAGCAATAAATAGATAAACGGTTTAATGATCCAGGCCCTCTTTCGGAAGAAAGAGGGCCTTTTTGTTGGTAAAATTGCAAACGCTGTTACCGCCCTGGTATTCATTGGATAGCCGGAAAAAAAGGCTTAAAACGGCAATACGCACATAGTTAAGAGGTTAATAAATATCCTATCCGGCAGTCGTATATCTGCTAATGGGCATAGTATCAGGCCGGTACAATTACATTATGATTGCCAGTAATATCAATTAGGATTTATACTTTTTTAGCCATTGAAAATGGCCGGAGACAAGGGCTTCCAGCCCGAATGCGCTAATTTTCATCAGGCAAACCAGCCATCCGGACAATTGGATTTTTATTTTGTTAAGTAAGCGCTAAGTTTCAGGAAACAGGTAATACGGTTTTTGATACGACAGCGGCAATAGTACACCTGAGGGCTACCGGTTTGATGAGTTTGTTACCTAAAATCTGTACTATGAAAAAAAACTTTACACTGGGTTTTTTTATTATTCTTTGTTCGATGTCAAATTTTTCTCCGGGTCTGCATGCGCAATGCACGGCCGGATATACAAATGCAGAACTGAACTGGGATCACCTGGACTTTCTGCCATCGAATAATGTGCGCTATACAAGCTTTTACCCGACAGCAGCATTTCCGTATACCCAGAATTTTGCAATTGGTACCCGTCGTTTAAATTTTGTAATGGCCCCACAGGCTAATATTACCCTGAATGGCGAGAACGCTACCCATACAGGACATGCAGGCAGTTTGGCAACTGCAGGGGATGATGTACAGTTTACAACGACCTCGGCGGCAAA
>DATDIX010000304.1:0-2123 GCA_036520835.1 Chitinophagaceae bacterium | reverse complement strand
AAATGCCATTGCACATAATTTAAAAGCATACCAGGCATTATTAGCACCTTCGGTAAAAGTAATGGCGATGGTAAAAGCATTTGCGTATGGAAGCGGAGGTGCCGAGATAGCAGGTATCCTGCAGTACCATAAAGTAGATTACCTGGGTGTGGCGTATGCAGACGAAGGGATTGAATTAAGAAAAGCAGGCATCACATTACCGATTATGGTGATGAATCCCGAAGAATCTGTTTTCGAATCATTGGTAGAGTATAATCTTGAACCGGATATCTATTCTTTTGATCTTTTATATTCTTTTGATGCTTTCCTGCAAGCCGGCGGATTACAGCAGTTTCCTGTTCATGTTGAGATCGAAACGGGAATGAACAGGCTTGGTTTTGCCATCGAAGAAATAGAAAGACTGGCACAATGGCTGCAAAGAACTACTTCATTAAAAGTACAAACGATTTTTTCTCATTTGACTGCCAGCGAGGATCCGGAGCAAGACACTTTTACTTTTATGCAGTTGGAAAAATTGATGAGCGCATCAGCTAAGCTGGAAAAGACGATAGGTTACCCGGTTTTGAAGCATATTGGTAATTCAGCTGCGATCATTCGTCATTCTTCCCTCCAACTGGATATGGTAAGATTAGGTATTGGCCTGTATGGAGTGGACAGCGCTGAAACCGGTAAGTTGGAACTTCAGCCTGTAGCTACATTGAAATCAACGATAGCACAACTCAAACACCTTAAAGCAGGCGAATCAGTAAGCTATAATCGTAAAGGCATTGTAAAAAGAAACTCCGTTATTGCCACCGTTCGTATCGGTTATGCAGATGGGTTTTCCAGGCGTTTGGGAAATGGATCGGGCAAAATGTGGTTAAAGGGAAAACTGGCCCCGGTGATTGGTATTGTTTGTATGGATATGACCATGATTGATGTTACGGATATTGATAATGTGCAGGAAGGCGATGAAGTGATCATATTTGGGAAAGAGTTGCCATTACAGCAATTGGCGGAGTGGGCCGGGACCATTCCCTACGAGATAATGACAACTATTTCACAACGGGTCAAAAGGGTTTATTTTGAGGAATAGAAAAAGTCATACAGGTCACATGGGTCAATTGGAGGGTCAAAAAATAAAACCTCTGCAGCCTGTTGCCGGTAATATCTCTTAGCTCTATGACCCCACTGACTCATTTGACTTTTATGACTTCTTTGACCATTCGTCTTTCCGCTTTTAGATTATATTTGCTGCTTATAAACCCCAGCCGGTGAAGCTTAGAAAAGTCATTCTTATTATTGCATTGATCATTTTTGCAGACCAGGCATTGAAGATCTGGATCAAAACGTCATACGGATATGGCAATACCGGTATTACAGGATTAAACTGGTTCCAACTCTATTTTATTGAAAATAAAGGGATGGCCTGGGGCTGGGAGTTTGGCGGTGAATGGGGTAAAATGATATTAACCCTTTTCCGGCTTGTCGCAGTGATATTCGGAACATGGTATATTGCCAAAATAGCGAGGAAGCATTATAGCAGGGGGTTCATTATATGTGCGGCCCTGATCTATGCCGGCGCCCTTGGCAACCTGATTGACAGTATGTTTTATGGGATGATTTTTTCCCACAGCGATTATGGCGTAGTGGCCAGTGCCTTTCCTTCAGAAGGAGGTTATGCAGGATTTCTGCATGGAAAGGTCGTGGATATGTTATATTTTCCGATTATCAGGAATGCTGAATTTCCTTCCTGGTTCCCCTTTGTCGGGGAGAATGAGAAATTTGAATTCTTCAGCCCCATATTCAATATAGCCGATGCTTCTATTTCTGTCGGTGTCATTACGCTGTTGCTTTTTCAAAAAAGATTTTTCAAAAAGCACAAGGAGGAGAACCAGCCTACTGTTGTCACCAGCGCCGAAGTAAGCGACAAAGTACAGGTATTTTAAAAATCATTGATGTTTCTTCGCTTGAAGAAGCATCAATGATTTTGTTTCATTACTTTCTTATAGATCAATGTACCGTCAAGTTCTAACCGGAGAATATATATTCCTGCTGGTAAAATGTCGGTATTGTCAAAGGACAATTGCGTCACTCCTTCTTTTATATCAAATGTTTTTCTTTTAACGGCTTTACCAAACTGG
>DATDIX010000303.1:0-2589 GCA_036520835.1 Chitinophagaceae bacterium | reverse complement strand
AAAGTAGTAGCCCCGCCGGGAATAATGCTGGCTGTTGGTGTTGGTACTACAGATATGACTACTGATTGTGTGCCTGAGCAGACGCCTGAAGTGGCAGTTACTGCATATGTGCCGGCAGTCGTAACATTATAACCCGATGTAGTGGCTCCACTGATCACATTACCATCTTTTCTCCATACATAAGTATAAGAAGGATTATTGGTAGCCGTAAGCGCCAGGCTTCCGCCGATACAAAAACCTGCTGTTCCGTTGGGAGTAAGCGCAAACGTTAATGTAGATCCGCTGTTGCCTACCGTTACTACCTGCATTACCTGGCAACCTGCTGCATCTTTTACTGTAACATGATATGTGCCCGGCGCTGCATTAGCTAAAGTAGCGCCTGTTTGTCCATTGCTCCATGTATAGGTCAATGCCCCGGTGCCATTCAGGGTTGTTACTGTTGCAGAACCATTATTTTGCCCGCATGATGCATCTTGTTTGCTAATACTGATGGTCATGCGGCAGGTACCGAAGCAAGCTGCGCTGCCTATCACCGATCTTATCCTGTCACCCGGCTGTTGGCCAAAGCCATTATTGAAATTGATACCGGTACTGTTAAGGTGGCAATAGCTCATGATCGTTCCGCCATTGGTCGGCTGGGGGCCCGGGGAGCAGCCGCCTTCAGTGGTAAAGCAATTATCAAGAGCGCCTCCGGTCCATCCGCACCATTGTGTATGGTTGGATCCAAGGTTATGCCCCAGTTCATGCGTCACTACTTCAACCGTCCATGAATAGGTGGGAAAGTTATTGTACGTGTTGTTTATTGCACTCACAGCGGCCCTGCTTGCACTGCCGCAGGGATTGCTTAATAAATAAGCGATACCACCACCCAGGTTCCTGGTGGACAAGAAATGAGCATAATCACCGATAAAGGTTGTTGATTGCATCCGGTTACGGAATACCGGTAATACAGCAGATGTAGTGTTTAATCCCGCTGCGGCTTCGGGGTCTTGTGTGGTCCATACCAGTATCTGCGATACCTGTATCTTGATATCCTCGTTGGCATAGAGCAGGGCAGTATTGTTGAAGAAGCTCAATACATAATTGATGACGTTGATCGTATTGCTCCCCTTGTCCTGGTAAAATTTAAAATCACATTCAAAATACACATCGACGGGTTCACCGACAGTAGTCAGTCTTGCATTGGAGTTGGTAGTCGTAACAACCGGCCCGTCTGCAGGGACCTCATCCGTAAAACATTTTACCGGGTTAGGTATTACAAGGTCTGATTCGCGGTAGAGTACATATTCATTGGTGGCCCTTCCATTGTTCTCAATGGTTCCCAGTATGATATTGCTTTGATCATCTGCTATGATACCGGCCACCTGGTCATTAACGATACTGATAGTAGCAAAAGAAGAAGGCATCCCCTCAATTTTACCCTGGTAAAAAACGCCACCGGGATAATTTATAGTGCGGCGGCTGCCATCACTACCTGCTTCGATCACGGAAAAATCATCAGAGGTTATTTTTACTTTTTCCAATTGCAGTTTCAACTGGCGGCCTTCAAAAGGTAACTGCAATTGCAGGGCAGAAGATGATCGCTGGTGCAGCGTTGATAATTTTGACAGATCCAGTTCAAGCGCCTGGTATTTACGGGCTACCCCGCGATAGTCTTTTGAAAGGTTGCTGCGTTGCTGAAAAAGATCATCAACGGCCTGGGCAAAAAGAGTATTGAATGAACTTAAGATAAGGAAGCCAAGCAGGTAAAATTTTCTCATGTAGTTAATTTAGCATAAGGACAAATATAATTATTCGGGCTGAGGGCTGGAACAGGCCAGCCATAATAGTTTGCGGCATTGATACTCAATTTCCTGTCACCATCCGCCCGTATTAAAAACTATCTATCATAAACCCGGGTATGATGCCGGATTTATATGCTTTTCTGCAATAATTTGTAGAATCTTTGGCAATGAGTAAAATCCCCGGGAATTATTAAAAAACCATTGAATGCGCAGGGTGCTTCGGAAAATATTATTAAAGCCCGTTTTATGGGCCACGGCCAGGTTCTCCTCCAGCCCCGACCGGGAGCGGATATTCGAAGCCCTGGGAAAGTTGTATGCCGATATACTCAGGCAACCTTCCAAAAAAGGACTGGTCATCCCGTTTGAATGGCAAAGCGGACGCTTCATTTTGTTTTCAGATCAGCACAAAGGGGCCCGCAACGGGGCGGATGATTTTACCCTGTCAGAACCCAATTACCTCGCAGCACTGGATCATTACAGTAAAAATGATTTCTTTTTTATCAACCTGGGCGATAGCGAAGAATTATGGGAGAATAGGTTGTACCGGGTAAAGAAATTCAATAAAGCAACTTTTGAAGCAGAACGGCAATTTGTGCTGCACAACCGGTTCATCAAAATATTTGGTAACCACGACCTGTACTGGAACGATGACCCCATTGCCTGGTGGCAATTAAAAAACATCTATAAAGAAGAAGTAAAAATATATGAAGGAGTGGTGCTGGCGGCAAGCATTGATGACAAGCCCCTGCATATTTTCTGTACGCATGGCCACCAGGGCGATGCCAGCAGCGATGGCAACTGGTTC
>DATDIX010000302.1:0-8229 GCA_036520835.1 Chitinophagaceae bacterium | reverse complement strand
CGATTCACGGCTGGTGGATGTATAGTAAAGCAACAGGTTATTTTCCAGTTCAAACAAGTATTGCTGTTTGATGCGGAGCGGGTTGACAATTACTTTATCATCAGCGTAGAATTCCATGAAATTTACTCCGCCAAAAGTAGCGGCATACTGATCCTGTTTACCACCGGCCAGTTTCAGGTCTTTTCTTTCTATATCATAGGCATAATGCGCCATATCGTATTCCCCCAATGGCAAACGAAGCATTTCTGTAAATGCACCAATAATGGCAACCACCAGTGTTGAGGATGTACCTAAACCCGATCCGGCCGGGGCATCAACATAAGTAGCCAGCCTGAACCCTTGCCCGTTAATGCCATAATCTTTTTGTATCCGGTTGTAGATGCCTTTCAACAGATCCAGTTTGCCATCAATCGGCAGTTCTTTGCTCCAGTCAAATACCTGTTCTTCATCCCGGTCAATGGCCTGCAGTATGATCTTGTTTTCATTAATGGGCTCGATCGTTGCATTGGCATATAAAGAGATAGTGGCATTAAGAATGGCGCCGCCATAAAGATCACTATAAGGGCTTACATCGGTGCCACCGCCGGCTAATCCTATTCTGAGAGGGGCTTTACTTCGGTAGATCATGAATAATAATTATTGACCGGGCTGCATTAATTCTATCCTGCAAGTGTATTGATAGTCTTTACCAGGCTGGCCCAGCTATATTTCAATTTTTCATTGCGAAGATGAGGAATAAAATAATCTTCTCCTAATTGATAGAACTCAAGAATGCTGCTGGCTATTGATGCAGGAACAGGTTCTGCCACCAATCCCACTTTATGATGAGGCACCAGTCCCGGAAGACCGCCAACATTGGTAACGACCATCGGTTTTTCAAAATGATAAGCGAGGGGGGTAACACCGCTTTGTGTGGCATTCCGGTAAGGTTGTATCACCGCATCAGCAGCACAGAGATAATATTTTACTTCACTGTCAGGAATAAAATCCGTCCGCAATATCAACTGGTCAGCAATGCCCAATTTTTCAATTTGTTCTGTATAGGTTTTTTCATCTTCATAAAATTCTCCCGCTACCAATAATCTGATACCTGAATCTTTCAAATGAGTCATAGCATCAAATAATATATCCAGTCCCTTATACTTACGGATAAAGCCAAAGAACAGAACGATCTTTTCATATTCAGGCAACCCGAGGTGTCTTCTTGCATCTGCTTTTGAAATAATATCCCCAAATGTATCATACAACGGATGCTGCACCAGCTGAGCCGGTTTGGTCTTTTCAAATGAACGGAGATCGGTCATCACTTTTTCACTCATCGTAACGAATGCATCACAGCTTTTAAGAAAGTATTTCGTAAAAGGCTTATCCCCTGGTCTTTTTTCATGAGGTATCACATTGTCTGCAATACAAACGATCCTTGTATGTTTATTCTTTTTTACTCTCCGTAATATAGTTCCCAACGCCGGTCCCATGAAGGGCAACCAGAAGCGTACTACAATAATATCCGGCCTTTCTTTCTTTAACCGGTTACCAATCTTTACCCAATTCAAAGGATTGACAGAATTGATAACGGTATGTATAGTGATACCTTCAGGCGCAGGCTCATCGGTATATTGCGTTTTGCCCGGGAATAAAAACGAAGGATATTGAAGGGAAAAAGAATAAATAGAGCAATCCTGCCCTGATCGGATAAACTCTTTTGCCAGGCGCTGGTTAAATGTAGCTAAACCCCCACGCAACGGATGAGCAGGTCCTATAATAATGACCTTTCCCATTACAAACCGATTTTCTCCTCTACAAGATAAGAATTGCGGGTGGCTGAATTACGGGAAACCAGTTCGCCTATAAAACCCGCCAGGAACAATTGCATACCTACGATAAGCGTAGTTAAAGCCAGGTAAAAGTCTGGACGATTGGTCAGAGCAAAAGTTACCGGGTTGAGCAGTTTGGAAATGATCAGGTATAATGATATACCCGAGCCGATCAAAAAGAAAATACTTCCCCAGAGTCCAAAGAAATGCATGGGTCTTTTGGAAAACTTGCTGACAAATGTAATAGAGATCAGGTCAAGGAAACCGTTGACAAAGCGGCGCATCCCAAATTTTGAAACACCATATTTCCGGGCCCTGTGCTCCACCGGTTTTTCGGTTATCTTTTTAAAGCCCGCCCATTTGGCCAACACAGGAATATAGCGGTGCATCTCGCCATACACTTCGATGCTTTTTACCACTTTGCCGCGATAGGCTTTCAACCCGCAATTAAAATCATGCAGTTTGATGCCAGACACTTTTCTTGTAACGGCATTAAAGAATTTAGAGGGGATATTTTTTGTGAGAGTATTGTCGTAGCGTTTCTTTTTCCAGCCGCTTACCAGGTCGTTACCACCTTCAATGACCATTTTTCTTAATTCAGGGATCTCATCCGGGCTGTCCTGCAGGTCGGCATCCATCGTGATCACCACATTTCCCTGTGTGGCACGGAAGGCTTCATTCAACGCAGCCGATTTGCCATAATTGCGCTGGAATTTTATTCCTTTGATATGGGAATTCATTTTCCGCAGGTCTTCGATCACTTCCCATGAATTATCCGTACTGCCATCATCCACAAAGATCACTTCGTAAGAATAGTTGTTCTCATGCATTACCTTTTCTATCCAGGCGGTTAGTTCCGGTAATGATTCGGCTTCGTTAAGCAATGGTATGACAAGGGATATATCCATTTTATTTTTTCCTCATTAATAACAAACCTGCTCCGGCAGCAGTAAAAACAGATCCTATGATCAAAGTTCCGAAAATGGCCAGGTAAACCTGCCCTGTTACAAAATTATCTTTAGCGCTTTTGAGCAATTCTTGTCTTTCAGCTTCGTTCCTGTTCACATCTTTTTTAAGATCGGCTTCATAGAGCACCATGGCTTCCTTTAACATTTCAGGATGTGTTTTCGCATACACGCCAACGAATATAACCGTCATCAACGTAATAATAATGAAACAACGGAAACCCTGGCCGAAGATACTTCCAAAAGTGGGGCTGTAGTTTTCTGAACGGTAATAAGCAAGCAATGTCCAGGCAATGGCGCCGGCATATAATATATAAAACAGGTTTTGCGCCATAGAACTATTAGCCCGCCCGGTATAGTTGAGCAAGAGACTTGCTCCAATCATTACGGCTCCTGAAATGATCCCTTTTATAAGCGGAGTAATCTTCATAATGGCTGCAATATTAGATAATACTTGCCTTTTCTATGTTAATAATTCCTATAACTTTTCCCGTAAGCTCCTTGCCGGTAAAAGGTGTATTCTTTGATCTTGAACGGATATCTTTTTCTTCTACTATCCATTTTTGCGTCGGGTTGAACAAAGTAAGAACAGCTTTGCTCCCTTCCTTTATCGTTAGCGGTTCCATTCCGAAAAGTTTCCGGGGGTTAACAGATAACAGGGATACCCATTTTTCCTGCGATGTCCCGGGTAAAGCAGTATTTAATACAGCATAAGCCGTTTCAAGACCGATCATTCCGTATTTGGCATATTCAAACTCCAGTACTTTACTATCATATTCATGCGGCAGGTGATGAGAAGCGATACAATCAATGGTGCCATCGTTGACCGCATTTTGTAAAGCAGTCCTGTCTTCTTTTGTTCTTACGGGCGGGTTTACTTTCAGGTTACTGTCATAAGTTCCCAGGTCTTCATCGCAAAAGAAAAGATGATAGGGGGTGATTGAGCAACTGATGGCAGCCCCGCTTTCTTTTCCCCGTTTGATATACTCCAGTGATTTTTTAGATGCGATCCCGGTAAAATGCAGTTTTGAATCCGCATACCTGGCCAGTTTAATATCCCTTGCCACGATCAGTTCCTCGGCCATGGCTGGTTTTCCCGGCAATCCAAGTTGGGTGGATACAATTCCTTCGTTCATCAATCCATGCGGGTTGATGCTTTTGTCATCCGGGATTTGTATAAGAACACCATTGAATGCTTTTATGTATTGAAGCGCTTTTACCAATAGCCCGGATGATTGAATGCTGTTGATGCCATCGCTGAAGGCAATAGCGCCGCTGGCCCGCATATCATACATCTCTGCCAGTTCTTTTCCTTCTGTATTTTTTGTGACAGCGCCGATCGGGTGCACATTTACCGGCAGTGATTTTGATTTTTGAGCAATATATTCAACGTTCGATTTGTTATGAATGACCGGGCTGGTATTGGGAATGACCATTACATCCGTATAGCCGCCCGCGGCTGCCGCGGCCGCTCCTGTTTCCAATGTTTCCTTGAATTCATTACCCGGGTCGCCGAAGTTGGCAAAGACATCCATCCATCCGGGAGAAACATGTAAACCATTTATCTCAACTGTTCTATCAGCTTTTTCAGAAAGCTGCTTGCTTATTTTGCTGATAATACCGTTGTCAATAAAAATATCTGTGATTTGGCCGTTGTGGGGAGAAGAGGGATCGATGATCCTTGCTTGCTTAATGAGGATTTTCATTAAGCAGCGAAGATAAAGGTTGTTTTTGATACTGGGAAAATGGCTTTTTAAAGCAAAAAACTTCTCAGGCCAGAGAAGTTTTATTATCCGTCGGGATGACTGGATTCGAACCAGCGACCCCTACGTCCCGAACGTAGTGCGCTACCGGGCTGCGCTACATCCCGAAAAGAAATATCCGATATTGATTGCAAAATAAGGAAAAATAAAAAACCTCCTGATTTCAAGAGGTTTTTACTTTTTTTGGTCGGGACGACTAGATTCGAACTAGCGACCCTCCCGACCTCAGTCGGGATGCGCTACAGGCTGCACTACTTTCTATAAACTCCTGGAAAAAAAATAGAGCTCCTGATTTCAGGAACTCTATATGTTCAGTCGGGACGACTAGATTCGAACTAGCGACCCTCCCGACCTCAGTCGGGATGCGCTACAGGCTATACTACTTCTTATAAACTCTTGGAAAAAAAAATAGAGCTCCTGATTTCAGGAACTCTACTCTATATGTTCGGTCGGGACGACTAGATTCGAACTAGCGACCCCTTGCACCCCATGCAAGTGCGCTACCGGGCTGCGCTACGTCCCGAAGAAATGGGGCTGCAAATGTAAGATTAAATAAGGAAAACCTGAAAAGCCTTTGTTTAGTTCTTCCTGGTAGTATCGCTGACCGGCTTTTTCTTTTTATTTAATAGACTATTGAAGGTGTTCTTCAGTGTTTGCTCTGTTTTCTTTTTGGTGCTGTCTATGTTATTTGGTTTTACAGAATCTTTATTACCCAGTAGTTTATTTTTTAATTCATCTTTCAGCGCAATTACCGCCTGGTTCTTTACTGCGGTCAGTGTGTCTTTCACGGTTTGTTTTACAGTGTCGGCCTTTGCTTTTGCAAAATCAACCGCCTGCTGCTGCAGATCCTTAATGGCGTCACCTGCCACTTCCTTCAGGTCGGTTTGGATGGTTGGGTTGGTCAGGCTACCGCCTAGTTTGATATTCAGATCGACCACATCACCCAGTTCTATCGGGACTCCTTTGTTGCCCGCCTGTGCGGCAAGATTATTCACTAAATTATTGCCCTGTGTTCCAAGATATTTCCTGGGTACTTTCATCTGCACTGCATAGTCGATTGTCTGATCCAGGCTGTGCAAGCCTCCAATCTGCATTTCAATATCCTTTACTTTGAGTGAGAAGGGCTTCACCAATACCTTTCCATTCGCAAACTCGATATAATTCTTGACATCTTTGATAGTAACTGATTTCAATTCCTCTATTTGCAGGGTATTGGCAATTTTTTCCAGCGGGGCGAATTTTTTTAATACTCCTTCGATCAGCAGCAAGTTGCCTTTTCCACTCAGGCTGTTGAGATCGGGCATCATGTCGCCACCCAGCTTCCCGGTCATGCTAAATTGTGAGCTTAACTTGCCGGCCAGGAACTGTGCAATAGGCATTAATTTCTGCACCGTGTTGAATGACAAGAATGCTTTTTGAACATCTATATCCTTAACATCATAACTCATGCTGATGGCAGGTTCCTTCTTATTTATTTTGGTAGAATAGGAGCCATTAAATGACATGGTGCCATCCAGGGCATCTGCTTTTACGTTTTGCAGTCTTACCGTCTCGTCGTTCAATACCAGGGTTCCATTGATATTGTTGTAATCGACGTCATCATATTTCACCTGCCCGGCTTTGGCATTGATGGTAAGATCAATGTTGGAGGGCACGAGGAATGGAGCTGATGTCGTTGTCGAAGCCGCGGCAGTGCTGCTGTTTGCCGAAGTTGTGGTATCAGTTCCCATCCAATCATTCAGGTTCATTTTATCTGCTTGCACATTAAGCGTGCCTGAAAGCGGGCGGTCCTGCATCGCATAGCCTACCGGATTATAAACCACGCCATCGCCTGTGAAGTTGGTCTTGAGATAATTGCCATTCAGCTCCTGCAGTAATACCATGTTTTTATTGAACAAAAGTGACAGCATAGATATTGTTACCCCTGTTGGATAGTCAACAGATTTATATTTAAAGTTGGCCAATCCTGCAGTACCATTAACAATGATCTTATCATATTCTCCCTTGTCGATGGCTGTTTTGTTGCCGGAAAATCCAAGGTCGGCATTTAGTTTTCCTGATACAGTGGTAGCCGGATCCAATTGCACAAATTGTTTGACATTATCCAGAGTGAACTGGCCTTTAGCAGCGCCATTGAAATCGGCTGATGACATAGGATGCCGGAGCTTCAGGGAGAAATCAAACGGGTCATTGCCCAGTTCAATATGACCATCGGAAACGTCAATCGATGTGTTATCGGCAATACCGCCGCTATTCTCCAACTGTATCTTCATATTGCCGTTCTGAACCGGTTGAGGAAAATCAGGAGAGGAATAGAACAGGTTTTTAATATCAAGAAAACCACCTGCGGTAAAATCACCCTGCTGATCCTGTAGCGCCGACATATTTCCTTTGGCAAACACATCAGCTGCCACTAACCCTGCCAGTTTTGTACCGGCATCCAGTTTTACAAATTTGGAAAGATTAGCAAGGTCGATCTTGCCTTTAGCTATCGCATCTATATACTGAACAGTTTCGGGGTTTTTAAAAAGAAGTTTGAAATCAAAAGGTTCATTATCCATTTCAACATGTCCCTTTGAAATATCAACGATGGTATTATCGGTTTGACCATCCGGGTTGCTTACATGCATGGCAAGCTGGATATTCTTTACCGGCTTTGGCAGGTCGGGGTATTGGAACATACCATCTTTCACATCCAGGTTCACATCATAGGCAGGCATTTGCTGCGGGCTGTAAGTTCCTTTTACAAAACCATTGAATGCTGCCTGCCCGCTTGTTTTTATTTTGTCAAAATCCTGTTTGTAAATACCGGGGATCAGTGAAAGGATATCTTTGAACTCGTTGGAAGGAGTATTGAATTTGATATCCATATTATACGTACTGTCATTGGCAAGTTGAAAGAAACCTTCTGCATTTAATTTAAGATCATTCAGCGCAATATCATCTGTTTTAAAACTGTATTTGCCGGTTGAGTTATCAATTTCAATGTCTGCATCAATTTCAGCTTTGGTATTTGCCAGGTAGGGAATAGATGCATAAGTGAAATCCGCTGCATCAATTTTTGTTTTGGTAGCAAGCGTAAATACCTCTGAAGTGAAATCACCGCTGCCTTCATGATCAAGCCCGGATATTTCGGCGCTCATATCGCTGCTTTCATCTTTGTAATAAATATAGCCGTTGCTGATCTCGTATTTGCTAAGGCTCATTTTAAATTCTGAAGGAGAGGAAGCCGCCGTAGCTGTTGCCGTATCGCCGTCTTCTTTAGCAATATCCCAGTTGGCCTTACCCTCTTTATTTACCAGGGCATGTATGCGGGGCGATTCGAGGTAAACGCCGTATACTTTAATATCCTTTCCCTTGATGGCGCTGATAAGATTTACGGAAGCGTCAAATGTCTTTGTTGAGATTAGTGTATCCTTGGCAAATTCTTCAGTGCCTACTACCGTGAGATTATCCAATGAAATGGAGATTTTAGGGAAATGCCGGAACAGGGAAAGACTGACGTCGCTGAAATCAACTTTTGCGACCAGGCTTTTATTGATCTCCTTTTTTACAAGATCCGTAATATGTTTTTTGAACAGGACCGGGATCAGGAAGGCGGCAACGATCAGTACTAGCAGTGTGATACCGGTGATCTTAAGGGTTTTTCTTAGTATTTTCTTCATTATCTGCGGCTTAACAGGGTTA
>DATDIX010000301.1:0-2185 GCA_036520835.1 Chitinophagaceae bacterium | reverse complement strand
CACTGAAGAAAATAACTTCTGTGCTATTGGCTAATGTGGCGGATGAGAAGATAGAAGAAGGAAGTTGAGGGAAGCTGTTAGCTGCTAGCTGTTAGCTATTAGCTGCATGCGTTTAAGATAGTCGTTTCAGATGTTTAATTTAACAATTCAATTTTAGGTACATAAATTAATACAGCATAATAAAGAAGAGGCTGTCTCAAAAGAGGCAGCCTTTTTCACATTTGTAGATAAGTCATGATGTTGGAAAACGATAAGTAGAATAATTTTTGTGGTGATTGTGTATGGCAAAACCAATCTTTAAATCATACCAGCAAAACCAGGTGTATTTGTTTCCTCCGAGCCTGGAAGATATGATAGACATCAATCATCCGGTACGCGTGGTCAGCGAAGTGATGGACCGGATCGATATGGATATCATTATTAAAAAATACAAAGGCGGCGGTACGACGAGCTATCATCCACGGATGCTATTGAAGGTGCTGATTTACGCGTATCTCAATAATGTGTACAGCAGTCGGCGGATGGAAGCCTCGGTAAAAGAGAACATTTATTTTATGTGGCTGTCCGGCATGCAGCAACCCGATCATCATACCCTTAACCGGTTCCGCAGCGAGCGGTTGCGTAATATATTAAAGGAAGTATTTGCACAAGTGGTACTGCTATTGGTGGACAGTGGTCATGTCGGTTTACAGGAGATCTATACGGACGGTACAAAGATCGAGAGTGTCGCTAACCGGTATACGTTTGTATGGGGCAAGGCGATTAAGACCAACCGGGAAAAAATAAAGCAGCAGTTAAAAGAATTGTGGAAGTATACCCAGAAAGTAGCGGCGCAGGAGAAAGGCGATGACACGCCACCAGATTTTGATAAGATCGATAGTAAAACGGTAAAAGCCACTATAGAAAAAATAGACGCGGCGCTTAAAGATGTTGAAGTAAGCAAAGAGATAAAACAAAAATTAAATTATGGAAGGAAGAACTGGCCGGCTAAACTAAAACAATATGCAAAGCAGGAAAAGATACTGAAGGGCCGCAACAATTACAGCAAGACCGATACCGGGGCTACGTTTATGCGGATGAAAGAAGATCACATGCTTAACGGCCAGCTTAAGCCCGGATACAATGTACAGTTATCTACCAACAATCAATTTGTGGTCAATTACAGTTTACATCCCAACCCCACTGATACCAAAACACTGATCCCTCACCTGGAGCAGCATAAAAAATTATATGGTTCAATGCCCGGAGTGCAGGTGGCCGATGCGGGATATGGAAGCGAAGAAAATTATCAATACCTGAACCGTCACAATATCGAAGCCTATGTAAAACCGAAAGACTTTGACCGCAAACAAAAAAAGAACTGGCAGCCCAATCCTTTTAGCAGTGAGCAATTAGAATATGATGGGCATAAAGATGTTTATCTCTGCCCGGCCGGCACGGAAATGAAAAACATTGGCCAGTACAGCAAAAATGAAAACGGGTTTAGAAAAACCTATACGCTTTATAAAGCAAGCGGGTGCAGGCACTGCCCGCTGAAAGAAGCCTGCCACAAGCAAAAGGGCAACCGGGTTATACAAATCAATCACAATGGCAGAAAACTTAAACAACAAGCCCACGAGCGACTGAAGACAGAAAAAGGGATTTATTATCGAAAGCAACGGCCCGCGGATGTGGAACCTGTCTTTGGTAATATCAAATCCAATAAAAACTTCAAACGGTTTTTACTCAAAGGCATCGATAAAACCGAGATCGAATGGGGATTACTCTGCCTGGCACACAACTTAAAGAAAGTGGCCGCTTAAAACCGGGAAAAAACCGGCGTGTTTACATCATCTACGCTACCATCTTCCCACGAACCTCCTGTAACAAAACCAACACAACTCATTAATCATCTCTATCATCATCGTAAATAAAAAAAGAAGCCATCTCTTTTGAGACGGCCTCCTCGTGCAAATAATAATTTAAGGTTTACAATAAAAGCCGAGAAAATAGGACCGTGAAATCAGAAACTTCCAATATCATACTATTGTTTTCTTTCCTAATTTCATGCCATTACCAATTCAACGCTTACGTGGAGCAACTCCTGAATCATATAAAAAATTATTACCCACTCAGTGAAGAGGCACAGTTTGCGCTCCATGATTGTTTTGAGCAGGTGGTGTTTTCTAAAAACGAATACCTGCTG
>DATDIX010000300.1:0-2798 GCA_036520835.1 Chitinophagaceae bacterium | reverse complement strand
TATCAGCAAGTTTGCATTATATGGTTTTAGTAAAAACCTGCGGGAAGAAATGAAACCGCATGGTATTAAAGTAACATCTGTTCTTCCCGGGGCTGTGATGACCGGCTCATGGGGAGATTATGATAATTCTTCCAAACGCATCATGGAAGCGGGAGATGTAGCCAAACTAATTTATACCGCTTCCCAACTTTCGCCGCAGGCCTGCGTGGAAGATATTATCCTGAGACCACAATTGGGAGATCTGTAGACCCCGCCCCGTAAAGGGGTGAAATTAACAGTTCCCCAACTGTAATAGTTTTAACCCATTTATACTATTTAGCTTAATCCTTGCGTACAGCTTATTACTTTTACAGCTGATGCAAAAACTCCCTTGTAAAATAATTTTACTTTTAAGCCTGCTTATCGTTTGCATTAATGCAACAGCACAGGTGATCTTTAAAACGATTGTACAAAAATCTACGGTCGAAGTCGGGGAATCTTTTTTTGTACAGTATACAGTAGAGAATATAGAAGGAAATGACGGTTTCAATCTACCCTACTTTACAGGTCTCCGTCTGGTAAGCGGACCAAATATCTATCCCGGAAAAGTAAATAGCCCCGATGGTCTGAAGCCGGTAAAAAATTATGTTGTTACCCTTGAGGCTCTTAGCCCCGGAAGGTTTATTATACCCGGCGCTTCAGCTACCATAAATGGCCGGTTTATTAAAAGTGATGATATAACGATTGTGGCCGTTGAAAAAGAAGAGGAAAATGCTTCTGCCTACTTCCTGCATCCCGGTGAAGACCCGTATGAAAAGATGCGAAAGAATCTTTTCATGAAAGTAATGGTTAACAAAAAAAGTTGTTACGTCGGTGAACCGGTAGTGGCAACTTTCAAGTTGTATTCCCGGCTTCAGTCGAAGTCTGATATTGTGAAAAACCCGGGTTTCTACGGCTTTTCTGTACAGGATATCGTGAGCCTAAGCGATAAAGTATCCCATCCTGAAACGATCGACGGGAAAAAATTTGAGGTGCACACTGTACGTAACGTTCAGCTATACCCCCTCCAGGCCGGCCTGTTCATGATAGATGCCATGGAAGTATTGAATAAGGTGGAGTTCTCAAAAAGTGCAGTGAATAAAAAAACAGAGCAGGAAATTATTGAGGGTGTTCATGAAAACAGGGAGGAAAAAAGCAGTGACAATAATATCGTGACATATGAAAGCAGTATCAGCACTGAAAAAATAACGATCAGTGTAAAACCTTACCCAGAAAAAAATAAGCCGCCATTATTCAGCGGTGCAACAGGCAGCTTTACTATCTCCGCATTACTGGAAAAAAAGGAACTGGTGAAAAATGAAGAAGGCGACCTGGTCATCATTATCGGGGGGAAAGGAAATTTTACACAACTGACGGCCCCTGCTATACAATGGCCCGCCGGCGTGGAAGCGTTTGAAGCCTCGGTTAAAGATTCGCTGGACAAAACACATATACCGCTTAAAGGAACAAGGACCTTCCGCTTTCCTTTTGTAGCAGGTAAGGCCGGTGTTTATACCGTACCTTCTTTTTCGTTTGTCTTTTTTGATACTGACAGTAATAAATATAAAACCCTGTCCACAAAACCTGTTGAAATAAAGATCAGTGACAGGGAAAAAGAGGCGCAAACAATTGTGCAGAATGAAAATGGCAACAGTAATAAACCTCTTATACCCTGGCTGGAAGGAACTGTGCTATTACTGCTACTGATAGCCAGCGCCTGGTGGTTTTATAAAAAAATAAAAACAACTGCTCCTGTTCAAACAACAGAAGAAAAGAAAACAAGCCCGGGTATTGAAGAAAGATTAAAACCCGCTTATATCGCACTGGAAAAAAATGACCCGGGGTTCTATGTCATTTTACAAAAAACTATCTGGGATCACCTGGGCGTTACCCTGCATTTATCCGGCAGCCGGATGAATAAGCAGGAATTGCAGAAAGCATTACAGGCAAAGCGGCTCGCTGATGATCGGTCAAAGATCATTGCCGGTATTCTAGAAGAATGTGAGGCCGCCGCATTTACAAAAGCTGAATTCATCCACGATAAACAGGAATTACTGGCCAGGGCAAAAGTAGCGCTTGAGCAACTGCAGGACTGAGAGATTTGTCAATGTTATCACTCGGAGTACTTATACCCCACCCCTCTTACAGAATGAAAGTATTTAGGATTGCGGCTGTCCTCTTCGAAGTATTTACGGAAGTTGAGAATAAAATTATCGATCGTCCGCGTAGTAGGATAGACATTATAACCCCAAACCGCCTGTAAGATCTTTTCCCGGGGCACTACTTCGTTTTTATTTTCAATAAGAAGCCTCAGCAGCATGGTTTCCTTTTTGCTCAGTTGTATCTTTTGGCCCGCTTTGCTGGTCGCTTCCTGCGCTTTGAAATCAATGATATTATCACCGAACGAATAAGTATTGCCCAGGGAAGATTTATCCTGCAGCTTTTTATTCTTATCAATAAGCTTATGCACCCTTAATAAAAGCTCTTCCAGGTTGAACGGCTTGGTCAAATAATCATCAGCCCCTTTTTTCAGGCCCAGCACCCTGTCGGCGCTGCTGTTCTTTGCGCTGAGAATAAGAATAGGAACTTCGTTATTGCTGATACGAACTGTTTCCGCTACACTGATGCCATCCATTTCCGGCAACATGACATCGAGAATAATAAGATCAAAATACTCCGCACTTACCGCATTGATAGCGGCTGCCCCGTCAAAGGCAGAAGTCACATCATATCCTTCGAGCTCCAGGTTCAGCTTCAGCGCTTCATGAAGGTTCTCCTCG
>DATDIX010000299.1:0-15807 GCA_036520835.1 Chitinophagaceae bacterium | reverse complement strand
CGCTGTTTTCTTTAATCCATCCGGCACTTCCACTTTCTTGAATTCTTTTTCAAATTCCTTGCGGTTATGTTCGTAATCATCATATCCCTTCAGGATAAGTCCAATACAGGTAGAGTAAGTTGGTTTGGCTAATTCTTCAATATGCCCTGCCGCCAGGTGTTCATTGGGGAAACCAATTCTTGCCGGCAAGCCGGTTACATATTCTGTCAGTTGAATAAGATGTCTTAATTGTGAACCGCCACCCGTAAGCACCACTCCGCCATTAAGGGCTTTATTATCCAGGCCCACCTGTTTCAGGTGATAAGTAACAAAATCAAGTATCTCACTCATTCTTGCCTGAACTATGTTGGCGAGATTTTTTACACTGATCTCTTTGGCCGGCATACCGCGTAAACCAGGAATGGTGATATAAGCGTTGGTTTTTGCTTCGTTCGCCAATGCAGAGCCAAACTGCACTTTCATTTGCTCCGCCTGTGTTTTTAAAACTCCCAGCCCTGTCTTAATATCATTCGTGATATTTTCCCCGGCAAATGGAATAACGGCAGTATGTTTTAAAATGCCTTCATAGAAAACAGCAAGGTCAGTAGTACCGCCGCCGATATCAACGATGGCCACACCGGCTTCAAGGTCTTCCTGCGCCATGACAGCCGAAGAAGAAGCCAGTGGTTGTAACACCAGGTCTTTGGTATGCAATCCTGATTTTTCTACACTGCGGTTGATATTGCGGATCGCATTCTTATCACCGGTGATGATGTGAAAGTTGGCTCCAACCTTCACACCACCATATCCAATGGGGTTAGGGATATTTTGAAAATTATCAACTGTAAATTCCTGCGGGATCACATCAATGATCTGGTCGCCTGCAGGAATATAGGTTTTATACTGGTCGCTGATGAGCTGATCAATTTCCCGTTGGGTGATCTCCTCTTCCGACACCTGGCGAACGATATCACCGCGGGTCTGCAGGCTTTTTATATGGTGACCGGCAATGCCGACATACACTTCATTAATATCCAGGTTTGGGTTGGAAGCGAAGCAATTTTCCAGGGCCGTCCGGATGGCTTTGATCGTTTCGTCAATGTTGAGCACCTGCCCGTGCTTCACACCGTTGGAATTGGCTTTACCAAAACCGAGTATCTCCAGCTTTCCGAATTCATTTTTGCGACCGGCGATCACAGCGATTTTAGTTGTCCCGATGTCAAGACCGACAATAATGGGCTGTTCTTGATTCATGATATTTTGCGTTTAGTTGTTTGTACAAGGGTTATATAATCGAATAATTTTCGTTTTATAGTCCGGAAGTCGGGTAGACCGGCCGCGTCTTTCGGTCTTTCCGACTTACTGACTTTCAGACTACTCCCGCCTCTTCAATACCGCCTTTGGTTCTTTTTCCATACTCTTTGGATTTGTCGCCTGTTTTTCATTATGTTTGGAATCCAATAAAGGTTTCATAGGGACTGGATCAGTCATCGGGACAGGATTGGTGAGACTTCTTACTTGTTCCTTTATATTATTTTCGTCCTGGGTACCTTTTTCAATAGCGGCAATACCGGGGTCAACCTGTATTGCCCTTTGTTCTTTAAAAGCCCTTGCTGCCATCAGCGAATCGTTTTGCATTTCCCGGGCCTGGCGCAATAACTTTTCTACATTTAACCGCAACTGGGCTGTATCCCTCTTCGTGCCGTTGTCCTTTATTCCTACAACCTGTCCGGCATACTGTACATTGATGGCTTTGTATTTATCAAAACCGGTTTTGCTCAATACGTTTTTATAGAATATGAACAGGCGTCGAAATTTTCTTTCCATATTCTCCCCATCTCCCAATATCACCGTATGATTGCCCACTACCGGGATCATTTCGAAATTTCTTTCCGCTGTGATATCTATCTGTGCCACCTGTGCCATCCAGAAAGGGTCATTAAGGATAAATATGGCTGCCGCTTTTACATTATGCAATAAGGCGCTGTCTCTCTTGCCCAATACCTTTTCCGGGAAACCGGTGAATACAGGAACTTTTGCACTCAGTTTATCCGACAATGGCATTTTCTTTTTCTCATCATCTATATAATATGATTTACCCGTAATGGTAAATATTCTTGCTACCGGCTCTCTCTCTGTTACTGAAACATGCAATACTTCCTTATTATCGAAATAGAGTTCGGCATCTTTTATCCAGATGCTTTTTTCCAGCACCTGTTCCATTTGCTGCAGTTTCAGGGTTGATTTTTTTTGCCCTTTGATATCGCCCTTTGCTGTTTCTTTTAATACTTTCAGTACATCTTTCTGATCTACAAACAGGTTCCTCTGTGTGCCTTTTATGCTGATAGTATAATCCTTGCACTGGTCTCTTTTTTGCCGTCCGATAGCAGCGATCAGCAGGGTCAGCATACCGCCCCCGATCACCATCCACATGGCGACAAATAATATCTTTCGTATCATCTTTTTTGTATCCACACTTTATGTTTAACCCCTTCGGGGTTAGTTTAATACTTTTTACTTTTAATCTCCGGGCTAAAGCCCGGAACTAGTCAATCATATTCCCAACAATCCAATCAATCTTATAAATCCTGGTTCAGACATTCTTTTATTGGCGCTACCAGTGTATCAATATCTCCCGCACCCGATGTGATCAATACTTCCCCAAATTCTTTATTGATAGTCTTCACATAATCATTCTTTATCCAGTTCATCAACTCTTCTTTCGTCATCACTCTTTTATGATCCTTTTTCATCTTTCTTAATATCATCTCACTGTTCACTCCTTCTACCGGCAGCTCTCTCGCCGGGTATACCGGCAACAGGATCACTTCATCTGCCATGTCCAGCACTTCTGCAAATCCATCTGCCTGGTCCCTTGTCCGGGAGTAGAGATGAGGCTGAAAGATCACCGTACATTTTTTCCCTTTGAACAAGGTCATCGCCCCGGTTATCAAAGCCCTCAGCTCTTCGGGGTGATGAGCATAATCATCAATGAATACGATCTTATCATTCTTCACAATATATTCAAACCTTCTCTTCACACCCCGGAATGATTCCACGGCCTTTTTGATCTTTTCATTCTCAATTTTTAAAGAACTTGCCACTGCGATAGCTGCTACTACATTTTCTATATTATGCATCCCTCCCATATTCAGTTTCACATTGTCCAGCATATTATCTTTCTCCAAAGGAGTCCTTGCGGACATCATCACATCAAACTCATAACTGCCATTCATCATCCGGATATTGGTTGCATATACATCAGCGCTTTCATTCTGCAGGCTGTACGTAATATGTTTATCCGCTTTCAGCTCTTTTCCTCTTTTCAAACCAAACTGCCGTATCAATAAACCACCCGGCTTTACCTTTTTACTGAAATCAATAAAACCCTGCTCCACTGCCTCAGCTGTACCATATATATCCAGGTGATCGGCATCCATGGAAGTGATGATCGCTACATCCGGACTTAATTTCAAAAAGCTTCTGTCATACTCATCCGCCTCTATCACACATACATTTCGCGGATCACTCCAGAAATTAGTTCCGTAATTCACGGAGATGCCTCCGAGAAAAGCATTACACCCATAACCGCTATCACGCAGCAAATGCGCCACCATGGTAGTAATGGTTGTTTTACCATGCGTACCTGCGATACAGATATTAAAAGAACTTTCGGTGATCAACTGCAACACATCGCTCCGCTTCACCACCCTGTAACCATTTTGCTGATAAAAGTTCAGCTCTTTGTGGTCTTTCGGGATAGCCGGCGTATACACCACCAGCTCCGCATCTTTTGGAATGAGATCAACATTATCTTCATAATGTATAGCGATCCCGCTTGCCTCCAGTTCTTTGGTCAAAGCAGTCGGCGTTTTATCATAGCCGCTTACCTTAATTCCCCTTGAATGAAAGAACCTCGCTATAGCACTCATTCCAATTCCCCCGATGCCTGCGAAATAAACAACACCCCCAACCCCTAAAGGGGAGTCTTTAAACATTTCGTTCACCTTCGGTTCACTCATTTAACCTCCGTTCATTTTGCCATCTCTTAAGTCTCCCCTTAGGGAGATTTAGAGGGTTTTCAAATCCCCCGAAGGGGGTAATCATAAGGACAGTATTGCTTGTATCATTTATAAACCCTAAAGGGCTTTTAAAATTTCTTCAGCGATTCTTTTGTCGGCATCCGTAATAGCTAACGTTCCAATATTTCTCTTCAACTCCGCTTGTTTACCTTCATCCTTTGCCAGTTCAATGATCGCCGGCACCACTTTATCCAGCGCTTCACTATCCTTTATCATCAGCGCCGCATTTTTGTTCACCAGTTGTTGTGCATTCACGGTCTGGTGATCTTCGGCTGCAAACGGGTAAGGCACGAACAGTACAGGTTTTTTCACCACACATAATTCAGCCACCGACATCGCCCCTGATCTTGATATTACCATATCCGCTGCTGCATACGCATATTCCATCTGGTTGATAAAAGCGTTTACCCGAACTCCTTTACCCACTTTTGCTTTAGGCGTATACGTCTTTCCTGTTTGCCAGATCAATTGCAACCCTGCATTCAGCAATCCGTCCAGGTGTTTATCTATTGCTTCATTAATAGACCTGGCACCTAAACTTCCACCGATCACCAGCACAGTTTTTTTTCCTTCTTCCAGGGAAAAGAATTTTCTCCCTTCAGCTTGGCTGATCGTTGACTGAGCGATGGCTGACCTGACCGGGTTTCCCGTCACCATAATTTTTTCTTTTGGAAAAAATTTCTCCATCCCGTCAGTTCCGGTAAACACTTTAGTCGCTTTCTTTCCCAGCAGTATATTCGATTTGCCGGCAAAAGAATTCGACTCGTGAATGAAAGTGGGAATTCTTTTTGCCTGTGCTGATCGCAAAACAGGAAAACTGGAATAACCGCCTACACCGATCGCCGCATCCGGTTTAAATTCTTTGAAGATGGACCGCACCTGCAAAAAACTTTTTACCAGTTTGAAAGGCAAACCAATATTTTTTATCAAAGAGCTGCGGTTGAAACCCGCTATATCCAATCCTTCTATCTTATACCCTGCCTGCGGCACTTTTTCCATTTCCATTTTTCCCTTTGCCCCGACAAATAATAGTTCAATATCCCTATCCTTCTCTTTCAGCGCATTGGCAATGGCTATTGCCGGGAAAATATGTCCGCCTGTTCCTCCACCAGCTATTATAATGCGGCCTCCCCTAACCCCTCCGGTGGAGGGGGATTGGAAACTCACTTCTTCTCTTTGTGCTTCGCTCATCAAGAACCTTTTTTATTAAAGAACTTTTCCTTAAGCTCCCCCACCGGGGGAGTTTGAGGGGGCTTCCGGTCCCTCCACATTTCTTCCGACACTCAATATTATTCCTATCGCCAGGCAGGTAAATATGAAACTCGTTCCTCCCATACTTACCAATGGCAATGTCACTCCTGTGACAGGAAACAGGTTTACTGTTACCGCCATATTAGCTATTGCCTGTATCGCCAGTGTAAAACTTAATCCCAGTGCCAGGAAAGCACCGAATGCATACGGGCATTTTTTAAATATCCTTATACAGCGATATAAGAACACCAGGTAAATAAAGACGATGAATGCCCCGCCTGCAAAACCATACTCTTCTATAATGATGGCAAAAATGAAATCATTATATGCCTGCGGTAAATAATCTCTTGTCGTGCTGTTACCGGGACCAACACCCAATACACCACCTTTGGCGATCGCCATCTTTGCCTGGTTCACCTGGTACATATCATCACTATCGGCCTCTTTACCTCCATATATAAATGACTCTACCCGGCTCACCCATGTACCCACTCTTCCAAAAATCCCTGTCGAACTTTTTTTAGATTCAATGGTCACTTCATTTGAAGAACTATGACGGACCATAGCTGCGGCTACAAGAAACAGAATGGGTATAGCAGCCACACCCATAACTATTAAAATATGCTTCACCTTTGCCCTGCCAATGAATAATAACATCAGGCAACTGGCGCCAAGTAATAATGCTGTAGAAAGATTGGCCGGGGCGATCAGTAAACAAGTGATACCAACAGGTATCATAACCGGGACAAATCCTTTTTTCCAATCCTTGATCACATCCTGCCTTTTACTGAGCAATCTTGCCAGGTACATGAACAGAGCCAGCTTGGCCAGGTCAGAAGTTTGCATTGTCATATTGATCAGCGGCAACCTGATCCAGCGGCTTCCTTCATTCATGCTCACACCAAAGAACAAAGTATAGATAAGAAGAGGTATGGTCAGGATAAATACAACTTTTGATATGCCGGAATAATAAACATAATTGACCTTATGGGCAAAGTAAACGACCAGCAAGCCAATGAAGATGAACATTACTTGCTTGAAGAGATATACTTCCGTGTTGCCTTTATAATTTTTATAGGCCAATGAGCCCGTTGCGCTATATACCGCCAGCAATGAAACAAGTACCAGCAATACGGTCAATGCCCATATCACTTTATCTCCTTTGGTCCTGCTCACCAGCTGACCAAACGGATTTTGTAAAGGTTGCGGTATGTTTACTGCTTCTGCCATTATCTTAAAGTCAAAGTCTTTCTATTTATTTTGTTGTCATCGTCCGGTCCCCTGATCATCTTCCTTGCGTCGCACTCTTCATCTTTCTTTTCTCCATTCATCAATCCCCGCCTGCTCCCAAGGAGTCCTTTGGACCGACAGGCTCTTCATTCACTACTCACCACTCACCATTCACTATAGATCTTTCACCGCCTGCTTGAACTGTTTTCCCCTGTCTTCATAATTTTTGAACAGGTCAAAACTTGCGCAGGCCGGGCTTAATAAAACCACATCGCCCTTTGATGAAAAATGAAAGGCAGCATGTACGGCTTCTAAGGCGCTGCCTGTATTTACAATAGGGCTAATCATATTTCCAAAAGCTTCATGTATTTTCCTGTTATCTGTTCCCAGGCAAATAATTGCTTTTACTTTTTCTTTTACAAGATCAGCGATCAGCGAATAATCATTCCCTTTATCCACCCCACCCAATATTAAAACGGTTGGCTTCGTCATACTCTCCAATGCATACCAGGTAGAATTCACATTCGTCGCTTTGCTGTCATTGATAAACTCCACACCTCTTATCGTTGCCACCGGTTCCATCCGGTGCTCCAGGCTTTGAAAATTCTGTACCGCTTCCCTTATTTTATCCTTCCGGATATCAAGGGTAGTGGCGGCAACACAGGCTGCCATCGTGTTGTACTGGTTATGCTTTCCTTTCAATGCAAAATCAAATACGCTCATTGATACAAAGTCCTGTCCTGTTCTGATGTACATGTCCCCGTCTTTAATAAATGCTCCGTTCGGTAGTTCTCTTTTCATACTAATGGGCAGTTGTTTAGCTTGGATATTGAATCCGTTTATATATTTCATAGTTACTTCATCATCGGCGCAGTAAATGAAATGATCATTGGACTGCTGGTTTTCCGCAATACGGAACTTGCTCCTGATGTAATTCTCAAAATTGTAATCGTACCGGTCGAGATGATCCTCCGTGATATTTGTCAGTATGGCGATATCAGGCCTGAAGGTTTTGATATCATCCAACTGGAAACTGCTGATCTCTGCGACATACAATGCTTTCGGATCTTCCGCTACCTGCCTGGCAAATGAATAACCGATATTCCCTACCAACCCTGCATCCAGTCCTGCTTCTTTGCAAATGTGAAACGTGAGCGCCGTTGTCGTGGTCTTTCCATTACTGCCGGTGATAGCGATGATCTTACTATTGCCTTTAAAGCGGTAAGCCAATTCTATCTCGCTGATAATAGGAATTCCTTTTTTCCTGATCTGCTTCACCATTTCATTCTTTTCCGGTATGCCCGGGCTTTTCATTACCTCATCAGCGGAAAGGATCTTTTTTTCATTCAGCCTACCCTCTTCAAATGCAATTCCTGCATTGCGTAATTCGATACGATAATTTTCTTTCAAAGAGCTTTCGTCAGAAACGGATACGTCATATCCCTTTTGCTTCGCCAGGATCGCAGCACCAACGCCGCTTTCCCCTCCACCCAGTATGACTAACCGCTTCTCCATTGTTCACGTCGCACTTTTATTGTCAGCCCGTGCGACATAAGGCTTAGTGTACGGAAGATTGGTTCTTCAAAAGCATCAGTTTTTCATGCACCTCAATGACTTTAAATTGGTTCTTTTAGTTTCCATCGGGTTTGAGGATGGTGGTTTGGTTTTTCAATAATAAGTTCCCCCACCGCTTTATCTCAATTTCAACGTAACAATGCTTAATAATACCAGCAACACTGTAATGATCCAGAACCGCGTCACGATCTTTGACTCATGATATCCTTTCTTCTGGTAATGATGATGGAGAGGGCTCATTAAAAAGATCCGCCTTCCTTCACCATACTTCTTCTTTGTGTATTTGAAATAACTCACCTGCATGATCACACTTACATTCTCTACTAAAAACACACCGCAGAATATGGGTATCAATAACTCTTTATGAACGATAATTGCCAGCGCTGCAATGATCCCGCCTAAGGTTAAACTCCCTGTATCACCCATGAACACCTGCGCCGGGTAAGAGTTATACCAAAGAAACCCGATACAGGCCCCGATCATGGCCGCAATAAATATGGACAGCTCGCCGAGATTCGGGATATACATGATGTTCAGGTAATCGGCGAACACCAGGCTGCCGCTTGCATACGCAAAAATTCCAAGCAGCACTCCTATCAATGCCGAAGTACCCGTCGCCAACCCGTCCAGTCCATCAGTAATATTCGCCCCGTTGGATACAGCCGTGATGATGAATATCACTATCAATATGTAAAGAACCCATGTATAATCCCTCCAACTGGCCGGTAACAATTTCGAATAATTGAACTCATGATTTTTTACAAAAGGAATGGTCGTGACTATCACTTTACTTTCCGCGAAGTACCGGGTCTTCCCATTTATTTCTTTTGCAAAGACCGTTGTATCCGCAGTGGATGGTGTTCCGATATACTCCCTCCATATCTTCACATTGCTGTTGAAATACAGGGTAGCACCAACAATGATCCCCAATCCGACCTGCCCTAATATTTTAAACCACCCGGCTAACCCGTCTTTATCTGTCTTCTTATAAGTTCCGCCTGATTGCTGAGCCAATCGCTTTGCACGGAGTTTTAAATAATCATCTACAAAACCAATTATTCCCAGCCAAATAGTACTCACCAGCATCAACCGGATATATACTTTATTCAGGTTCGCTAATAATAAGGTAGGTATCAGTATCGCCAGGATAATAATAATACCTCCCATCGTCGGCGTTCCTTTTTTGCTTTGTTCCCCTGCCAATCCCAGGTCACGAACACTTTCACCGATCTGTTTCTTCCTTAAATAATTGATCAGCTTCCGGCCATAGACCATTGAGATACCCAAAGCCAACAGCATGGCCAGTATTACACGGAAAGTGATAAAGTTGAACAACCCACTTCCCGGGAAAACTATCTCCTGCTTGTTAAACCATTCAAATAAGTGATACAGCATTGCTGGGTTCTGGTTTCTGGTTCCTTGTTACTGGTTACTGGTTTCTGGTTTTGTCGATAGTGAGTTGTCAGCACTTTCTTCGATTTCCGTGAACCACTCACCACTGACGTCACCCTGAGCTTGCCGAAGGGCACTACTCACCTTTCTAATGTCTCAAACATCTCCTTCACTACCTGCTTATCATCAAAATCATATTTTACTCCTTTTATCTCCTGGTATTTCTCGTGCCCTTTTCCCGCTATTAATACTATATCTTCCGGTTTCGCCAAACTGATCGCTGTCTTTATCGCCTCTTTCCTGTCCGCTATCGAGATATACTTTCTTTTCGCCCCAACAGACAACCCTTCTTCCATATCTTTTATGATCTGCAAAGGGTCCTCACTTCTCGGGTTATCACTGGTGAATATCACTTTATCGCTATGTTCGCAAGCTGCTTCCGCCATCACCGGTCTTTTTGTTTTATCCCTGTCGCCCCCGCACCCTACCACTGTTATTACCTGTTCAAACCCTTTCTTTAATTTTTTGATCGTTGCCAGCACATTTAGCAAAGCATCCGGTGTATGTGCATAATCCACGATGGCTATTACTTTATCCTTTGCTGACATCATGTAATCAAACCTTCCTTCGGCCCCGGTCAGCACACTCAGGTTTCTCAGCACTTCATGTTTGTCTTCGTTCAAACAAACTGCTGCTCCGTATACTGCCAGCAGGTTATAGGCATTGAATTCCCCGATCAGCCTGAAATGAACTTCCTGTCCATTTATATCCATCACTAAACCCATCAAACTGTTTTCAATGATCTTTCCTTTAAAATCTGCCAGCGTCTTCAGGCTGTAGAAATACTTTTTCGCATGGGTATTCTGCAGCATTACCGCCCCTCTTTTATCATCAGCATTGCTGATCGCAAATGCTGATGAATTCAGCGAATCAAAAAAGGCCTTTTTTACCCGGATATATTCATCAAATGTTTTGTGATAATCCAGGTGATCATGCGTGATATTGCTGAAAATCCCGCCTGCAAACTGCAACCCCGTGATACGATGCTGCTGTATGGCATGTGAACTTGATTCCATGAACACATGTGTGCAGCCTTCATCCGCCATTTGTTTCAGTAAGGTATTCAAACTAATGGCATCCGGCGTTGTATGCGTAGCAGGCACTATTTTGTTACCAATGTGATTTTCAACTGTGCTTAATAACCCGCATGTATATCCCAACGATGTAAAGAGCTTATATAATAATGTCGCTATTGTCGTTTTTCCATTTGTCCCGGTCACTCCAATCAGTTTCATTTTTTCTGATGGCTGCCCGAAAAAATTATGTGCCATATATCCTGCTGCCGCAGCGCTGTTCTCTGCCTGCACATACACCACTCCGTCTTTAAGCGACAATGGCATTGTTTCACACACGACAGCTACTGCTCCTGATCCGACTGCTTTATCAATGAACTCATGACCATCTGCTGCTGCTCCCTTCACTGCCACAAACACACAACCTGTTTTCACCTTTCTTGAATCGATCTGTATATCTTTTATTTCTATGTCCGTTTTTCCCGCCACCGACCTGATGCTCACTTTATATAATATGTCCTGTAATCTCATTGCTCAGCTTCATTTAACCGGCCAGCTCCAGTGTCACTGTTATTCCTTTCGCAAGGCCTGCTCCCGGCACAATAGACTGCGACACGATCTTGCCCCTGCCTTTGACAGCTACTTTCAGTCCCATATTCTCCAGCAGGTACAGAGCATCTTTCAAACCCATTCCTTTTACATTGGGCATTACCTGCGGACGAACTTTATTAGTTGTCATCACCGGCTGATGATTATTTGAATACACATTGCTCCAGTCATTTTGCTCCACAGAATCGGCATACGAAACATTCAGTGTGGTATATACTTTCTTTATATCTCCCGCATGGCCTGCATAGAAATAAGCGGAGCTGTCTGTCCTGATCGCATACATTCCAGGGTCTTTCTTCTGCACATACATGGCATAAAGTTTTGTTGCCACTTCTTTGAACACAGGCCCGGCCAGCGAACCGCCATAGTGAACTGCTGCATGCGGCTTTGATCTTATTACCACGATACAGGAGTATTGCGGATCATTAGCCGGGAAGTAACCAACAAATGATGCCTGGTAAACTCCGTCATAATATTTAATGTTCCCATCAGCCACATGTGCCGTTCCGGTTTTACCAGCAATGGGGAAAGGCATGTCTTTAAATGTGGGTCTGCCTGTTCCTTCTGTAATAACCGCTTCCATACTTTGCTTTGCGCCTTCGACAATGGAAGCATCACTGATACTTTCTTCCAGCACGGTCGGTGAAAACTGTTTTAATATGATACCGTTACTCTGTATACTATTGACGAGATAAGGCTTCATCATCTTCCCGTTATTGGCTATCGCATTGTACAACGTAAGCGTATGCAACGGGCTCACCTGTACCGCATATCCAAAACTCATAGTGATCATGTTCATTAACCCGCCATTCTTTTTTTCCAACGACGCCAATTGCGGCGAAGGGATATTGGAAAGATCAACCGGTGAACGAACATCCATGTGAAAACGGTTGAGGTACTTTTTGAATTCCGACGGGTTATTGCCAAACGCTTTAAATGCCAGCTTACTCATTCCTACATTGGAACTATGCGCAAAACATTCCTTCACGGTCAATACGGGTTTGGGAGAACGTTCGGCGTCATTCACATTCCTGGGTCCCACCACCATTTGACCAGCACTGCCCACTTCCACCAGGTCATCCAGCTTTGAACTTCCTTTATCCAATACTGATAAAAGCGTCACTAATTTTATTGTTGACCCTGGTTCTGTAACACGCAGGGCATAATTATCATCTTCCCAGTAGCTGCCATCGGGCCGGCGGCCGAGATTAGCCATCGCTTTTATTTTACCGGTTCTTGTTTCCATCACAATACAGGTTCCATACAGTGATTCACTTTTTACCAGCATCGTCAGCAAAGCATTCTCTGCTATATCCTGCATGTTCACGTCAAGTGTTGTAAAAACATCTTTGCCATTTTCCGGCTCAACCTGGAAACCTTCAACCGGGACAGCGCCGCCGGCAATGAACCGCACCAGGCGTTGACCTTTCTGGCCACTCAGCAAACTGTCATAGCTTTTCTCAAGCCCTACATTCTGCTTTTTCACTTTCCCATTGCTGGCGATGTGTTCCCTTGAGAGTCCGATCGTCCTGTTAGCAAGCAATCCGAATGGGGATAGTCTTTTACTGTTTACTTCTACTATCACACCACTTTTGTTCCGTCCGAGCTTTACCAGCGGGAATGTCCTGAAAGCTTTATACTGTTCAAATGATAATTTCTTTTTTAAAGGATAGTACCGGCTTTTACTTTGATATGCCTTCAACAGTTCTTTTTTATATTGAGCCGCTTTTTTGTCTTCGAAGTAATCCGCCATCGCGATGGAAAAAGAATCAACATTTGTTTTGAAGATCTTTCCGTCCTTATCTCTTAAACCATCGGCAAGAAAATCAATGTAGATATCAAACTGGGGGAGTGAAGTGCTCAGCATCTGTCCGTCCTCGCTATATATGGTACCGCGGTCAGCATCCAGCTCCACGATCTGCTGGTGCATGCTGTCGCTCATACTGCGCCAGTAGTTACCCTGGAAACGCTGGATATAGAAAGCTTTACCGAGTATCAGCAGGCTCAGCACTACCATGCCGATAAAACTGAGATATACTCTCCATAATATGTCACGCCTTACTTCCAATGTCGCCGCTTGTCGTTGTTGGTTTTATTTATTTTCCGAAAGTCCGGAAGTCCGGAAGTCGGAAAGTATGTCCCTGCTATCTGAAAAGGTCTTCCGGACTTTCCGTCTTGCGGACTTCCGGGCTACTATCTTATTCCCCACCCCCATTTCCATTTACCACCGTATCTCTTAATACCACCGGTGACGCAGTCAATTCTTTTAAGCCAAATGGCTCAGCTGCTTTTGCCAGTTCGCTTTGCTTACTGCGAAACATCACTTCACTCTTCACCGTTTTATACTCGTATTGCAATTCTTTTACCTCTTTGGCCAGGCGGTTGATATTACGGATGGTCTTGTCAGCATAGTGACCATTATATATGTATATCACCGCCAAAAGTGCCAGGAATAAAAAGAAGGGAATTTGTTTTACGATAGATTGATAATTCAACCAGCGTTTCCAATCGGTACGGGGTTCTTTTTCTTTTATCAATTGATCTTCCATAAAAACTGAGTGTGGATTTTTAGCTCATTCAAAAAAATTCGCAGGGTCGTTTTTATTTTGTGTTAAACAGAATCACCAGGCTGAATTAGTGCCGCTTTATGCAATAAGAGGAATGCATTCCGGTAACTTCCGGAACAGTTCATACCATCATTACCTTTTCCGCTATCCTCAACTTGGCGCTTCTTGCTCTTGAGTTGTCTTTCATTTCATTTTCGGTGGGGAGGATCGGTTTCTTCGTGATCACTTTCAATTCATTTACCGGTTCGTCATTGATAAAAGGATTTGTTTCCGGCTCATCGAATGTGCCGCGACGGAAAAAATTCTTTACCAACCTATCTTCCAGAGAATGAAACGTAATAATGACCACCCGGCCTCCGGGCTTCAGCAGTTTTGGTGTCTGCTGCAGCATTTCTTTCAATGCACCCAATTCATCGTTCACTTCAATGCGTAACGCCTGGAAAACCTGGGCAAAGTACTTGTTAGGATTTCCTTTCACAATTTCCCGGAGAGCATTCTTAAAAGCATCAATGGTTTGAAGTGATGTGTTGCTGCGGACCAGTACGATCGTGCGGGCCAGCGTTTTTGCATTGGTTACTTCGCCATACTGCTCAAACAGTTTGTGCAGTTGCTGCTCACTGTACGTATTCACTACATCAAATGCCGTCAGTGTTTGCCGCTGGTCCATCCGCATATCCAGGCTGGCATTGAAGCGTATGGAAAATCCTCTTTCCGCTTCATCAAACTGGTGGCTGCTTACACCCAGGTCGGCCATGATGCCATCTACCGCATGTATATTATGCAGTCGCAAAAACCGTTGGAGATGACGAAAGTTATGCGGCACAAAGACCATCCGCTCATCTCCCGGCAGGTTCTTTCTTGCATCCTCGTCCTGGTCAAACACGATCAGCTTACCTTTTTTACCCAGTTTTTCGAGAATGGCTTTAGAATGGCCGCCTCCGCCAAATGTGCAGTCCACATAGATACCATCTGCTTTAACTTGTAACCCTTCAATGACCTCATGAAGCAAAACAGGTACATGATAGCCGGGAAATTTGGAATTGGGAATCTGGCCGCTATCGCTATGCTTGCTCATGACTACTGGTTCCTAATTACTAATTCCCCGATTTGGATTCATTACTTCATTCGCCAGGTTACTGTATCTCTCCTCAGAAAATGATTCAAAGAGCTTTTGTTTGTACTTATTACTATCCCAGATTTCTATTCGTTTGATCTTCGCCACCAGCACTATGTCCTTATCTAAACCAGCCTGTTCTTTCAGGTTCGGCGGCAGCAACAATCTGCCGGCACTGTCCGGCTCCACGTAAGTGGCCCCATTCAAAAAGAAGTCAAGGAACTCCCTGACCTTCGGGTCAAAATCATTCAACTTGCTGATGTCCTCAAATAACTTGTCCCAGTTCTGAATAGGGTACAGATTCAAATATTTTTGAAATCCCCTGTTAATAACAAAGCGCTGCGGTTCTGCCTCCGGGAGCTGCTTTTTGAAGCCCGCTGGCAGTAGAAACCGACCCTTTGTATCCAAAGTAGCCTCGTATTCGCCGAGAAACCTTATCATTATCAGGGAATTGAATCAATTTTTCCAGTAATTCCCACAAAATAACACTTTTCTACATTTATGAACCAAATTTTTTTGACATTTCTTTTTTCCACAGCCCTGATTTGGCTGAATCGCCATGCTGTAAAGGGTTTCATTGATTCCTGTCAAAATGGAATCGAAACACTGGTTAATTGGCTGTGGATTGACGTGGATAAGCTGTGGATTTCCCAGAAAACTGCACAATTCCGCTATATGCCCTCTATTGCAGGCAGTCATTTACGTTTACTTTGTATAATGGCTACAGCAGGTTATTCTGGAACTCCGCTTATAAAAAAACTGGGAATTAAACCCGGATCAAAAGTTTTACTGATCAATCACCCGGGTAATTACTTTGATCTGTTAGAAACTGATATCAGTGATCAGCTTTGTAAAAAGAATGATATACCTGGTCTTATTCATTTATTCGTTGTTACCAATAAAGAGTTTGAAAATGAAATGAAGAAGCTGAAAAC
>DATDIX010000298.1:0-4733 GCA_036520835.1 Chitinophagaceae bacterium | reverse complement strand
CTTAGCTACCATCACAGCAGCTTCTCCCATTTTCTTTCTTAATGCGGGAGTAAGTATTGATGAAGGCGATTCTTCCACTACTTTCTGGTGACGCCGCTGTATGCTGCATTCCCGTTCAAACAAATGAACCGTATTGCCATGTTGATCCGCCAATACCTGTATCTCTATATGTCGCGGAGAGCTGACATATTTTTCAATAAACACGGAGCCGTCGCCAAAAGAGGAACGGGCTTCACTGATGGCCCTTTGCACCTGCTCTTCCATCCCGGTTTCTTTTTCTACAATCCGCATTCCTTTGCCGCCACCACCGGCTGAAGCTTTGATAAGAACGGGATAGCCGATCTTTTTGGCTATCTCTTTGGCAATGCCAATGTCTTCAATAGCTTTATCAATACCGGGCACCATCGGGATATTGTATTTCTTTACACATTCCTTTGCCGCCAGTTTGGAACCCATGATCCGCATTGCTTCCGGCCCCGGTCCAATGAAAGTGATGCCTGCTTCTTCCACTTTTTTTGCAAACTCAGCATTCTCACTCAGGAAACCATAACCGGGATGAATACCATCCACACCCAGTTGTTTGGCAAAAGCAATTATTTTATCAGCATTAAGGTAAGATTGAGTGGAAGGAGCGGGGCCAAGACAAACTGCTTCATTGGCAAATAAAACATGCGGCGAATGACGGTCGGCTTCTGAATATACCGCCACCGACCGGATACCCATCTTATGTATCGTTCGCATGATCCGTAAAGCGATCTCACCCCGGTTGGCAACAAGTATCTTTTGCATCGTTATCTGTTTCTACTTTAATAAAACATTTTAACAGGGACAGCCATCGCTGTTATTTATTCCAATTCTACCAGCACCTGTCCTTTTTCAACAGCCTGGCCTGCCGAAACCGCTACATTTTTTATTCTTGCATTGGTATGTATCATGATGCTGTTCTCCATTTTCATGGCTTCGAGTATCAATATCCGGTCCCCTTCATTTACATCCTGCCCGTTTATTACGGCAATTTCCAATACCAATCCCGGCATCGGCGCTTTGATCTCTTTTACCTGTTTGCCGGAAGCTGAACCATAGCCCATTTTTTCCAATTGCTGGTCCAGTTCATCCCTGATCTCCACATCAAAGGTTTCACCCTCTATTTCGATTGTAAATTTTTTCCCGGAAGCATCGGTGGCTGCCAGCTTTGCATGAACGGAACGGTGATCAGCAAGAAGGTTAAATTCTGTTGGAGATATTTTTACGATATCGGCGGCATCTGTTTGTTCCTTGGTAAAAGAAAAAGTAAATCCATTTGCCTTTACCATATACGACTTGCTGCTTTCCGCCATAGACCGGGGATTTTCCTCTAATTTAAGTAATCTGAAAATTGAAACTCATTTTATCTTATTGCACGGCAATGTTCCGGAATGTACAGTAATAAAAAAGGGCTTGCTTTCGCAAACCCTTTATCTCCGTATTCAATTACACAGCACTCGTCAGCGTTGTATCAGGAACCGCCCTGTGGCTGATGATCCCTCATTTGTCACCTGCAAAATGTAAACACCATTTGGCAAATGAGTGGCATCAGTTGTAATAACATTTTCACCGCGGTTCACATTAACCTGTCTTTGCAACACCAGCTTCCCTTCCATATTCATCACACGTACCACAGCGTTGCCATTGCCCGTTGCATTGATCACCAGTTTCAATTCATTCACAACAGGATTGGGTAATACCTGTACCTGCGTAACATTCTTGTCGACTTTTACGGTAACGACACGGCTGATGGATGCTTTGGTATCTATATCAATACATTTAATGCGGTAATACCATTTCTTGACCCCGGCCTTTTTCATAGCGGCTATATCAGTGAAAAGATACTGGTTGCCGCCCGTTCCTACCGCATTAACAAGTCCGATATCATAATAATTCGCCCCGTTATCGCTTCGTTGAATGATAAAATAATCGGTATTTTCCTCAGAAGCTGTTTTCCATAAAAGTTGGACGTCGCTGTTCACTGGTTTTGCTTCAAAGGATATCCAGCGCAACGGTAATGAACCAACTGTTCCGTCGATCCTGAAAAAATCAGTATTGCTGGGATCATCTCCGTCGGTAGCAAAAAAGAACAGAATATTTGAGGCCAGCGTCGTAAATCTGATAGCAGAGCCGTCTGTTACCGGTAATTGGTTTACATCGGCCAGCAGGGTTGTTCCCGGACCGGTCCCGTCAGACTGCCAGAGTTCAGCACCGTTAGCGCCATTATCCGCAACAAAAAATAATTTGTTGGTGGTATAAAACCAGGAAAGGTTAACACCATCGTATGCATCTGCAGTGCCAAGATTGATATCTTTTAAAATTTGAGTGCCTGCCGGGGTGCCATCACTTATATAAAACTCAGTCCCTTCTGCAGGCGTGTTGGCTATAAAAAAGAATTTATTTCCCTGGAACAGCCCATTGCCAAAGAAGTCAGGCAAAATAAGCGGGTCACTGTTGTCTGATCCGGGGGCGATATTCTTAAAAAGTTGAGTGCCAGGCCCGGTGCCATCGCTTTCCCATAGCTCTGTGCCATCGGTACCGTTAGTGGCACTAAAGAAAAATTTACTGCCATTGCTTACTGAAAGGGCAACCAATGGAAAACCATCCCCGAACGGTTCAATATCTTTTACCAATACCGTTCCGGGATCGGTGCCATTCGTCTTCCAAAGTTCATAGCCGTTTGTTCCGTCATCTCCGGTAAAATATAATTCGTTTTGAAAGCTGAAGAAAGATGGAAGAACAGAAGTGAAAACAAAAAAGAATGGGGGAGGAATCGCGGGAGGTGGGTTAGGATTGACATCTTTTACCATAACGGTTCCGGGCACTGTACCATCTGTTTTCCATATAGCATCACCATTTGTTGGATCGAAAGCGGTAAAGATGAGGTTAGACCCGAATACTGTAAACGTACTGATATGTGAACCTACACCCGGATCAGTAAAAATATTTTTTAGTTGTGTTGTCCCGGTTTCTGTGCCATCCGATTTCCATAACTCATCTCCGTCAGCTACTGTGGCTGCCGAAAACACCAATACGCCATTGATCACATTGAAATTTGAAACGGGGTCAGTAAGAAATGCATCCGGCATACCAAGATTGATATCTTTTACCCGTACGGTGCCGGGCCCGGTTCCGTTTGTCTTCCATAGTTCACGACCGGTACTGCCATCATTGGCTGTAAAATAAAGCTCCCCATTGTACTCAATAAACCCATATCGGGGTTCTGAATCAGCAGCAGGGGCAGTAGTATTAATATCTTTTACCATGACTGTACCGCCCGGTGTACCATCGGTTACCCATAACTCAATTCCTTCTCCCGTTGTTCTGCCGGCGAAATACAATTTGCCGCCCATAACACCATATTGGTAATCTTCCTCCACAAATACGTTAATGTTAAGTAGTGTAAAACTATTACCCGGGATATCATAGACCCAGAGGCTCAGGGTGCTGGCAGAACGAAGTATGATCTTCGTATTGGTCAGTGCAAAACCCCAGTCGTAGCTGGTATTGTTGGATAACCGGGTCACTTGTGCACTGGCGGGCAACAGCATAGCTGAAAACAGGAAGAAACAGAGTAAACTTCTTTTCATGACTTCATAAGTTGAGGTTATAAGAATCGGTTAAAGGATGCGATCAGGTCTTGTTTCCCGGGCAGGAGGGGCATACAAAGGATAAAACAAAAGCATCCATGGGGGAGAGAAAGGATATGTAATGTAGGGATAACAGGAACAGCAGGCAATATAACTTTTGTTCTACTTACTTCCTGCCGGTTTTGCCGGTTACTTTCCCTACAGCGCTTTCGAAGGATACCTTAAAGTTAAAGACTATCCGGGGATAGTCTTTAATAAATTTATAATATCAATAAAAAAGTCTTCCGGGGCTATAATGCGCCTAGTTCCTTCAGAAACTTTTCGGAATTGGCTTTTACATTGGCTGGAGGGTTCATGGCCAGCGATTTTTTGAAATTGGCGATGGCGTTCTTTTTATCTCCTTTTGCTGCATAGGCCTCGCCGAGGCTGTCGAATGTATTGGCGCTTTGGGGAAACCGTTTTGTGTTCAGGATAAATATTTCAATGGCTTTATCCTGCTGACCATTATTCAGCAACTGGTAACCGTAGAGGTTTAGCTCGTTTTCAGTAGCGATAGCAAGGGCTTCAGTCATGATCTTATCGGCTTCCTCTGTTTTTCCGGTTGCTTTCAGCAAGTTCGACTTAACGCTTAATGTGGCGAAAGCATTATTCTGTGCGATCGCCTGGTCTATCCATTTCAATGCCTGGTCATAATTCGTTTTGTTCTGAAGGGCATAATTAGCGGCGCTGGTATAACCCTGCCAGTTAAATCCTGTCGGGCCCTTTAATTCTTCCACTGCATTCGCCATTACAATATCATCCACGGCAAATTCGATCTTTACAGGGAATTGCTTTTTCTCCCAGCTAAGCACCAGTTCTGATGAGTTCTTGTCGCCGTTGATAAAATCGCAGGTCAGCATTTCGGTGAATGATACATCCCGCAACTTAATATTGGTCCGTAACTGGTCCTGTTTGGGTTCGTACCAGAAACTGCCCCAGGACCTGTTATCTTTTGACAAGATCACTTCACCGGTATTATCCGGATTGATCACAAAGAACAGACCGTATTCACCGGCAGGAACGGGTTTGCCTTCCACTTTTGCATCGTGGGAAAACTTTATAGTTGTATTCTCATTAGCG
>DATDIX010000297.1:0-20135 GCA_036520835.1 Chitinophagaceae bacterium | reverse complement strand
GCAATGAAAAAAATGAAACCATTTTTGCTGATGCTGTTATTGTTTGCCACCACCACCATACTGTTTGCACAGGAAAAGACGCAATCCGGTTTTGGCGAAACAATGCGCAGCAACGGACGTATCTACGTGGTAGTGGCCGTCATGGTCACTATCCTGCTGGGATTGATCCTGTACCTGGTAAGACTGGACCGGAAGATCGGTAAACTTGAAAAAGAATAGTAGTGAATGGTCAATAGTGAAAAGTCAATATTTCAAACGCTTCGTACTCACTACTCACCATTCACTACTCACAATAACGATTGCTAAAACAAAAACCTGAACTCACATGTCTGACAAAAATTACAGTTTCTTTGGCGCTGTTGAAAAAAGTTTTGACAAAGCAGCCAAATTCACGAAATGGGAAAAAGGGATACTCGAACAGATCAAAGCTTGCAATGCTGTTTACCAGATGCGCTTCCCGGTAAAACGGGATGATGGAAGCGTAGAGGTAATTGAAGCTTACCGTGTGCAGCACTCGCAGCACAAAACACCGTGTAAAGGCGGTATTCGTTTTGCCGCCGAAGTGAACCAGGATGAAGTAATGGCGCTGGCAGCATTGATGACCTACAAATGCGCTATTGTAAATGTTCCTTTCGGCGGTGGCAAAGGCGGTATCAAAGTGAACCCAAGAAAATATTCTGCTTATGAACTGGAGAAGATCACCCGCCGCTATACAGCAGAGTTAATAAAGAAAAATTTTATCGGCCCCGGCACGGATGTACCAGCTCCTGACTATGGAACCGGTGAAAGGGAAATGGCCTGGATCGTGGATACTTATTCTGCCATGCATCCCGGCGAGATAGATGCTGCCGGTTGCGTAACTGGTAAACCCGTATCACAGGGTGGCGTCCGCGGCCGTCGTGAAGCAACAGGTCTTGGTGTATTCTTTGGTCTCCGCGAAGTATGTAATATGCCCGACATTATGAAGAAACTCGGGTTGCCGGTGGGTGTGGAAGGCAAAAGAGTGGTGGTACAGGGATTAGGAAATGTTGGCTATCATTCTGCCAAATTCTTCCAGGATGCCGGTGCAAAAGTTATCGGGCTGGCTGAATATGAAGGAAGCATTACCAATCCTGCGGGATTAGATGTGGATGAAGTATTCAACCACCGGAAGAATACCGGTTCTATTTTAAATTTTCCCAATGCAACCAACCTGGCGAAGAATACTGATGCACTGGAACTGGAATGTGATATACTGATACCTGCGGCTTTGGAAAATGTGATCGACGGGGATAATGCACCAAATGTAAAAGCAAAGCTGATCGGTGAAGCAGCCAATGGACCGCTGACACCCGATGCCGATGAGATACTGGCAAAGAAAGGGATCATCGTTGTGCCGGATATGTATTTGAATGCAGGCGGTGTAACCGTTTCTTATTTTGAGTGGCTGAAGAACCTGAGCCATGTTCGTTATGGCCGTATGGAAAAACGTTTTAATGAGAACATGAACTCCCATATACTTGGACAGATAGAAGGATTGACAGGAAAAAAAGTAATTGAAAGAGAAAGGGAGTATATCCTGCATGGCGCCGATGAAGTGGACCTGGTGTACAGCGGGCTGGAAGAAACCATGATAACAGCCACGCATGAAATAATGAATGAATGGAAGAATAACCCGGCGATCCCGGATATGCGTACAGCGGCCTATGTCGTTGCTATTAATAAAGTAGCGACAACCTATGCTGAATTAGGCATCTTCCCATAAGAGAACCCTGAGCCTGACGAAGGGTAGCCTGGCGAAGGGTCTTCTACACAAAACTATTAATCCCATTTGCGTACTTCGATATATTCAGTAGCAGGTGGGATTTTCTATTGAAAGAGTTGGTTGGATTTGCGAAAGTTTGAAGGGGTTAAAACTTTCGCATATTTTTGAGTTGGCTGCTCTTTTATCCGACAACCCCTGTTGGCAAAACTGAAACTTAATAACCTTATTTTATGGAAGAACGGGTATTGGAACATGAGATTTTAAAAGCTCTATTTGCAGGGACTGGTTTTGCAATAACAGCAGTAGGTTCAGAAGCCAAAGGATATGTTCCCATCTATAAAAGAAGCTATGGTAATTGTGTGTTACACTTTGGGACACTTGTTGACATTCTAAACAACCCCCAAAAATATAAAACCAAACCAGCGGACGACAACAATATCCATTATCTACAAAATAAAATAACAAGGCGTGAGGAAGTTGAAGTCAGAAACTTTGAGTGGTTCGCTGTATCAGACGCAATTGAAATGATGAAGAACAACGGACATCTTTCCGATGATTCACCAACTGGTGTTTTTGACGATGTTGTTCACAGAATAATTGGGCTTAAATATGAAGGAGCAATAGCTTACATTAACAAATATTATTTGAAAGAATATAAAAAAGCCCAGTTATCAGATTTGGAAGAAGAACGACTTAAACTTGACGTTGACAAATTGCGGAATGAATACTTTGACTATCCAACAACAAAGGCAAGAGCAAATTGGGGGTTTTATATTGCAATAATTACAATTATCATTTCATTTTTAGCATTACTGGTTTCCATATTTAAAGACAAGTAAGTATCGTTTTCAACAATGACAATTATTTACATTATAGCTGGAGTTATTCTAATTGGGCTTCTGTTTAGATTTGTTCAAAACAAAAAGAATAGTAATTCCACATACCATAAGATTCAGCGAAAACTTAAAGATGATTTATTGCAAGCAAATTTTTCAGGTGATTGGCGAAAGGTGCAAACAATAAACTTACAGCTCATTTGGCTTAAAACTATTCAAGAAGTTGAAAGCAGAGATGCGATAGGAAATAAGAATGACACAGACAAAAGTTCGCTTTTGGCTAAGCTAAACGAAGACAAAATCAGGTTTCCAACAAAATGGAAACTTGATGACTTTTATCATTTTCCTTTTAGCCAAGAGATTATTGTAGGCTATGGAAAATTGCTTGCTGAAAATGATTATAAAGTTTATAAGCCAGAAAGCATCCTTCCGTATCCGAAGGAAGTTATTAAAAAGGCAATCTTATTCACATTCGATTATCTTAACTATGACAAGCCATTATATGAAATACCAGACAAGCAAAAGGTAGCCGACAATTTGAATTCTGTAAAGTATACTCTCTTAGAGAATTTCGTAGACACCGACAAAAGAGAATTACCAAAAGATGGAATTGAAAATTTTAGAGTTGGAAAACAATTGAGAGGAGAACAGCCAATTCACGAAGAAGCAGACTTATATTTAATTAATTGGAGAAGTTATATGGATTGGGTTCGTCATGGTGTTAATTACGCCGACAAAGAACAATACACCGAAGCTTTCATTTGTTTCGACAAGGCAAGAGAATTAAATCCCAAAAGTACCGACTTGAATATAATTGTTGGGATTGCAAACTGGACTATTGGAGAAAGATACATTGACAAAGGTGAAAAAGAAATCGGCTTCGATTATATAAAAAAGGCAGCAGCATTAGAAAATGAAGATGCAATAAACTGGCTACGAGATAATAGTTGAAGAGCTTTGTGCGACAGACGAAAAACAATCAGCCAAAACAATGAACAAAGAAATTAAAGATAATGAAAGCAACACCCGAACACAATGAGCGAATAGCAAAAATGACATTTGCATCAGTTTATCCGCACTATATCACAAAAGTGGAGAGTAAAGGCAGGACAAAAGAGGAATTGCACGAGGTAATAGAATGGCTGACCGGCTTTGATGACAAAAAACTTCAGGAACTGATTGACGGGAAAGCAACTTTTGAATCTTTTTTTAAGAAAGCCAGATTAAATCCCAATGCTCACCTCATAACAGGGGTCATCTGTGGCTACCGGATAGAAGAAATTGAAAATCCTTTAACAAAACAAGCACGGTATTTAGACAAGTTGGTGGACGAATTGGCGAAAGGCAGAAAGATGGAAAAGATCTTAAGGAAGTAAGGAAAAGTAAAAGCGGTACTCTGATCTCATTAATCATTGGCACAAGGATCACCCGCCACTAATCCACCACCCTCAGCAGGCATACCCCCGATCATTTTTCCTTTTAGTGCAGCTACTGCAAATACCATTCTGCGATTACCGGCTTTGCCTGCAGGAGTATCATTGGATTCAACTGGCTTAGTGCTGCCAAAACCTGTCGCGATTAATCTTTTGCAATCAATACCATTTGCTACAAGCCAGCGGCAAACAGCCATAGCTCTCTGCTCTGTCATTTTCTGATTATCATGTTCATTCCCGCTATTATCGTTATGGCCTTCCACACGCAGCAGTGTGATATACTCTTTCGCTGCCAAAAAATCTTTCACCTGCCTCAACGCTTCTTTCCCTTCATCCGTCAGTTCATTGCTGCCTGTTTTAAATGTAACAGGATTGTCTAACACCAGCCGGTTATTTTCCATTTTGGGTAGTTGTGCCTGGATATAAGTGATAATTAATAACAAAAGGCAGGTAAGTATTGATCGCATAGTGAGATGATTTGAAAAGGTAAATTACTTCTTTCAGGCACCCGACAGAATACCGTGATAAAGGTATTTTATCCTGCCCCGGTAAAGGCGGTGGTCCCCCGTTGCCGGTAGTGTTCTGTCTGATCAAGCTAATAAGAAAAATAAAAACTATAGGATGTTATGCTTAGTCTCAGACTAAACATTGGCTTTGCAAAAGCCATACAACTCCCACGGCATCGGATGCCGTTGAATAGCTCCCGTTTATCTATATTTATACACTAATTCCCACGAAATGATGAGATCAGCATCCTTGCATTCTTTCGCTGCTTTTTTTCTGTCATTGTTTGTTTCCATGCACGGTTTTGGCCAGCCAGGAAAAGTGGAAGCAGGTATCGGCGATATTATGGAGCAATCCAATGTGGTCGGGCTTTCGGTGGCAGTAGTTAAAAATAACAAGATCATTTATACCCGGTCTTTTGGCCTGAAAGATGTGGAAAACAATCAGCCGTTGACCGATGACTGCCTGTTCAGGATAGCTTCTATATCCAAATCTTTTTCGGCAACTTCCATTATGCAATTAGCAGCCGCAAAAAAATTATCCCTTGATGATGATATAAGCGATCTGCTCGGCTTCAAAGTAAGGAACCCAAAGTATCCCGGAACAATTATTACCCTCCGGATGGTATTATCGCACCGCTCATCTGTCAACGACAGCCAGGGTTACTTTACACTCGATGTCATTAACCCGGATAAAAACCCGGACTGGGCAAAATGTTATAGTGACTACGAACCGGGAACAGGATACAGGTACTGTAACCTGAACTATAATATGGCAGGAGCTGTCATTGAGAAAATATCAGGCGAACGGTTTGACCAATATGTCAAACATCATATCCTGGATCCTTTAGGGTTATATGGCGGTTACTGTGTGGACTCATTGGATAAATCCCGGTTTGCTACTCTATATGAATACGATGATTCATTAAAAAAATTCATTTCATCGCCGGGAGCTTATGCACCCCGCCGGGAAGAAATAGCCAATTACGTTATGGGATACAGCACACCCATATTTTCACCAACCGGGGGAATGAAGATATCAGCCACTGATCTTGCCAGGTATATGATGATGCACATGAACTATGGCCGCTATAAAGGAAAAAAGATCATTTCAAAAAAGAATGCAACCCAAATGCAAACCAAACTTTCTGATAAAGAAGGATATGGTCTCGCCATTATGACATTGGATAATCTTATTCCGGGAAAAACAATGAAAGGTCATACCGGGTCAGCTTACGGACTTTACAGCGGCATGTTTTTTCAGCCAAAGGAGAAGTTTGGTATTGTGGTCATTACAAATGGATGCAAACCAGGCTATACAGACGGAATAAATACTGTAATAAGAAAAACAGTTAATTGTTTGTATGATAATTTTATTTCCCAATAGATTGCCCCGAAACAAAAATGCTAGCGGATCAGTGCAAAAGTCCCTTTCAGAAATACAGGGCCTTTGACATCATCGCCGGAAACAACGAACACAAATACGCCGCTGTCCTGGTTAACCCCTTTCAATTTTCCATCCCAGCCTTTTAACAGGTCAGTAGTGCGGAATACCCTGTTGCCCCAACGGTCATATATTGAAAAATCCTTTAAGGATAATTGAACACCCGGCGGTATCCGGTAAATATCATTCAGCCCATCATTATTCGGCGTAAACGCAGTAGGCATGTATAGCGGTATGATGATCTTGACGGTTGCTTTCTTTACTGCCGGGCAACCATCTGCTGATACGGCCGATAATTCAAACTCCGTATCGCTGGTCAATGGAATGGTCAGGGGATTGAGTGAAGCCGGGTTCGTTAATAATGCAGAAGGTGTCCATTGAAAAGAACTGCCGGCGGGACTGACCATTGCTGATAGCTGCAACTGGCTATTATAGTTCATCAACGTATCAGCAGGGGCCAATGATATGACGGCGGCCTGTTTTATGTTCATGATGACAGGAACAGATACAGCAGTGCTGTTTGAGCAGGCAGTCCCTGCGGGAGTTACTTCACAAATGATCTCATCGTTATCTGCAAGGTTGTTTGCAGTTAATACAGGACCGTTGCTGCCGGCAGGCTGGCCATTGATCTTCCATTGAAATGCAGGCGATATCCCGGCATTTTGTGTGGTAGCGGTAAACGTAATTGGTAAACCCGGGCATACATCATTGGCAGAAGAGGTAACGGATATGGTTGGCTGGGCGGTGGTCACAAACGCAATTATGATCGTATTCGAACCGGCTGACATGCCGGGTGAGCAGGATGTGGGGTCAGTCGTTATCGTGCAGGTGATCTTATCACCATCAACCAGGCCAGTGGGAGAAAATACAGTGCTGTTGGAACCGGCATTGACCCCATTCAGTTGCCATTGATAAGTTGGATTGGCGCCGGCATAGTGAGGAGTTGCTGTGAACGTTGGGTTTTCTCCGGGGCAGAGTGGGTTCTTGCTGGCAGCAACAACCACGGCTGGTGGTAATCCCCCGCCGAATGCAATTGTGATCGGGATACTTACCTGGGCAAACTCATTGTTGCAGGCTCTATAATATATTAAGCAGGCTACAATATCCCCGTTTTGCAATGTGGAACTGGTATAGCTCCATATGGCATTGCTAACCACTATATCGTTTACGAGCCATTCAAACCTCGTACCCTGGATCGCAGGTACAATAGTACCTGCCAGCGATGCACCGCAAGTAAATGTTACCGGCGTGCCGGGACAGAAATTCGTAGTTGAAGACGTGAGAGTTATAATCCCCGTAACCATTTGCGGAAGCGACATATTCGCGGTGATCCTCCGGATGCGGTGATTGGCATTATCCGCAACATAGATGTCGCCGTTCGGCGCTACTGTTATTCCCATAGGCCTGTTCAGTGTGGCATTGGCAGCCTTCCATCCATCGCCGCTGAAACTATTGATGCCCGTACCCGCAATCGTATTGATGATCCCAGTATTGACGTCAACTTTGCGTATCCGCGAATCATCGTATTCGGATATATAGATATTGCCGGGACCATCAACATATAATCCTGATGGATCAAATAAACTTGCAGCAGTGGCCGGACCTCCGTCGCCGCTATACGCATAATTCGACGTGCCTGCTACTGTAGTCACTATACCGGTAGTGAGCTGTATCTTTCTTACGCGGCAGGTATTTGAACTGAATACTTCGATAAAATAGATATTGCCAGCGCCATCAATGCTGATATCAACCGGGTAAGGTACACCTGCATTGATGGCCGGGCCACCATCACCACTGTGCGAAGTAGCGCCGGTACCGGCTATGGTTGTGATAATGCCTGTTACTACATCTATCTTTCGCACTCTCGAATTATAGGTGTCGGCAAAATAGATATTACCGGATGCATCGCAAAAGATGCCCTGTGGCCGGTTGATCATCGCGGCTGCAGCAGGGCCGCCATCACCACTGTATCCACCTGTACCCGTGCCCGCAATAGTAGTGATCACACCGGTGCTGCCATTGATCTTACGGATATAGTGCCCACCCCATTCAGTGATGTAAAGATTATTGTTTGCATCATTACAGACATCATAAGGCGATTGCAGTTCTGCTAATATCGCCGGCCCGTTATCGCCGGCATGACCGTAGTTATCTGAGCCGGCCACGTTCCAGATAATACCATCACTCAGCCTGATCCTCCTTATAGAATTGGAAACCGCAAAGTAGATACTGGTATCATTCATGCATACACCTTTCGGATAAGGGATGCCGTTACATATGGCATAACTGCCGGTGAGGTTCCAGTTGGTACCGTTGGTCCCATCGCCCCCGAAAGTATTGATGTATTGTGCACTGGTATGGGTGGACAGGAAAATAACCAGCCCCCATATCGCGGCTTTGAAAAAGTTTGGAGCAGATAGTTTCGCAGGTGGCATTAATGTCTTTACCTGTTTAGTTGTATTCAAAAATAATGATTAATCCCGGGCTGGCAGCCGGTAGCCCGATCCGCATCAATACCTGTATAATTCAAGCGATTAAAGTTGCCATACCCGGGAAGATAATTTTTTAACCCCTTAAACCCGGGAAATATTTATCTTTCAAAACGCCACCCAGCCTGTAAAGCGACCCGCTATGCGCCACCACAAAAAAACACTCATCCTTCTTTCTTTTGCAGCCATTACCAGCGCCTGTATTTTTTTCTCCTGCAAAAAAAACGATGCCATCAATACAACAGATCCACTGGCAGCACTGAACCTGCCCGCTACCCCTTTTAACTATGCGAACCAGGCATTACCTCCTTTTTTACGTTCACCGCTTATCAATGGCCAGGATAATGAGCCTGCCTCCAATACCGTAACAGACTGGGGCGCCACACTCGGCCGTGTTCTTTTTTATGACAAAACACTTTCTATTAATAATACAGTTAACTGTGCAAGCTGTCATAAACAAAATATTGCATTTACTGATGATAAAACATTCAGTACCGGTTTTGCGGGCGGATTCACGGCCAGGAACTCGATGTCGCTGATCAATGCAAGGTATTACCCCAACGGAAGATTTTTCTGGGATGAAAGATCCGCCACCCTCGAGATACAAACATTGACCCCGGTGCAGGATCATGTGGAAATGGGAATGAACCTTGATACATTATTGAACCGTTTGAAAACAAAAGCGCATTACCCCGTATTATTCCAAAACGCATTCGGCAGTCAAACCATCAGCCCTGATAAAATAGCGAATGCGCTGGCGCAGTTTGTACGTTCCATCATTTCTTATCAATCCAAATTTGATGCGGGCAGAGCCGCAATCAATCCTCCCGCAGATCCTGTTATAACACCTTATCCCAATTTCACCCCGCAGGAAAACCAGGGCAAACAATTATTCTTCAACCCGCTTACTGCCTGCAATGCCTGCCATGGTACCGAAACATTCACGGCACCAACGCCAAAAAATAATGGAATAGAGAATCCATCTGTTGACAGGGGCGTTGGCGGTGTTACCAATATCCCTTTGCAGGCCGGCCATTTCAAAGTTTCTTCTTTAAAGAATATTGAACTGACCGCTCCCTATATGCACGATGGCAGGTTTACTACACTGGAACAGGTGATCGAGCATTATAATTCCGGAATACAACCACATCCCAACCTGTCACCGCAACTCCGGGACCCCATTACCGGCGCACCCAAAAGATTAAATCTTACTGCAGATCAAAAGGCAGCATTGGTAGCTTTCTTAAAAACGCTGACAGACAGAAATATCACGACTGATGTAAAGTTTAGTGATCCGTTCAGGTAAGAGTTACAAAACCTCCCTGTGTTTATATCCTTAATAAGCGAGGGAGTCGCGGTTTGGCTCCAGCACCAGGGTATAAGTTCCATGCGTCAAAACGTTCGCCTATTTTTGAGTAAGCGGTAATGCCTGGAGATATTACTAATTTTAAACTGACTGCAAGAAATTAACAAAAGCATTTAACAACTTTGACATCAAACTTTGAAAGACGACTTTTCGTTTTCCTTACGATTGCTTTTGTAACGGCAACGATTGTCGGGACTTTGACTCATGAATGCGGGCATTATTTCGTTGCGAAGTATTTGGGATATAATGCAGGTATCAATTACTATTCAACCTGGTGGGCTTTATCAACTCCCGATCAGGTGACACATCCTTCTGACAAACTTTGGATTACTCTTGGAGGACCAATGGAAACCATGCTGACCGGAACAATCGGGTTTGCATTGCTTCTTCTGTTTAACAGATCATTTAAGGATGCAACGAAACTTTCTTTTGGACAATGGTCCTTAATTTTTATTTCTCTCTTCTGGCTAAGACAACCTGCAAACTTTATTGTGTGGATTGGCGGTTACTTATTCACAGGAAAATTCTCACAGCGTGGGGATGAAATAAAATTAGCACATTACTTTCAACTTCCTGAATGGACAATAGCAACCTTGACAGCAATTATCGGAGCAATCATTTTGATAATTATCATACTTAAGTTTGTTCCAGCAAAGCAACGACTGACATTTATTTCTTCAGGACTTGCTGGAGGAATTTCCGGCTATATTATATGGTTGGTTTTATTTGGAAAATATTTAATTCCTTGATTCTCCGGGTCTCCTCCCCAAAGAAAATACAGGTATGATTTAAAAGAAGCTAATGAGGGACTCGCCGTGAAAACGAATAATCGCATCTTAATTATTCCTTTCCTCCAGGCCTTGCAGGAACTGATCTTTTCCAGTAAATTTGATTACCAATCCGCAAAGCAAATGACACAGATAACAATAGATAAAAAGAAATATGTAATAATTCCAAAAAAGGAATATGAAGCATTACAAAAAAAAGCAGCTTTAAAAACAAAGCCTGAAAAATTGCTTTCCGTAGATGAGGCCCGTGCTTACAGCAAAAAACTCATTCACAAATGGGCAGCAGGAAAATAACTGTCAAAAGATCTGCCGCAGAAAGCATTGCTGCTATTGCTTTATATATTGAATCAAAGGGTATGACTGCTACTGCGGAAAAATTCTCCGATGCCGTATATGATTTCTTCCTAAAGCTGGCAGATGACCGAAAGTCTTATCCTGTTTGCAGGGAACCGGTAAGAGCCTCAATGGGATATAAATGCATTTCTTACAAAAGAAAATATACTGTTGTGTTTTTTGAATCGGGTGATGAACTGACCATCTGCGAGTTCATTTCTTCGAAAATGATCTACTGGTAAATCACCCCTTCTCATACACAAACTTCTCCCCTTTCATCAGCGGGTGTTTGCCTGACAAAGCATATCTCGATACTTTAAGCGGGAACTTATCAAAGAATACTTCCATCAGCCATTGCTCAAAACGGAACTCAAAATAATTATGCCCGGGGTTTTCTATAGTAAAATGAGAGAAGCGTTCGGGGCAAAATTCAAATACCACTGATATGTTGGATACGGGCTGCAGGGGAAATTGTACGGCGCCGCTTTCGTTGGTCTGTTGCCAGGTACCCGTAGCCCCGTTTTGCAAACTGAAATACACATGACGTATCAAAAGGGGATTACCTCCAGTCATTTTTAAGATGACCGCATTCTCATTGATGGATGCACTGTTTACCATGGAAAAATCCTTTCCGCCCCAGGGCCTGCTTTGCAATACAACATGATCATCCGCCAGCATCCAGTTGCCGGAACCATACCTGTCCAATGAGCCGTAACTAAAGAAGAATTTGAATGTGCCGTCGGTTTCCAGCTTAAAACCGGAAGATGTCTCTTTCACATCCTGCAGGTAATACATGCCTGCTGTTCTTTCGGGGGTTGGTTTTGCCATAGCCCTGACAAGATAGTAATTAAATGTATCGCCTCATATCCTTTTTCCCTGCAATTCATCACGGCGGCCACTCGCTGGTAATAATAAAAGGAGTGTGAGAATTTTTATCGGTAGCTTTCTGCTATAAAATGCATAATATGAAACGGATCATTTCTTTCAGCTTATTGTTAACAATGACCACGACTGTTTTTTCCCAACTGACCACCCCGCCCGATGGCGGTAATAAAAAAGCAATGATTGGTGAACGCATCGGCATTACCGATGTTACCATTCACTACGACAGGCCGGGTGTAAAGGGCCGCGAAGGAAAAGTATGGGGGCAACTGGTGCATGCCGGTTTTGCCGATCTTGGATTTGGCACCAGCAAGGCCGCTCCCTGGCGGGCCGGTTCCAATGAAAACACCACGATGACATTCTCTACTGATGTAAAGATCGAAGGACAAAATTTACCGGCCGGTACTTACGGTTTCTTTATTGCTTACCAGCCGGAGGAATGTGTATTGATATTCTCAAAAAATTCCACTTCATGGGGAAGTTATTTCTATGATGACAAAGAAGATGTATTGCGGGTGAAAGTAAAGCCTGCCGCCACCGATAAAAGTGTGGAGTGGCTGAAGTATGAATTCATGAATCAAACGGAAAATGCAGCTACGATCGCTTTGCAATGGGAAAAACTCGCAATCCCTTTTAAAGTAGAAGTGGATCTTGACAAACTACAACTGGAATCTTTCCGTCGTGAATTAAGAGGTGAAAGAAGTTTTAGTCCCGGTTGGCAATCATACCAGCAGGCAGCCAAATACACGGCTGACAGGAATGTATCATTGGAAGAAGGATTGAAATGGGCCAACCAGGCTGTCAGTGATCCCTTTGCAGGACAGGCAAATTTTGTAACGCTTTCTACCAAGGCCGGGATATTGGCCAAATTGGGAAGAAAAAGCGAAGCCGACAGCATCATGAAAGCAGCGATACCCATGGGCACCATGCAACAGATACATCAATATGGGCGGCAGTTGCTGGCTGAAAAGAAAACCAAAGAAGCACTTGAAGTGTTTAAAACAAATTACCAGAAGAATCCTGACCAGTATACCACGCTGATGGGGCTTACCCGCGGCTATTCCGCCAATGCTGATCATAAGAATGCATTGAAATATGCGAATATGGCTTTAGCAGTGGCACCAGGTCTGCAGGCCAAAACACAGGTAGAAGGAATGATAGAAAAATTGAAAGCAGGGAAGGACGTGAATTGAGTCATGAAATCTCAGTCGGGGGTCGGGAGTTAGGAGTCTGGAGTACTAACTCCCGACTCCTAACTCTTAACTCCTAACTCTAATTGCATCCAAGTAACTCGCAAAGCTTGGACTCCAATTCCGGGCCGCGTAAATTTTTTGCTACTATCTTTCCATCGGGACCTACGAGGAAGTTCTGGGGAATGCTTTGGATCTTGTATTGCATCGCCACCGCATTATTCCAGAATTGCAGGTCGCTGACATGCGTCCAGGTAAGATTATCGGCATGAATAGCCTGCAACCATTTATCTTTTTGACCGGGCCTGTCGAGTGAAACACCCAGCACAGTAAAATTTTTCTCTTTGAATTTTTTGAAATTATATACTACCGTCGGGTTTTCCTGGCGGCAGGGACCGCACCAGCTTGCCCAGAAATCCACCAATACATATTTACCCCTGAATGATGATAAAGCAACAGGATTACCTGATGTATCTGCCTGTGAAAAGTCCATCGCCTCACTGCCGATAGCCATGATCTTGGTATCCGCAATGGTTTGCTTTACATAATCACCATAAAAATTGCTGGTGGCAGCAGGCTTTAAAGAATTGAACCTTTTTTCTGTCAGGAAAACATCCTCGCTCAGTTGCATGGTCACAGCCAGTAAAAAACTGCTGACGGCTGATGAATTGTATTTAGTAATGAACAGGTCGATCTCTTTTTGGATATTATCCTTTGCTTTTTCCAATGCTGTTTGCAGGCTGTCTTTTTTAGCTGCGTATTGCAATTGCTGACTGGTCTGTCCAAGTTTTTCAAACAAGGGATTGAACCTTTTCTGAAAATCATCAAATGCGGCCTGCGAGGGTGACCCGGTTACTTTCAGAGTCTTCAGGTCGTTTATATTTCCAGTGACTTTCACTTTGGAATTATCGAAGAAGACCGTTGCTTTTTTATTATCCATACTGAAATTAAGCAACATGGGTTCTTTCATCGTTCCCTTCAGTGAGATCACTCCGCCTTTTTGGGCCTTGCCTTTGGCAATAGTATCTGAACCATTATTAATATCAGTCAGTACAACAGGGGCGCCTTCTTTCAGCCCGGTGATAGTACCGGTGACGGATAAAGTTTTCTGGGCCAGGGCAAAAAACGGGCTAAGAAAAACGATCAAAAAAATATGCTTCATCGGGGACTTTGTTTTACTACTCATAGACAGCAAAGATAATCGCTTTTTTGAAGGATGCATGGTGCCTGTCAGGCCAAAACAGCATCCAAAAACGCTTTAACAGAATTTTCTACGGAATTGTTCGTTTCCAATGCCTTAATAAAGGCGCTGCCGATAATGGCCCCGCCGGCATACTTACAAGCGGCCTCAAAAGTCGGTTTATCCTTTATCCCGAAGCCGACAAGGACCGGGTTCTTTAGCTTCATGGCTTTGAGTTTTTGCAGGTATTTTTCCGCATCTCCCATATTCTTATCGCTGCCAGTGGTTGATGAAGAAGAAACTGCATATAAAAACCCGCTGCTGAGTTCATCGAGTTTCTTTATTCTTTCATCGGCGGTTTCGGGTGTTACCAGGAAAATAAAATCAAGTCCGTATTTTTTTATGACAGCGCCATACTCCGTTTCAAATTCATGTATGGGCAGATCGGGTAATATCAATCCGTCAATGCCAACTGCCGCCGCATCTTTACAAAATTTTTCAAACCCGTATTGGAGTACAGGGTTCATGTAGCCCATTAAGATTACAGGCATGCTTACACCCCCAACCCCCAAAGGGGAGTCAGGATTGCGCATATTCCTAAGCTGTTCAAACAATACAGCAATGGTCATTCCGTTTGCAATGGCGATAGTACTGCTGTGCTGTATCACCGGTCCATCAGCCAAAGGATCGCTGTAGGGCATACCGAGTTCGATCATATCAGCGCCGTTATCCTGCAGCGCCTTCATTACTTTTAATGTGCTATCCGGTTTAGGGAATCCCGCCGTGCAATAGATATTCAATACCCTTTCTTTCTTCTTTGCAAACAATTCACTGATCCGGCTCATGAGTTATTAATTGGAAGGGATGATAGCGAAGGTTTCTCCGTCAATCGTTATTTTATTGTATTTCGGATAGCTGTCAATATCCAATGTGATACTGAAGACTGCTTTTGCCTGTGATGCATCCGGTTTTTTAAAGCTTACCATCACTGTATCACCCTGCCGTAAAGTCGTCATTTGTTCCTTTGTAAAATCAGCAGGCAGGCATTTTTGAAATTCATAACGTTCGCCGCCAAAATTAGAGGTCATCTTAAATTCCGGGGATACAGTATTGCAACCATCAGACTGCTTTTCAAATTTCAGCTTATGCTCTACAAAGGGTTTGCGGTCGCAACCGGTTAAAAGAGCAACAGCTATTACTAATGACAGGAGTTTCATATTTGATTTTTTTTATTTTATTTAATATGCTTCATATAGGTAGCAAGATCCTTATCCCCTCTCCCGCTTAAACAAAGAACGACTATATCTTCTTTTTTAAATTTCATTTGCTTTAATGCGGCCAGCGCATGCGCACTTTCCAGGGCAGGAATAATGCCTTCCAGTTTGGCCAACTCAAAAGCCGCTTCCAATGCTTCATCATCTGTTGCACTTAAAAATGCAGCCCGGCCTCTTTCAAACAAATGCGCATGAAGCGGTCCAATGCCCGGGTAGTCGAGTCCTGCTGATATACTATGTGGTTCTACCACCTGTCCATCTTCTGTTTGCATCAGCAAACTTTTACTGCCATGCAGGATGCCGGGTTTTCCCAGTTGCGTGGTGGCAGCCGTCATACCACTATTGATACCATGTCCGGCTGCTTCTACTGCGATCAACTGTACATCCTGTTCATCGAGGTAATGATAAAAAGCGCCGGCAGCATTACTGCCGCCACCTACGCAGGCGATGATATGGGTGGGCAATTCACTTCCCGTCTTTTCCTTTAACTGCCACTTCATCTCCTCGCTTATCACACTCTGGAATCTTGCCACCATATCCGGGTATGGATGCGGTCCCACCACCGAGCCTATAATATAATGTGTATCGTTGGGATTATTGATCCAGTCACGTATCGCTTCGTTCGTTGCATCCTTCAATGTCTTGCTTCCGCTCGTTGCGGGAATAACAGTAGCTCCCAGCATTTTCATTCTAGCTACATTCGGCGCCTGCCTTTCAATATCCTTCTCACCCATATATACAATACACTGCACACCTTTCAATGCACAGACAGTGGCAGTCGCCACACCATGCTGCCCGGCTCCCGTTTCCGCAATAATTCTTTTCTTACCCAATCGTTGTGCCAGTAATATCTGCCCGATCGTGTTATTGATCTTATGCGCACCTGTATGGCAAAGGTCTTCCCGCTTCAAATAAATAGTAGTAGCAAACTGTTCACTCAATCTTTTTGCGTGATATAAAGGCGTCGGTCTTCCTGCATAATCTTTCAGCAACTCACGGAATTCTTTTTGAAAACCGGGCTCATTGATGATCTCTAAATATTTTGTTCGCAGCTCTTCAACATTCCTATGCAACATTTCGGGAATGTATGCGCCGCCGAAGGAACCGTAGTAGCCATGAAAATCAGGTTGCTTGTATGTTATTTGTTCTGACATGTAGTATTTAATTATATAACCAGCTTTTGTTTTTCATAGCATCACCTGTTGTGTCACACTCTTCAGCGTTCTGTCCGCTATTCAGCATTGTCTGAACCATGATTTTGAAAGATTTTTTGGATTTGCAGGATTATGCCTCTTTCCTCATAATCTTTTCAATCCACCCAAATCCCGGTTCAGACATCCTGGCTCAGATCATTAACTGCAAAAACTTCAGATCCAGCCAGCGGTCAAACTTCCATCCCACTTCTCTGAAATGCACCAATTATCTGAACCACGATTTTGAAGGATTTTTGGGATTTACAGGATTATGCCTCTTTCCTCATAATCTTTTCAATCCACCCAAATCCCGGTTCAGACTTCTATTCACTATCCCTTTTTCCCTGCTCTCCTTTTATTTTCATCACAAATTTCCTTATCCTCTCCACATCCTTTATTCCCGCCGATACCTCGAATTTGCTGTTGATATCAATGGCAAATAATTTTTTTCCCGCAGGTTCCTGAATAAATTCTTTCAGTTTTTCTTCATCCCCCGGCTCTATGCCCCCGCTGAGAAAAAAGATCTTATTGATAACCGATCGCTTTAATACTTCCCAGTCAAATTTTTTCCCCGTTCCCCCATAACCGGCGCCGAGTGTATCAAACATATACATATCAGCATAATCATGGTATGGTTTTACCATCCATTCTATGGGATCATTATCTGAGAGACGAAATGCTTTTACCACCGTCACATAATTGGAGACCTTTTCACAAAATACCGGCGATTCATCTCCATGCAATTGCACCATATCAAGCCGGTAATCTTCCACCGTTGACATCAGTTCCTCATAGGGCATATTGACAAACACACCTACTTTAGCGATCTTGCCTTTTATCTGCTTCATCTTTTCCGGTGTTATTTTATTGCCGATATACCGGGGTGATTTCGGGTAGAAAATAAACCCGGCCAGGTCAACGCCCATTTCATCAAGGGCCATCACCTGTTCAGGCAGTGTCATGCCGCAGACTTTAATTCTCATTCGCTTTTGCTTTTAGTTTTTCTACAAATTGGGCAAAAGCAATCGCGGGGTTGGCTTCTTTCATAAATGTTTCACCGATCAAAAAACCTTTGAAGCCAGCCTGTTTTAAAGTTAAGATAGTTTCTACATCGCTGATCCCGCTTTCTGCAATAGCCGGCTTGGCTGTTGGGATCTTGTTGATAAGCCCCAGCGATATATTGATATCCACTTCAAATGTTTTTAAGTTGCGGTTATTCACTCCCACCATATCCACTTCATCACAGATATGATCCAGTTCCTTTTCATTGTGTATTTCAAGCAGTACTTCGAGGCCTATACTTTTGGCATAAGCCGCCATCTGTTTCACTTCTGCCGGTGTCAGGCAGGCTGCGATCAGTAAAATCACATCAGCTCCAAATGCTTTGGCTTCCGCGATCTGCCATTGATCGATCATAAAATCTTTTCGCAATACCGGTATATCAGTAATGACCTTTGCCTGTATCAGGTCGTCGAGATCGCCGCCAAAAAACTCCTCATCAGTCAGCACAGAAATACCCGCAGCGCCCAAATGATTATAAGCTACCACAACAGGTTCTACTTCCAGGTCTTTTGTTTTGAACCATCCCTTGCTCGGGCTTTTTCTTTTAAACTCTGCAATGATACCTGTATTCCCATCTGCCCCTAAGCGCTGAACCAGTGAACGGTTACTTACTTCCCAGAAAAATCCTTTTTTCTCAAACCGTTCGATACTGCTCAATGGCTTTAACTTTTCGATCTCCTTTTTTTTATTGGCTACTATGGTATCTAATATGGTGCTCATTGTAATGAAACCAGTTTTTGTAAAGCCTTATTGGCTGCCCCACTCTCCAGGCTTTTTACAGCAGCATCATAGGCATCATTATATGTTTTGAATTTACCTGTGCATTGCAAAGCCATTCCTGCATTGGCCAGTACCACTGCATTCTGCGCCCACGTCCCTTCTCCTTTTAATATGGTTGAAAAAATCTTTGCCGCTTCTTCCACAGAATTGCCCCCGGTAATGTCTGCTGCTGAGACCATTCTTTTTCCCAATTCCTCGGGCGTCATGATCTTCTCCCCATCGTTGGTGATCACCTTGGTATCATTGGTCAGCGATATCTCATCATAGCCATCCAATCCATGAATAATGGTAAATGCTTTTCCGGTCAGTTGCAGTAAATAATTATATACCCTTGCCATTTCTAAATTATACACGCCGACCAATTGAAATTTTGGTGAAGCCGGGTTAACCATCGGCCCGAGCATATTAAAGAATGTCCGCATAGCCAGGTTCTTCCTGATCGGTCCTACAGTTTTTAATGCGGGATGAAACATAGGCGCATGTAAAAAACAGATCCCGGCCTCTTCCACTTCCTTTTTTAATTTTTCATTTTCATTTTTGAATTTATATCCCAGTTGTTCCATCACATTACTCGCCCCGCTGACAGATGAAGCGCCATAGTTACCATGCTTCGCTACTTTCTGCCCGGTACCTGCCACTATAAAACAGGCTAAGGTGGAAATATTAAATGTATTCTTACCGTCACCGCCTGTTCCGACAATATCCATCAGGTCATATCCATCCAGGTCAACCTTTACACAAAGTTCCAGCAACGCATCCTGGAACCCCTGCAATTCTTCAATAGTGATACTGCGCATAAGATACACCGTCATGAAAGCGGTTACCTCGTGTTCATTGTAAACACCTTTGCCGATGTTCACCAATACATCTTTTGCCTGCTGGCGGCTCAGCGTTTTATGTTCGAATAAATATTGTAATATCTTCTTCATTTGTCTGAACCGGGATTTGGGTTGATTTTATGGATTTTGAGGAAATGGTGAAGGCATATATTTAGGATTTTGCAATCTTTTAAATTCCAAACTTATACCTCCAAAATTTATTAATAACCCAACTTCCAGGTTATAAGCCTCCAGGTAATTCCTTGCCTGGGCAAAATGAACAGGTTCAAGTTTTAATAAGGCCTTTAGTTCAACACTGATCTTTTCATCTACCAGAAAATCAACCCGTCGTTCTCCAATTTGCCTCCCTTTATAATAAACCGGCATGGTAAACTCTCTCGCAAATTTTAGCCCTGATGTTTCTAGTTCAATTTCCAAAGCCCGTTGATAAATGACTTCCTGAAAGCCATTGCCAAGCGCTGCATGTACTTTCATGGAAGCACCAATGATCTTCTCTGTAATTTCTTTGTACTTGAAATCAGTCATGATCTCTTTTATTTCCTTATAATCCCTTTAATCCCTCTAAATCATCGTTCAGACCTTCAGCCAGTTTCTCAATATAGCTTCCCCCATCGGCGTCAATACACTCTCCGGGTGAAACTGCACTCCCTGCACATCATACTTTTTATGCTGTAAAGCCATGATGTAATTATTGTCATCTCTCGCCGTCACTTCAAGGTCCTTTGGAAAATTTTCATCTGACACAATCCAGGAATGATAACGGCCAACTTCCAGTTCATCAGGCAATCCGTCAAACAGT
>DATDIX010000296.1:0-6143 GCA_036520835.1 Chitinophagaceae bacterium | reverse complement strand
TATTAAGGTCATTAGCGATCTGTAAACAAAGTTCCCTCGTCGGGCAGATGATCAAAGCCTGGGGAAAACGATCCGCTTTCCTGATAAGTTGTAATAGTGGTAAACCGAATGCGGCTGTTTTACCGGTACCCGTTTGAGCCAGCCCGATAAAATCTTTTGTGCCTTGTAATAAAACCGGGATAGCTTTTTCCTGTATCGGCGTAGGCTGGGTAAATCCCAAAACCCGGACAGAGTTCAATAATCCTTCCTCAATTCCTAAAACGTCAAATGTGGTCACTTAATAATATATTTTAATGATTTCGCAGATGCGGCGGCAAAGGTAACTTATTTATGGTCAGCATGACCCCCGGGTACCAAAATGATATAATAACTACTGGTCGTTGATTAATACTGAATTGAACAGTCAAATCCAGGCAAAAAAAAGCCACCCCGGGTACCGGAATGGCCTTTATTGATTGCTTGCTAATATAAAACTCTTATTTCTTAGCAGGAGTATCAACCTTTACTGCAGGAGAATCAACTACAACGGCAGGAGAATCAACTACTGCTGGAGCAGGAGTCTCAACTTTTGGAGTGTCTGTAGTTTCAGTTTTTTCTGCTTCGTTGTTACAAGCTACGAAACCAAGGCTAGCTACTGCCAATACGATAAAAAGCTTTTTCATGTTCTTGTGATTTTTGTGTTTAAATGAAATATTTCGCTGTTTATACCCAAATGGAAAAAAGGTAACCCGGAATTGTAAACTTTTTTTTTCAGGCTGGTATAGGGTTACTATTTTTAAAAAAATGTATTAAATACGGGATAGTGAAACAAGAAGATAACGAAAACGCTTTGCTCCGGGGACTGGCAAGAAACGATAAAAAGGCCGTTGAGACTATTTATAAGGAGAACTACAACATGGTTCAGGCCCTGATAATCAACAACAACGGTTCAGCAGACGATGCAAAAGACGTATTCCAGGAGGCGATGATAGTTCTTTATGAAAAGGCAAGATCGGGTACTTTCGAACTTAACTGCCAGATCAAAACTTACGTTTATTCGGTCAGCCGGCGTTTGTGGTTAAAAAAATTGCAGCAGGCCAGCCGGTATACAGAGGTTGGCGATATAGAGGGGATCGTTCCGGTAGAAGAGGATATCGGGGAGCATGAAAAGAGGAATACCGAATTCGAGATGATGGAAAAAGCGATCGGCAGCTTGGGAGAACCCTGCAAAAGCCTGTTAGAGGCTTACTACCTGCAAAAAAAGAATATGCAGGAAATAGCAGCAGGTTTCGGTTATACCAACGCCGAAAATGCAAAGAACCAGAAGTACAAGTGCCTGATGAGACTGAAGAAAATATTTTTTACTCACTATAAAAACGGAAACGGTGATGAATGACAATAACGAAATAATGATCCTTGACGCTGTTGAACGTTATATACGCGGGGAAATGAATCCGGACGAAAGGCTCCACTTTGAAACCTTACGTAAAACAAATCCCGCTATAGACCAGTTGGTGGTGGAGCATACATTGTTCCTCCAGCAAATGAACCGTTTTGGTCAATGGCAGGATTTCAAATCAACGCTTCAACATGTGCATGCCGGGCTTTCGGAAGAAGGAAAGATCAATTCTGATAAACTGAGCGGGAAAGCCAAGGTGGTGTATTTATGGAAACGATACAGGAGAGTGGCTGCTATTGCCGCTTCTATTGCTGGTATTACAGCGCTTACCTTTAGTTCGCTGATCTGGTCCATTTCTCCCAAAGCTCCTTCCAATGCCGATTATCAGAATTTGGCCCGGGAAGTAAGAGCAACAAAAATAAAAGCAGAAAAACTGGAAAAGGACCTTGTAACGGTTAAGGCAACCAAGTCAGATATTACAGTGCCTCCTTTCGATCCCAAGACGGCGGCTACCGGTTTTCTTATTGACGCAAAAGGATTGATGATTACAAATGCACATGTTGTAAAGAATTCCAAGAATATCCGTGTATTTAACGTGAAAGGGCAACAGTTTAACGCTTTTGTGGTAAAACTGGATGTACTGAGAGATGTAGCTGTCATTAAAATTGATGATTCAAAGTTCAAACCTGTTGCCGCGCTGCCCTATGGCATTGCAAAATCATTTACAGATATCGCCGAACCGGTATTCACCCTGGGCTTCCCCAGAGATGAGATCGTTTATGGTGAAGGCTATATGAGTGCAAAAACAGGTTACAAAGGCGATACTTTAAGTTGCCAGATAGCTGTTCCGGCCAATCCTGGTAACAGCGGTGGGCCTGTATTTAATCAAAGAGGAGAGGTGATCGGTATACTGAGTGCCAGGCAGACTACTGCTCAAGAAGCGGTTTTTGCGATACAATCGAAGTATATCTTTAATGCAGTCGATGAAATAAAGAAAAATGACGAGTACAGGAATGTAAAAGTATCCACCAAATCAACGATCAGCGGGCTGAGTAAAGTAGACCAGGTAAAAAAGATCCAGGATTTTGTATTCATGGTAAAAGGAGATTAAGCACCCCTGCCCCTAAAGGGGTATAAAATTCAGTTGCTGCAGATTTTACCCGGTTAAAAGGCGATTACATATTTTTTTGACATTTGCATACTCCTCCCCTTTAGGGGTTGGGGGTATTCCACAGGCGTTCAGGATATTCCCCGTTCCGGATCAGGTCATTCAAACTCTTTTCTACAAAAGGAGCATCTTCCTTATAGGTTACACCAAACCAGTTGGAAGTAGTGGGTATGATCTCTACCTTCCCCCCTTCTTTAATAAACTGGTCAGCTACGATCGGGATAAAGAACTCTGATTTCAATTCCTGTCCATGTTTCTGTAAAAAAGCCCGGAAAAGTTTTTGTGTATAAGAAAAGTAAGTAGGGTCAAAACACCAGAAATTCATGGATACTCTTGTATCCATAGAAAGCTCCTTTGGCTCCAGTCCATCATCACATACTATCTTTCCATTCTTTTTGGCAATATTGATACGCTCAGTAATGGCAGCCAGGTTTCCATTGGCATCCAGCCCGCATACACCCCTGTTCACCGTGCCATGTTCTGATAATGTCCGGAGCAGGTCATATCCTATAATAGCATACACTTTTTCAGTACAGGCATCGATCAAAAAATCAGCCGCGTTCTTAAAAGCATTGGCGCCATAAAAATCATCCGCATTAATAACAGCAAAAGGCTCCTTCACCACACTGGAAGCACTTAATACAGCATGGGCAGTGCCCCATGGCTTCTTCCTGTCAGCCGGGAACTTGTATCCTTCGGTAAAGCCTTCCATATCCTGGAATACGTATTCTGTTGCAATCCGGCCTTTTAATTTCGGTTCAAATATGTTCCTGAAATCATCGGCAAACTCACGGCGGATAATGAACACTATTTTCCCGAAACCTGAACGGATCGCATCATAAATAGAATAATCCATGATCGTTTCCCCGCCGGGACCAAATCCCTGTATCTGCTTCATGCTCCCGTAACGGGATGCCATACCGGCTGCCAATATCACTAATGTAGGCTGCATAATAGTTCTAAATTTGCGGCACGAAAATAATTTAAAATAGTTAAGGAGTAGATTCTGTTTTCCACATGCTATTAGCTTTTGATGATATCAGTACTGACCCGGTGAAGCTACTTCCTGAGCACGGTATAGAAGTTGCAGTTCTAAGGCTTGATAAAATTCACCCGGTGATTTCCGGGAACAAGTGGTTTAAACTGCAGTATTATTTAAAAGAAGCAAAAGAACAGGACAAGAAAAGGATCATCACTTTCGGCGGCGCCTGGTCCAATCATATTGTAGCAACAGCTGCCGCCTGCCAGATGAATAACCTCGAATCCATTGGTATCATCCGCGGCGAAGAACCTATATCTTATTCGCCAACATTATTGCAGGCAACAGAATATGGCATGCAATTACATTTTATCAGCCGGGAAGAATATGCAGAAAAAAAGATCCCGGCATCGCTGATGAACGATGAGAATTATTTAATCAATGAAGGCGGCTTTGGACAAAAGGGTGCTGAGGGCGCCGCTGCTATCCTGAATTACACTAAAAAAGATTTTACCCATTGTTGCTGCGCTGTCGGAACCGGTACCATGATGGCCGGATTGACCATGGCTGTTGCGCCAGGTCAGCAGTTGATTGGTATCAGTGTATTAAAAAACAACTACCAGTTGAATGAAAGTGTACGATCACTTGTGGCTGACAGATCAAAGAAATGGGAGATCATTCATGATTATCATTTTGGCGGCTATGCAAAACACAAACCCGCATTAATTGAATTCATGAATGATTTTTACAGGCAAACGGGGATCCCTTCTGATTTTGTTTATACCGGTAAATTATTTTATGCTGTCAATGACCTGGCTAAACAGGGTTTCTTTCCGGCAGGCAGCCGGCTGCTTTTGATCCACAGCGGTGGATTACAGGGGAATAAATCACTGGAAAAAGGAACGTTAATCTTCTGAGTTTTCCAGTATCCCTGTATTATCTTTGGTCGTAATTAAGCCCTATCTGAAACCTGCAATACCTGACATGATAAAATCCATACTGACCTTATTCTTCTTTATTACCTGTATTTTTCTGCAGGCCCAGGATACACTCCCGAAATTTTCTGTAAAGAATGTTGGCAACAATCGTATTGTCGTAGACTGGATCAACCGGTTTGAAATTGTCAAACAGATCAGCATCCAGCGTTCATTTGACAGCCTGAAAAATTTTAAAACGATCCTTACCGTTCCTGATCCCGGTATTCCTCAAAACGGGTATGCAGATACAAAAGCGCCAAACGGCCAGATGTTTTACCGGCTTTATATTTTACTTGACAAAGGCACTTTTCTTTTCAGTAATCCCCAAAGACCTGTTTGGGATACAGCAACAGTAAGAAGGGCCATGGGGGCAATTGAAAACCCTGACCTGGTATTGCCGGTGATCCCTAACGGTCCGGTAACGGGCGGGCCCATAGTTCCCGGCAACACGGTAAAGACCGAAGCCTGGGCTCCTTCAAAATTCGTTTATACGTTCAAAGATGGTTATATCCGCATCAGCCTGCCGGAAGATGAAAAAAAATATAGCATTAAATTCTTTACCGATGACAACAAGCCGCTGTTTGAACTGAAGGATATAAAGGAAAGAAGCTTTAAGATCGATAAAGCCAACTTTTATAAATCCGGCTGGTTCAGGTTTGAATTATATGAAGACGGCGAGCTGAAAGAGAAGAATAAGTTTTTCCTGCCGAAAGAGTTCTAAGGTCAATAGCAATTGACAAATTGAACAAAGTGTTTGCTTATTGCCAGTTGTCAATTAATTCTACGCCAAACACCTTTTCAAAATTCCGTTTTACTTTTTCTTTCGCTTCCTCAAAATCCACTTTGCGGCCTAACTCCTTTTCCAGCGAAGTAACCTGTTTGTTCTGGATACCACAGGGAATGATAAAGTTAAAATGACTGAGATCGGTGTTTACATTCAATGCAAAACCATGCATGGTGATCCAGCGGCTGCTGCGTACTCCGATGGCACATATCTTTCTTTCACTTCCCGGTTTATCTGCTTCTATCCATACGCCGGTCTCTCCTTTTGACCTGCCGGCTTCAATGCCATATTCCGCCAATGCCAGGATGATCACTTCTTCAAGGTTGCGTAAGTACTTCCCGATATCTGTATAAAATTTTTCGAGGTCCAGTATAGGATAACCGACTATCTGTTGCGGGCCGTGAAAAGTAATATCACCACCACGATTGGTATGAAAGAACTCAATCCCTTTCATTGACCGCATCTCGTCGCTGATCAATACATTCTCGATATTACCGCTTTTGCCTAATGTATAAACAGGAGGGTGTTCGACGAAGAGAAGATAGTGGTGAGTGGTGAGTGGTGAATGGGTGGTAGTCTCTCCCTGTACATCATTTCCTGCATACTCCAGTTCTCTTAATGCCGATTTGATCTTTACATTCTCATTGAGCAACTGCTCCTGGTAATCCCAAGCGGTCCTATAATCCATTTGCCCAAGATCCCTGAATATGACTGGTTGTTTATTCATCTTCAAACCTCAAATTTACCAACAAAAACCCAACCATTACCTTTGCGGGCTATGCAGGATGAATTAAAACAGGATAACCCCGATATACAGGATAATAACGATGACCTCTACGAACGGTTCAATTTTAAGA
>DATDIX010000295.1:0-4921 GCA_036520835.1 Chitinophagaceae bacterium | reverse complement strand
ACTTATTCAAATTTTTACTATGCAAAAACCATTAATGACTGTTTTAGCGATCACCTTTGTAATGCTGAACTCCTGTTCATCCAAAACAGGATCAGATGCCTTACCGGTTGCACCTGCGTCCGTTAGGGCAGTACAGGATGTTGTGAAAGGAAAAAAGTTCAAAGCTGAAAAAGCGGGCACCCATAGTCCGTTCAAGAATGATAAAGAGATCGAATGGCTCGAACCCAAAGCAGAGGATAAATTCGAAAAAGAGATAGCTGACGATTCCAAAACATTGCAATTTGACTTTATGAATGATACGTCTGTTACTGTTGTATTTAAGGATAAAACCTATAACGGGACATACGGAGTGGATGATAATACCGGTGAAGATGAAAAACCCGGAATTAAACTGAGGGTATCTTATATTGATGAAGATTTTAAATTCGGCGACGGGCCTGCATCAGAAGTCACCTATACCTACCTTGTTGAAGGGATAAGTGATAAAAGCCTTTTACTGGAAACTCCCAGGAGCATGAACCGGCGCAAGATCGTTGTGCTGATGAATAAATTATAATAAGAAAGTTTACTTCATGCCAGTAGTATCAGCCTGTATAAAGTTGATAGTGTCCTTTGGTCCGCCGCATTCCAGCATTTTGTCTTTATAAACCGGGTGCAGGGTACCCAGGTAAGGATTCCGCACTTTGTCAGTAGGGCTAAGCCAGAAACCGGAATTAGTTTCATTGAACGCCATCGGGCACTCCTGGTAATATATCTTTCCCTGGTCATATTTTACCGTAATAAAAAGTGTACGGAGATTATCTGTCAGGCTGTTCAGGGCCTCTCTTTTTTTATCAATAGAGGATTGCTGAAGTATATTGCTGGTCTCATTTTTTGAATTATCCAGGAACAGAAGGGATGTTTCGTAGATCACTGTATCCTTTTGCAGTTCATTTATCCTGAGATTATCAAGGGTCATTTTTAATACTGAAGCATATTTGTTTACTGCAACGGTATCCCATTTCACAAATGCCTCTGTCATGCTGTAATATGCATTTAAAACAGAATCTATCGAACGGTTAAAATCAGCGCTGTGCTTGCTGACAGCGACAGGCACTGGTTTGGTGCCATTAGCATGGTTTTTCCGGCCACGGAAATAAAAGAACCAGATATATCCAACAAACAGTAATAATAAAATGCCCAGGATACCTAAGACCTTCTTCATTTCGTTAAAAAATTTCATACAAAGATAATCCTCAACGGCGGCAAGTGGTAATCCTTTATTTTTGCGGTCTGAAAATGTGAAGAGTGAATGGGGAATAGTGAATTGTGAATGGGGAATGATCAAAAGATATCTGAAAAGCGATGAATAACGCAAAAATTAAGTTAACCATAAAACTTATGCCATGTTTTTACAACTAAATCATCAGCAATTGCGCATATATGATATTTCAAAACCATTTGTGCCAGACTATTACAAGTCAGCCTCTAAACATTAACTATTAACTATTCACTATTCACCATTCACAACTATGCTGGCAGGATTACAAAATGTGACTTTCGAATTTGGTGCAAGGGCAATTGTTGAAGAAGCCACCTGGCATATTCAACCCGGTGAACGCATCGGTCTTATTGGCTATAACGGCACAGGGAAATCCACTTTATTAAAATTGCTTGTTGGGGAATACCTCCCTTCAGCAGGAACGGTAGAAAGAAGCCGCGGAACTTCTATTGGTTATTTGCACCAGGACCTGCTGAGTTTTGATACCAATGATTCTATCCTGCAGGTAGCATTAGGCGCTTTTGAAAGAGTGTTACAACTCGAAAAGGAAATTGAAGAGATAGGAAAAGAACTGGAAAAGACCGGCGATGAAAAAACATTACTGGAATACACGGATCGTTTACATGAGCTGGAAACTCTCGGCGGATACAACATACACCATAAAACAGAAGAAGTATTACAGGGACTGGGTTTTGAAAATGCAGCCCTGAACCGTCCGTACAAAGAATTCAGCGGTGGATGGAGAATGAGGGTATTGCTGGCAAAAATGATCTTGCAGCAACCTGATCTTTTATTACTGGATGAGCCGACCAACCACCTTGATCTTCCTTCTATCGAATGGCTGGAAAAATATTTGCAGCATTACCAGGGATCGGTAGTCATCGTCAGCCACGATAAATATTTCCTGAACCGGATGGTAACGAAGATCGTGGAAGTATACCAGCAGCAGTTGCATATCTATACCGGCAATTATGATTATTACGAAAAGGAAAAAGCTATCCGGATAGAAATGCAGCAAAAGGCTTATGAAAATCAACAGGACTATATACGCCAGAATGAAAGACTGGTGGAAAGATTCAGGGCAAAAGCCAGCAAGGCGGCCATGGCGCAGAGCATCATGAAAAAACTGGACAAACTGGAGCGTATTGAGGATGCCGAGATAGAACGGCCGAATATCCGGATCAACTTCAGGGTAGATAAAACACCGGGCCGTGTGCTGGTAGAACTGAGCAATGTTTCCAAAGCATTTGGCGAAAATGTAATTTTTGAAAATTCATCTATTGAAATAGACCGCGGGGATAAGATCGCATTGATCGGCGCCAATGGAAAAGGTAAGTCTACCCTGCTCCGCATTATTGCAGGCGTGGAAAAATTCAGCAAGGGTGAAAGAAAATGGGGCCATAATGTTGAAGAGAGTTTTTATGCCCAGCACCAGCTGGAAGCATTGAATGTAAACAACACGATCCTCGATGAAATGAAAGAATGCGGCAGCCAGATGACGGAACTGGAGCTTCGCGGGTTATTGGGCTGTTTTCTTTTCAGTGGTGATGAAGCGGATAAAAAGATCAAAATATTAAGCGGTGGCGAAAAAGCAAGGGTGGCGCTGGCAAAAGTAATTGTCAGCAAAGCCAATTTCCTGATGCTCGATGAGCCGACCAACCACCTTGACATGCATAGCTGCGACCTGCTGATAGATTCTTTGAACAAGTATGAAGGCAGTATCATTCTCGTTAGCCACGATCGTTACTTTGTTTCCAAAACAGCGAATAAGATATGGGAGATCGTTGACCATGAAATAAAAGAATTCAAAGGCGGTTACGAAGAGTATGTAGCGTGGAAGGAAAGAATGGCGAAGCAGGAAGCGGAAAGTCAGAAGTCAGATAGGTCAAAAGGGTCAAATAAGACAAAAGAGTCAGATAAGTCAAAAGAGTCAGATAGGTCAAAAGGGTCAAATAAGTCAACTGACACCAATAAGCCTGGAGAATCAGTTACGCCAAAACCAGCAACCAGTACCCAGCAACCAGCAACCAGTACCCAGCAACCAGTAACCAGCCACAAAGACACAAAAAAAGAACTGCAGAAACAGCAAAGAGTTTTCCAGCAACTGGAAGAAAAGATCGCTTTACTGAATAAGCAAAAGAATGAACTGGAAGCTTCTTTGTCAGATCCCTCCGTTTATTCAGATAAGACAAAATTCCTGCAGGCAGAATCATCCTACAAGAAAGCTGAAAGTGAATTAAAACAATTGAACACTGAATATGAAACGGTGTTTGAAAAGATCATGAAACTGGAAGCAGGCCAGGGTTCTTAATAATTTTTTTTTACCTGTTTTCAGATCTTCGTATCTTTTATTTTCACAAACGAAGACCATGAAACAGAAATTTTTATTGCTCGCTGGTCTTGCTTTACTGGCAGCATTATCCGCTTTCACTATTCATCAAAACAGGAAAGTTTCCAACCCGGTTGCAAACTTTATTGATTACAAAAAGAAAAACCTCATTGGCTGCAGCCCCGACTGGGAATTATTGAAAGACTGGATCGAAGAAGTTAATATCCCTCCGATTCCCGGCGCCGGGTCTTATACCTGGAAGATTTCTACCAAAAGTGACAGCGCCCAGTTCTATTTTAACCAGGGCATCAATATGTATTATAGTTTTCACATCATCGAAGCGATGGCCTCCTTTAAAAAGGCGGCAAAGTTTGATCCGCGTTGTGCAATGTTGTACTGGGCACAGGCACTAACCTACGGGCCCAATATCAACGATCTTGGTTATGCGGCTTCCTATGATGCTTATCTTGCTGCCGGCAGGGCTATTGAATCATGTGGCAATTGTACCGAAAAGGAAGAATTGCTGATCAGGGCACAGCGATCCCGTTATACCGGCGACTCAGCAGAGAACAGGAAAGAGTTAAACCAGGTTTATGCTGACCAAATGAAAGAGGTTTATAATGCATTTCCCGGCGATGCAGATGTGGCTGCATTATATGCCGATGCATTGATGCTACAGCATCCCTGGGATCTCTGGAAAATAGATGGTACACCCAAACCATGGACACCGCTTATCCGTGAAGTGCTGGAAAAGTTATTGGTTAAAACGCCTAATCATCCCGGCGCCAATCATTATTATATTCATGTGATGGAGCCTTCGCCTTATGCAGCGAAAGCATTGCCCAGCGCTGATCGTTTAGGCAAACTAACACCCGGGCTTTCTCATACGGTGCATATGCCTTCGCATATTTACCTGCGTACCGGTAAATATGATAAAGGAACTGTCGTGAATGAGAATGCTGTGAACAGTTATAAAAAAACGATCCCGCTTTATGCACCGGTTACCGGCGCTGATTTTTTGTATATCATTCACAACATCCACATGCAAACGAATAATGCCATGCTAGCCGGCAGGTCAGCTTATTCCGTTACGTCTGCCGTGGAAACAGTAAACAGTATTCCCAAAGATTATTTAAGCATACCCGGTGCGCTGGGCAATTATATACAATACATTTATTCAACGCCTGTGCTTGTAGATATAAGGTTTGGAAGATGGAATGAATTACTGAACCGGCCTAAACCGGATGCATCACAGCTCTATTCCAATGTGCTTTATCATTTTGGCCGGGGAATGGCATTGGCACAGCAATCAAAATTCATGGAGGCCCGCA
>DATDIX010000294.1:0-2797 GCA_036520835.1 Chitinophagaceae bacterium | reverse complement strand
AATTATCTGATGAACAACTGACGGAAGTTGCCAACCAATTCGGAACACCTCTTTATGTTTATCATGCTGAGAAAATAAAAGAACAGTATGAAAAACTGGCTACTGCATTCAGCGGGAGCAATGTCGTTTTCTTTTATGCCTGCAAAGCGCTGACCAATGTCAGCATACTTAAATACATAAGATCACTTGGCGCCAATGTGGACTGCAGTTCCATCAATGAAGCCAAACTGGCCCTGCATGCAGGGTTCACGCCACAACAGGTTTTATATACATCCAACGGAATTGGTTTTGACGAAATAGAAGAAGCGGCAAGGCTGGGGGTGAATATCAATATTGACAGCCTGTCTAACCTGGAAAAATTCGGTAAGAAATATGGCCATAGTTACCCGGTAGGTATCCGTCTCCGCCCCAATATCATGGCAGGTGGTAATTTAAAGATATCAACCGGGCATGATAAAAGTAAGTTCGGGATACCGGTTGACCAGTTAGATAAAATACTGGATATCGTTAAACAGCATACTATTTTTATTACAGACCTGCATATTCATACCGGCAGCGATATTAAAGATGCTGATGTGTTTGTCAAAGGGATCGAAGTATTATTTGATATCATTCCGCATTTCAAAGAATTAAAGTCGGTGGACCTGGGCGGGGGCTTCAAAGTGCCGTATAAAAAAGGGGATGAAGAAATAGATATTGATGTACTGGCTGAAAAAGTAAAAGAAGCATTTGATAATCATCCGCAGGCAAAAAGCCTGCAGATATGGTTTGAACCAGGGAAGTTTTTAGTCAGTGAATGCGGTTATTTTATTACACAGGTAAATGTGATGAAAGAAACAGCCGCTACCACATTTGTAAGCGTCAACAGCGGTTTCAATCACCTGATCCGCCCTATGTTCTACGACTCCTATCATCGCATTGAAAATATCAGTAACCCCGAAGGTGAAATGAAAAAGTATTCTGTAGTAGGTAATATCTGCGAGACAGATACGTTTGCCTGGGACAGGAAATTAAATGAAGTGAGAGAAGGCGATCACCTCGTTTTTTATAATGCCGGCGCTTATGGATTTGAAATGTCTTCCAATTTTAATTCAAGATTAAAACCGGCCGAAGTAATGATGAAGGAAGGTAAGCCGCATCTTATCCGCCGCCGGGACAACTGGGATGACCTGCTGAAGAACCAGGTGGATGTGGAATCTTAAACTATTTCTGGACCGGCTTTACATAAATAGTAATAGTGGTCTTCGATGTCACGGGCATATTCCCGCCCATCGCTTCTGTTTTGCCAGTTGATTCAGTTGTGACCGTTTTTTCCCTGATAAGACCGGTCGCTTTATCTAAAATAATTTTACCTGTGTAATTATTGCTCATCGTGGTGGTCATAGGTGTGCCCATCATTTCCGATTTGGTGACAGCGGATGATTTTCCGGCCAGGTCCACGATAATGGTAGAGTCTGTGATAGCCGATAGTTTATAAACAGTAGTTACCTTGCCTGTTTCTGTTTCGGATGCCTCTATCCATGTATCATTTATGCCGACTGCTGTGTCGGGCAATACTTTAAAAAAGCTGGCTTCATTCTTTTTTGGCGGGTAAACAACATGGGTCACATCTTTCAGCATATTAAATACAATGGCTAAACGGTCGTCGTATTTGCTGAGCTCGATCTTGTCAGGTTTTACCAGCAATGCCTTGCCGGCCGGATCAATGACCATGTCATAGCTCTTGCTTAATATATCTTTTACAGGGGCGCCAAAAAAACCATCGAGGTCTTTTTTATTATCCGAATCAAAAGCTTCTTTTCGCCCCATCCCGTCAAACTTGAAAGTGATCCTTTTTACATCATGGTGCAGGGTGCTGTTGTCATCCGTTGTATTGGTGACCCTGAAAGTATGAAAACCGGTTCCGTCCAGGTCGAAGTCAATTGCATTTCCCATTGCTTCCTGGGTCACCTTATTCTTTACTTCAAGCGTAATGCCGATCGTTTGTCCCTGCTGAAATACCAATTTGCCTTGAACTTTCTGGGAAAAGCAAACTGTTGATATTGTTGCAACCGGCAAAAGGAGAAAGAATATTTTTTTCATGTCTGAAAGGGGTATTCTCAAAATTGACGATTCTTTTTCACAAATGGTGTCAATTAATACCAAAAAAGTATTTTTTTAGTCATTGTTTCAAATCCGGCTGAACTTCCTACATTTATTTTACCAATTCATATCTAAAATTCATTGTTATGCCTATCCGAATGACTGATGATCCGCAGGATCAGAATACAAACGATTACAATGACGATAAGGGTGGCGGTGGAAACCGGCCGAATTTTCCGGGTGGTGGTGGCGGCCTGGGTATGTTATTACCTTTATTGCTTGGGTTATTTAAAGGGAAAGGAATTTTTGTGTTGCTGATACTCGCTGCCGGCGCTTATTTTCTTATGGGGAAAGGTGGATGCAGCGGTGGTGGTATACAGGACATCATATCCCAATTCTCCCAAAGCGGTTATAGTTTTAATCCAGATGAGTTCAATAAAGCTTCGGTGTACGAGGAACTGGATGAGAGTAATCCCGGGAATGCTTTGCCCGAAGCGGTTTCATTGTTGCAATATGCGCCGCCACGCGGCGACCAGGGTCAGCAGGGCAGTTGTGTAGCCTGGAGCAGCGCTTATGCCGCACAAACAGTTTTGAGAGCAGCCGCCACACATGAGGATCCTGCTGCCATTGCTTTCAGTCCTTCTTATTTATATAATCAAATACGCCTGGAAGATTGCCAGGGTTCTTATATACAAAGAGCGATGGAGTCGATGCA
>DATDIX010000293.1:0-2063 GCA_036520835.1 Chitinophagaceae bacterium | reverse complement strand
AAAGTAAAAGCAATACCAAACAACGTAGAGAATAAAATAGAAAATCCGAGCTGACCGGGTAAGATAAAATCGATCTGCCGGTATTTTCTTACTTCGGATCTGAACGGTTCTTCAATGACAGCTATCTCCTTTATCTTACTGGCCTTGTCAGCCGCTTCAATTTTTAGTTTTATATAATTCAGCGCATGCATAAATCCTCCGAAAGTGTTGCTACTGGCAGAAGTAGAGTATGTGCTAACCACATAGGGTGGCTTACCCGTTGTATCCTTTATCTTTTGAATAGTCACGATGGCAGTAAGTCTTCCCCGTTCCAGGTCTTTTTTCATGGCAGTGCTATCAGCGTAGCGAACGAACCTTATCTGAGGGTGTTGCTTCAATCCACTTACTATTGGGTTAACTGTGTCACTGCCGGGAGCCAGGCAAATACGGTAACTGGGGCCGCCACCACTTCCAAAAGCCCCGAATATCAAAATGAAAATGATAGGAAATATCAAGCTGAATACGACTGCTACAGGCTGGTTGAAGATGGCTTTAAAACTTGCTCGTGTAATGGCCCAAAGAGCCCTGGCCTGGCTGTATGGCTTTGACATGTAAAATAGTTGGTGGGCAAATGTATTTAAAAGAAGACAGAAAAGACGGAAAGTCTGAAAGACCGGAAGACCTGTCCTTATTATGTAAAGACTTCGCAAATACCGGGAGCGTCTTTCGGACTTGCTGTCTTTCGGACTTTCCGACTTTCCCCTAATTTATAAAAAACTGGAAGGGCAATCTCGCCTGCACCGTATTGGTCATTTCTTTTATTCTCTTCAGTTCCATATATACTTTATAATTCTCCTCCCCCATTTCTTTTTTTAACCTGTCCGAATAATTCATCGGTTCATCTTTACCAAAAAGCTGGTCGAATATATTTTCCGGCGCCGGGTATTCCCGCAACCTGTAATCAGTAAGCTTTGCCATCCTTGCCGCACAACTCACCGCTTCATCAAGACCACCAAAACGATCTATCAAACCGATCTCTTTTGCTCTTACTCCCGTCCACACACGACCCTGCGCAATACTATCGACATAAGCGGTATCCAGTTTTCTCCCGTCGGCCACTCTTTGCTTGAATTGTGTATAGATCATTTCTACACTTGCCTGTATCATTTTCTTTTCATTCTCATTCATCGGTCTTGTTACTGTGGCTGCATCGGCATAAGGCCCCGTCTTTACGCCATCAAAAGTGATCCCCAGTTTATTCTTAAAAAATCCCTGCATATTGGGAATGATGCCAAACACTCCTATGGAACCGGTGATAGTGACGGGCAATGCAAAAATGCTGTCAGCTGCACAGGAGATATAATATCCGCCGGATGCCGCTACATCTCCAAAACTTACTACAACAGGTTTTTCCTGTTTTGCCAATGATAACTCTCTCAATATATTCTCACTGGCCATTGCACTGCCGCCGCCGGAGTTGACACGCAACACAATTGCCTTTATACTTTGATCAAGTCTTGCCTTGCGAATAAGGCTCCGGTAGGTCTCGCTGCCAATCGTTCCCTGTTCACTTTTGCCATCGATAATATCACCTTCTGCATAAATAAGTGCGATCTTTTCTCCGCTTGCTTTCCCCAGATTATTAGCGGCGAGGTAAGTATTAATGGTGACGAAATCTATTTTTTCATACTTACCCGCTTTCAGTTTGCTTTTGATCTCATCTTTTACCTCATCATCATATTTCAATCCATCTACTATTTTATAATTAGCCGCATCCGCAGCGTTCTGGATCTTTCCTTCATTGGCCAACTGGTGTAGCACAGCCGTATCGATCTTTCTCATCTCTGATGTCTTTTGAAGAAGATCACTATACAGGTCATTCATCCATACCGATGTCTGTAATTGGTTCTCCGGCGTCATCTTATCCATCCGGAAAGGTTCCGTAGCGCTTTTGAACTTGCCGGCATAAAATATTTGTGGTTCTATATCCAGCTTTTCCAGTGTGCCTTTCAGAAAAACATAATCAACACTGTAGCCAAACCATTCTACATATCCCTGCGGGCTCACATAAATTTTATCGGCCG
>DATDIX010000292.1:0-4682 GCA_036520835.1 Chitinophagaceae bacterium | reverse complement strand
GTGTTTAAATTCCTGTAAGGCAAAAAGGCGTCGAACAAGAATTATTTATTCAGTATAGATGATAAGTATAAACTGATCGAAGCGATCGATCCGAAGTGGCAGGGTGCTTTACCCTATACTTTATTGGTAGAGCCGGGTGGTAAGATCGTTTATAGCAAACAAGGGAGGATAAATGTATTGGAGATGAAAAAAATGATCGTGGACAACCCGATGATCGGGAGGTTTTATAAGTAGGCAGTGGTGAATGGTGAATGGTGAGTGGTGAATCGGAAGCAACTTCAAGATGGCTAATTTAGAACCACCCGATAAGTTCGGAGTTCAAATTATCTATTACCCATTCACCATTCACTGCTCACCTCAGGAACAACAGTTCACGGTATTTTGGTAAATACCATTCCTTATCGTCCACCAGTATCTCCAACTTATCTGCATGGTAGCGTATTGCATCAAAGAAAGCATCCTTTACCTGGCTTTGGTAGGCAATGGCTTTTGTCCTCGTGCTGGTCATAGCATTGCAGGTCTTTCTTGCTTCGATCATTTTTTCTACCAGGTCACTGGCCTTATTGATATGCTCTGATATTTTATCAAGAATTTGTTTTTGATTGCTGTACGCCGATTCAGGCAGCCCTGCTTCTTTTAATCCTTTTATATTATTGCTTAATAAATTCTGGTAGCGGATAGCAGGTGGTAAAATATGACTGGTGGCCAGTTCACCCATAATGCGGCTTTCTATCTGCACCTTCTTGATATATTTTTCCAACTCAATCTCATGCCTTGCTTCCAGTTCTTCGTGGGTGTATATTTCATTGCTTTCAAACAGAATCTTGGCTTTATCGGTCACCATAGCATCCAGGGCAAGCGGGGTGGTCTTTACGTTTGCCAATCCTCTTTTCTCTGCTTCTTTTTCCCAGGCTTCGCTGTAGCCATCCCCTTCAAACAATACTTTTTCGCTGGCCACTATGGATTCACGTATCACATGCATGATAGCGATCTCTTTCTTTTCACCTTTTTCGATCAGTGAGTCTACATCTTCCTTGAATTGTTTCAGGGTTTGCGCCATGATGGTGTTAAGCACCGTCATCGGGTTGGCGCAGTTGGCAGAAGACCCTACTGCACGGAACTCAAATTTATTCCCGGTGAACGCAAATGGCGAGGTCCGGTTGCGGTCAGTATTGTCCATCAGCAGTTCAGGAATACTTTTATGAATATCGATCTTCAGCATGCTTTCGTCCTGTTCATCAAATTTGCTGCTCACTCTTTCTTTTACATCACTCAGCACTTTGCTCAGGTACTGGCCAATGAATACAGAGATAATAGCAGGTGGCGCTTCATTGGCGCCGAGACGATGATCATTCGGTGCAGATGCGATCGATGCTCTTAATATGTCTGCATAATCATGTACGGCTTTGATCGTGTTCACAAAAAAGGTAAGGAACATCAGGTTGGTCTTCGGCGTTTTACCTGGAGCTAACAAATTCACCCCTGTATCCGTAGCCATGCTCCAGTTATTGTGCTTACCGCTGCCATTGATACCTGCAAATGGTTTTTCATGCAGCAGTACTCTCAGTTTATGACGGCGGGCTACCCGGTCCATAATATCCATCAGTAAAGAATTGTGATCAACCGCAACGCTGACTTCTTCAAAGATGGGAGCACATTCAAACTGTGCAGGTGCCACTTCATTATGTCTTGTACGCAGTGGGATGCCGAGTTTATAACATTCGGTTTCAAAATCCCGGATATACGCATACACTCTTTCCGGAATGGAGCCGAAGTAGTGATCTTCCAATTGCTGGTTCTTGGCTGAATTATGTCCATATACTGTTCTGCCCGTCATCACCAGGTCGGGACGTGCATTGAACAATGCTTCATCCACCACAAAGTATTCCTGCTCCCAGCCAAGCGTCGGGGTGACACGGCTTACATTTTTATCAAAGTAATTGCATACATCTACGGCTGCTTTATTCAATGCTTCCAGTGCTTTTAACAATGGCGCTTTATAATCAAGCGACTCGCCTGTGTAAGAAACAAAGATGGTCGGGATACATAATGTTTTGCCATTGCCGATCTCCATGATAAAAGCAGGAGAGGAGGGATCCCATGCAGTATAGCCCCTTGCTTCAAAAGTAGCCCGGAGGCCGCCACTTGGGAAGGAAGAGGCATCGGGTTCCTGTTGTATCAGTGCATCTCCTTCAAATTGTTCGATAGGAGTGCCATCACTTTTTATCGTAAAGAATGAATCGTGTTTTTCTGCCGTGGTGCCTGTCAATGGCTGGAACCAGTGGGTAAAGTGGGTAACACCTTTGCTTTCTGCCCATGAACGGATACCGCTGGAGATCTGGTTGGCAATTGCCCTGTCGATCTTTTGCCCGGATTTAATAGAACTCAGCAGGCTTTTATAGGCTTCATCACTTAAAAATTCACGGGCAACTTTCAGGGTGAATACATTGTTACCGAATATCCCGGTTATTTTGGGGGAGCTGGCTACTTCGACATTACCGCTAGTAGTCAGGTTTTCCAGTGCATGAAAACGAAGTGACATAATGGTTAACTTTTAACAAAGAAAAAAAATCCCTTCCATTCAAAGATGGAAGGGATAAAATACTTATTGACAATAAATACAATTTATGCCTTAACAGATTTTACTGTTTTGATGATACGTGCCGCCACTTTGTAAGGATCAGCCGCAGAGTTGGGGCGACGATCTTCCAGGTAACCTTTCCAGCCGTTGGCAGGAACACCAACAGGAATACGGATAGAAGCGCCGCGGTCAGAAACACCATAGCTGAAATCATGGATGCTGGCTGTTTCATGTTTACCGGTCAGGCGCAGGTGGTTGTCGGCTCCATATACTTCGATATGTTCTTTTACTACCGGGCGGAAAGCTTCACATACTTTATCAAAGATGGCTTTGCTTCCTGCAGTTCTTAACAGACTATTCGAGAAGTTAGCATGCATGCCGCTGCCGTTCCAGTCAAGGGCGCCGAGCGGTTTACAATGCCAGTTGATAGATACACCATATTTTTCCCCGATCCTTTCCAAAAGGTAACGGGCAACCCAGATCTGGTCGCCGGCTTGTTTGGCTCCTTTGGAAAATATCTGGAACTCCCATTGGCCGGTGGCCACTTCAGCGTTGATACCTTCTACATTTAATCCTGCTTCGAGACAAGCGTCAAGATGTTCTTCAATAATATTACGACCATATGAATTTGCAGCGCCTACTGAGCAGTAGTAAGGTCCCTGGGGACCGGGGAATCCACCTGCCGGGAAACCTAAAGGCCTGTTTGTTTTATTATCCCAAAGGAAATATTCCTGTTCAAAACCAAACCAGAAATCATTGTCATCATCTTCAATTAAGGCACGTCCGTTTGATTCATGGGGCTTGCCATCAGCACTCAATACTTCACACATTACCAGCCATCCATTCTTACGTTGTGGGTCGGGCACGACAAAAACGGGCTTTAATAAACAGTCTGATGATCCGCCTGGGGCCTGTTCGGTCGAAGAGCCATCAAAACTCCAATTATCCAGATCAGCTAATTTGCCACTGAATTCTTTTACAATTTTTGTTTTACTCCGGAGACTCTGGGTGGGCTTGTAACCGTCAAGCCAAATGTATTCAAGCTTTGCTGCCATAATAGAAAGGGGGTGTTTTATTAAATAAATAATATTCTGCAAGTTTACCGAAATAATCGCAGAAACAGGGTTGTTAGTTTAAAAAAAGTGAATAATTATTAGCTAACAACCATTAATTTGACAATAATCGATGAAATAACTTAGATTAATATTTTTTTTAATCTAAGAAGTCTCTTTCGATAACAGCCGTCTCACAAATAAAAGTAGGAGATATTCCGGTGGAGATGATCCGGTTCTCGTGGTCTTCAGGAAGCAGGTTGCCGGTTAGTACAAGGGCCGTGTCGAGGCCGAATTTATTACCCCCCAGTATGTCAGTATGAAGCGTATCGCCAACCATGAGTATATCTTTTTTGCCCAGGCCCGGGTGATATTTCATAATGTGTTCCCAGGCAAACATGAATATCTGTGAATCGGGTTTGCCAAAGCGTATGAATTTTCTGCCGGTGATCTTTTCCACCATATAGGAAAGGCCGCCGATTGCAATGCCCACATCTCTTTTTGACATGGGATAAGCACCATCAGGGTTGGCAATGATAGCAGGAATGGTGCGGCGGCGAAGAAGATTAACGGCTTTATTCAAGCCATCCATCCAGTCAAAGCCTTCATCGTCCAATAAAACAAGTGCTGTGATGTCATTGATGTTATCCTCGTTCATCTGTTCTAATGGCAGTGTATCGAGTCCGGGATGTTCGATATAGTGGGCAGAATCTTCCGTACCGAGATAAGCTACGAGGCCCTTCTTTACTTTCAGGTCTAGAAATTCTTTGGCCAGCATGCCGGATGATATGATCTTATCGGGAGTGATATGATGCAGACCACCTTTGTGATAAGATTCTGCCAGCAGTTCAGGGCTCCGGCTGGCATCATTGGTGATGATATAAAAAGCTTTCCCCTGTTCATTCAGCCAGTCAAATGTTTTCTCGATGCCCGGGATGAGCCCCTTATAATTCTTGATAACTCCGTAGGCATCAAAAAAAATGATCTTGTAGTTTTCCAGCAATGATTTAAAATTGGTCATGGTTACCTGTTTTGGTGGCTTCAGGCGG
>DATDIX010000291.1:0-4185 GCA_036520835.1 Chitinophagaceae bacterium | reverse complement strand
CTGCATACTCATCCGGATCCTTGAGCTGTATACCGATAAGACTTTTGTAAATACTTCCATACACGGGGCCATCCACCAACCCGCCATCGATAGGATAATTCTTTAAATGTGTAAAGGCCGAATGCGGATCAACCGGTGTGTCGCCCCATGCTGGCAAACCATAGACCATACTCGTTCCCCAGGGATTGCAGCCAAAGAGCCAGTCGAAATTAGCTTGCTCCAGTTCTGAAAATGTTTTATCACCTGTTAATTTTTTGTACCAATAACATTGAATGGCAAAAGAGACAGTAAGATTATTACTGCACCAGATGAACGGAACGCCGCGATAAAAGGCGTTTGACCTGGCCTTGTTCCAGACAAGCCCGATCCCTTTTCTATAATAACTGATCACTTCATTTTTTGAAGATCCGATCAATTGTTTGCCCAGCTCGTAATGCCCCACATTGATAAAAGGATACCATTGATAGTGATGAGCTGTATCTTTTCCTAACCACGGTGTTGTTCCTTCAATATTTGCGTATGCAAATGCATCGGCCTGGTATTCTATCTTATTTGTCATCTTGTATAAATTTGCCGCTGCCAGTTCCATATCATCCACCCAATTCATTTCTGCGTATATGTAAGGCGATCTTACAGACGCCGTTTGTGTTACCCCTGGTTTTTGTTTTCCAAACTGGTAAGCAGTTAATGCTTTTTTATAAAGCCCGGAAGAATAAGCCAGATCCATTTTTTTAAAAACTGTATGTCCTAATCCGAATGCACTGGCAAATTTCCCGGCCGTTGATGAAGTACCCGTTGTATTATTCATGAATTTGCCTCTCTGTTGCGGCTCGCCGCTTACAAAATATACCGGCCGTTCATATCCTCTTCCGTAAAAAGTATCCTGCCCCGGGATTCGCATGCCCATGTGGTCCCGGTCATCAGCAATTTGATTAAACATCCAGTCAGGTCGTGGATGCATTTTTAATAACCAGTCCAGGCCCCATTTCGCCTCATCAAGCACATCAGCCATTCCATTCCTTCCATCAAGCCCGTTGGCTTGTTTTTCATCACTGAATACTTTGGGAAAATCCCGGTATGCCATCAGCAAATGATAAGTAGCATTGGCGGATGTGGTAGAGTATTGTAAATAATCGCTGGCATCATGCCAGCCACCAATTACATCAATACGTGTGCTGTCTTTGATACCGGCTTTCTCACCATACAGCACATATCCATCATGCGTATGGCAACTATCTTTTAAATAAGGATTGAACCCCGTTCGCTGCTGACGCATATACCGTAAACAAAAATCAGCAGCGCCTTTATATACAGCATCACCGATCTCAAACTCAGGGGACCTTATACCACCAGCCTGCAGGAAATACCGGCCGGGTTTTATATAGGTTGTAAAATTCAAACGGTGAGTTTGCCTGTATGGACCATAAGCGCCAAAAGCTTTACCAGCAGGGCCTGAGTAAACAGGCTTTTTTGTGGCAGCATCTACTAACTGAAAAGTTGTAAGCGCAACGCTATCCTTGCTGCACCATACGGCCACTTTCACGCCACCCGGTGTATAACCCAGTTGGTTAATGCGTATCCATGATGAAACAATTTCATTTTTTCCGGAAAAGGACAACAATAATAAAATAAACAGCAAGCGGTGCATAAATGATCCATTAACTTTCAAAATCGAAAAGTTATAAAACTTTAGCCAGATAGTCTGTTGCGTTTATTTGCAGGATTTTTTTGATAACAACTTGGTACTTTAGTTTTTCATTTGGCTACCTTCAAATAACTCAGCTAATGCCCTTTTTATGGAGCCGGTTACCTGGTACTGAAAGATTAAACTTGTACAATGTATAAACGAACCCCGGTTTTTGCCGCTGCCTGTATCGGTCTCTTTTTATTTGGAATGACACTGATCACTCTCGGGTCAATTTTGCCATCCCTGAAAACAAAATTTGAAACAGATGGATTAAATGCAGGCATTCTTACCTCCATCCTTCCCATTGGTCTTTTATCCGGCTCATTGATATTTGGCCCGGTCGTAGACCGTTATGGTTATAAATTATTACTCATCTTCAGCGTACTGATCTCAGCTATCGCTTTGGAAGGACTCGCTTTTACCAACTCATTGCCTTTATTATATGGTTGTATGTTTCTTATAGGTTTTGGCGGTGGCATCATTAATGGCGGCACCAGTGCTTTGGTTTCTGATATCAGTACAGAAAGTAAAGGGGCTAACTTAAGTATCCTGGGTATTTTCTTTGGTATCGGCGCTCTTGGTATGCCTTTATTGCTCGGAGCTTTATCAGAATATTTTCTTTATACAACTATCCTGGCTGCCGTTGGCCTTTTTATGTTGCTTCCTGTCACCTGGCTCTTTTTTGTTGTATTTCCCGAACCCAAGCAGGCACAGGGATTCCCGTTAAAAGAAGGCATAAAGCTTTTAAAGGAACCGGCACTTTTACTCACTGGTTTCTTTCTTTTTTTTCAAAGCGGGGCTGAATCGCTGGTCAATAACTGGACAACCAGCTTTCTCCAGGATAAAGTAAGAACAACGAACGAAGATGCATTGTATGCATTGTCCTTCTCACTACTCGGTTTGACCATTGCAAGATTATTACTTGGGGCGCTGTTAAAGAAAATATCCTCCTATATCGTATTGATGACCTCGTTACTGCTAGTAGCAGCAGGTGGTTTTATTTTATTGTATACCTTCTCTTACAATTTTGCTTTTACAGCCCTTATCATTACAGGCGCCGGTTTAGCGGCAGGTTTCCCTGTTATACTGGGATATATAGGTCAATTATATGTCCGTTTATCCGGCACTGCTTTCAGTATTGCCTTTTTTATTGCCTTGTCGGGTAATACTCTCATTAATTATGCTTTTGGCATGATCGCAGATAAATATTCTATTCGTCATTTGCCGCTGTTACTGATTGCCTGCACCCTTTGCATGATCATTATTTTAATAGCGATAAACCGAAAGATAGCCGGGAAAGTGAAACTATAAATACATCCATCGCATAATGTGCCCGGCAAGAGCGCCGTGAATAAAAGACTGGCAGAGGCGCTGGCTGAATACAAGACCCGGATCGCGGGTGTGTAAGGACATAACAAAAACTTTCCTTTCTTTGCGCAAATATTGACATGAAATTAGTTTCCTATATCAAAGATGAACGTGAACAATTAGGTGTACTCGTTAATGAATATATCTATGACATGGAAGTATTGCACCCCGATCTGCCGGGAACGATGAGCATGTTCCTGAATTACTGGGAAGATGCTTTCCCGGTTGCGCAGGCCGGCGAATTGATGCTGAAAGAAGGAACGAGAACCAGTAACAGGGGTAAAGCCTTAAAAGATGTACAGCTATTAGCGCCTGTTCCGTTTCCAACTTCCTGCCGGGATGGCTATGCGTTTCGCCAGCATGTAGCAGCCGCCAGGAGAAACCGTAAAGTGGATATGATCGCTGAATTTGACCAGTATCCCATCTTTTATTTTACCAATCACCACAGCATACAGGGACCCGGTGAAATAAAATGCATGCCTGATCATTTTGAAAAACTGGATTTTGAACTGGAAGCTGCCATTGTTATCAGCAAACATGGCAGGAATATCAAAGCAGCAGATGCAGATCAGCATATCGGCGGGCTGATGATCATGAATGATATGAGTGCAAGAAGATTGCAGATGGAAGAGATGCTGCTCAACCTTGGCCCGGCTAAAGGAAAAGATTTTTCTACGGTGATCGGCCCCTGGCTGGTTACGTTCGATGAACTTTCCGCATTTGAAATCCCGGCAAAAGAAAATCATACCGGTAAGAACTGGAACCTGAAAATGACTTGCACAGTAAATGGCGTACAGGTGAGTGAAGGCAACCTGGGCGATATGGACTGGACCTTTGCCGAGATCGTTGAAAGGGCCTCTTATGGAGTTGATCTCTATCCCGGTGATGTGATCGGCAGCGGTACGGTTGGAACCGGGTGTTTTTTGGAATTAAACGGGACAGGTAAATTGAATGATCCGGATTATAAAGAGCAGTGGCTGCAACCCGGCGATATAGTAGAGATGGAAATTGACGGTCTTGGAAAACTAAGTAATACAATTGTGGCTGAAGAAAGCGATTGGAGTATCCTTAAACTGAAGAAAGGAGTTTAGATTTTTCAGCGCAGAGAACATGAGTAAATAGAGTTTACG
>DATDIX010000290.1:0-12546 GCA_036520835.1 Chitinophagaceae bacterium | reverse complement strand
AACAGGAGATTCGTGGCTTTATAACTGCTTTCCAAATCGTCTGTAACGATCCTGGCTGTTTCAACGTCTTCGCATATCCTGTCGAAGAATACAACAGGCTTGCCGCTTGCTATCACTTCTTTTATATGATCGCTATGGCTTGTTTCTCCCGATACAGAGATCAGTATGCCATCTACTCTTCCGCTTTGAAATTCGTTGAGGATGGCCTCTTCCCGGACAAAACTTTCATGGGTCAGGTATATCAGTACGTGGTAGCCCTTATCCTGCGCTACGGATTCAATACCATTGATCGCCTGCGAAAAGAAGCTGTCCGCTACTTCCGGTAATACTACAGCGATGGTTTTACTTACCCTTTTGCGAAGGCTGCTGGCATAGGGATTAGGAACGTAATTAAGTTTTTTGGCAAGCGCAAGAACTTTTTGTTTGGTCTCACTACTTATTTCATAACTATCCCTTAGCGCCTTGGAGACGGTGGCAACGGAGAGGTTCAGTTCGGTTGCTAAGATCTTAATAGTGGTATTACTCATGAATATGGTACAGTTTGGTGCTAACCGGGCCTGTAAACAATGCAAAAATATGACTATTAGCGAAAACGGTTTCGTAAATAAACATCACATGACCGGGGTCATATGATGTAAAAAAGATGCAATTTAACATCAGGGTTTTTCATCACCTTTCAACGATTGCCAATATGCTTAGCCAGAACAGAGACTTCTTTTCTCCTCAAACCTATTATTTCCAACATTCAAATTTTACGGACCTATGAGTATTAGTAATAATCCAATGGAGTCAAATCCATTGTCAAGTCTTGATGCATGGGAAGAGGATGTGCTTCTCCGCTATCCCGACCCGGAAGCTATTGCTACCGCAAAATCAACGGAAGAATACCGTAATTATGACGACCCGGTACGGGATACCGTAAAAGAGTTTTACCGGTTGAACCATACTTACCAGACCTATGATTTTGTGCAGCAAAAAAGAAATGACTTCCTGCAATTTGATAAAGAAGAAATGACCGTATGGAATGCGTTTGATTTCCTTAACCAGTTGGTAGATGATTCAGATCCTGATACGGATCTCGACCAGTTGCAACACTTGCTGCAAACTTCCGAAGCTATCCGCCGTGACGGGCACCCTGACTGGATGGTGCTTACCGGGTTGATGCATGACATGGGAAAAGTGCTTTGCCTCTTCGGGGAACCTCAATGGGCCGTTGTTGGCGATACGTTCCCGGTTGGCTGCGCTTATTCCGATAAGGTAGTATACCCTGAATTCTTCAAAGCAAATCCTGATTTTGATAATCCTTTATTTAATACGAAGCATGGGGTGTATGAACCTAATTGCGGACTCCGGAAAGTAGATATGTCATGGGGGCATGATGAATATGTTTACCAGATGCTGAAAGATTATTTACCTGAGCAGGGTTTATATATGCTGCGTTATCATTCATTTTATGCCTGGCACCGTGAAGGAGCATACGATCACCTGCTGGACGATCATGACAGGGAAATGCTGAAATGGGTAAAATTATTTAACCCGTATGATCTTTATTCCAAGAGCCCTGAACCGCCGGATTGGAAAAAGCTCAGACCCTTTTATGAAGATCTTGCCGCTAAATATTTACCGGCAACACTGAAGTTCTGATTCATATTGCGCAGGGCAAAGCATGTTTTGTCGCTGCTAAGCAAAAAAAAGGATATCAAATTAATAAATGAAAAACCTGCTTTATACTTTCTCTCAAACCAATAAAATAACTACTATGGTGAGAATTACCAATCAATGCTTGTTTCGCTTCCGTGTATTGCCGGCCATGCTTACTGTTTTCTTTTCACTATTTATTATGCTGGCAGCACAGGGGCAGGAAAAACAGATCCAGGGTACTGTGAAAGATGCTAAAGGCGCTCCTGTTCCATCGGTAACAGTGACTGTAAAGGGAACCCAGGTTTCTACTAGTACCGGTGATAACGGATCTTTTACTATCAATGCTAAAGATGGCGACGTACTTGTGCTCAGTGCTGTGTCTTTTGAAACCACAGAAATGAAGGTATCACCTTCCGCTACTTATGCTGTCGTGCTTGTTTCTTCATCCGTCACGCTGGGAGATGTGGTGGTGGTAGGTTATGGAAAAAGCTCAAGAAAAAACCTGTCGAGTGCCGTAACAACAATAAAGCCTGAAGACATGAACCGCGGCGTTATCAGCGACGTGGGTATGCTATTGCAGGGTAAGGTAGCCGGGTTGAATATCACAGCCAGCGGCGATCCTAACAAACCGGCTGCAGTTATATTGCGCGGCGCTTCTACTGTTAATAGCCCGGGTGCTCCTTTTTATGTTATTGATGGTGTACCGGGAGCTGATATAGTTAGCGTAGCCCCGGATGATATAGCATCGATCGATGTGCTGAAAGATGCGGCGGCAACAGCCATTTATGGTAACAGGGCTTCAGCCGGTGTGATCATGGTAACTACAAAAAGAGGAAGAAAAGGCCAGGTACAAACTTCCTATAACGGTTATGTGGGATTTGAAACAGTAAGCAACAGCCTCGACCTGATGGATGCATCTCAACTGCGGGCCTATGTTACCGCCAATGGGTCTGTCTTTTTGCCCAACGATGATAAAGGCGCCGATACAGACTGGCAAAGTGCCATACAAAGATCTTCTGCATTTTCTCATAACCATAACCTGTCGTTAAGCGGCGGCGGCGAACATAGTACGTACAGCGCCAGTCTTAACTATATCGATAAAGAAGGTATCCTGAACCGAAGCAGGCTGACACGTGTCATTGCCCGCCTGAGCCTGGAGCAATATGCCCTGAATGATAAAATAAAATTCGGGTTGAATGTGTCTAACTCCAGCAGCAATGCCAATTATGTACCGCTGCAGAATGTGGTTTTGTTGCAGGCTGCCAAACACATGCCTATATCCCCGGTGATGAATGCTGATGGTACTTATTTTGAGAACCTGAATACAACGGGTTATTTTAACCCGGTTGCTATTGTTGATAATGCACAGGATGATACAAAATACAATGTCATTATCGGAAACTTTACCACGGAAGTGAAACTACCTTTTGGGTTAACATATAATGTCAATATAGCCTACCAGAAAACGACCTCCCTGCACGGAGAATACTATGGCAGCTATTATGGGAAATATCCTACTTCTAATTTCTATAATAATCCTGATCCGGGTATTGGTATCGCACATACCCTGATAGGCAGCATGTTTGGGGTAAACGGATCAGCATTCCGGAGCTCTTTCCAGAATACGAACAAAACAGTTGAATCCTTCCTTACATGGAATAAAAGTTTCGGTAAGCATTCGATCAATGCTGTAATAGGTTATTCCTGGATAGAGAATACTTATGGTGAAGGCTTCCAGACCTCCAGCACTAATTTCCCCGCAGACAATCTTGGCTATTCTAACCTGGTGCTGGGTAACCCCTATGCTATTCCGAGTTACAGGATCAACCTGGGAACAGACCTTACTTACGGGCAGGTAAGACTTATTTCCGATTTTGCCCGACTGAATTATAATTTCAGGGATAAATATCTCATACAGGCTTCTATTCGCCGGGATGGCAGTTCTGTATTCGGGGAGAATAACGAATGGGGTTATTTTCCTTCAGGAGGCGCTGCATGGCGAATCACTAGTGAAGATTTTATGAGAGACCAGTCCATCTTCAATGATCTTAAACTGAGGGCCAGTTATGGTATTACCGGTAACTCAGCCGGGATCGGCGCTTATACAAGCAAACTGATCTATGGAATAACGGGCACCTATTATAGTAATGGTGTGCAGGAAAATGCATATGGGCCCATACAAGGTTCCAATCCTGACCTGAAATGGGAAAGGACGGCTACCACCAATGTCGGTGTTGATTTCACGGTTTGGAAAAACAAACTCAGCGGCACCATTGACTGGTACCAGAAAAAAACAACAGATATGTTGTTTGACTATCGGGTGTCTGCATCGCTGGTACCCGGCGGCAGGATATGGGCTAACGGGGGCAGTATTGATAACAAGGGTATAGAGCTTAGCCTTACAGTTACTCCTGTAAGCAACAAGCAGTTTAGCTGGACCTCTGCTTTCAACATAGCACATAATAAAAATGTGGTTACCAATTTGCAGGGGCCTTATTCAAATGGTGATTCTATCAGGTATTCGGATCCGGAAGGACCGGGCCAGACAGGCGCTACGCTGCAATTATTAAAGGTAGGCAAGCCCATTGGCCAATTCTTTTCTCTCCAGTATGCAGGCAAAGATGCCAGCGGTGTATCCCAGTTTTACAGAAGAGATCATACCCTTACGACCAATCCGACTACTGGCACCGATTATTTCTACCTTGGCGACGCACAACCCGATTTGTTGATGGGATGGAACAATACACTCCGGTATAAGAAATTTGACCTGAATATTTTCTTCCGGGGAGTATTTGGCAACAAAATATTTAATGCCACCAGGGCTGACCTGTCTTATGTAACTGCAGCTACGGCCAATAATATACTGGAAAGCGCAGCCGATGATAAAATAACTGATAACCGGAACTCCTACTACTCTGACAGGTATATTGAAAAAGGGGATTATATACGACTGGACAATGCCACGCTGTCGTATAGTTTTTCCAAACCGGTGAAAGGTGTAAACAATATAAGGGTATATACATCGGTAAATAATTTGTTTACGATCACCAGCTACGAGGGTATTGACCCCGAGATCAACCAGGGTGGTGTGGCCCCGGGAATTGACTATAATAACTTTTTCCCGAAGACACGCACCATCATGTTTGGAGTAAACGTATCATTTTAAAAAAACTAATTGTCATTATATATGAAAAAAATAATAAACAGAATCGGGTGTCTTGTGCTGGCGGCAGGTCTCTTCGCTTCCTGTCATAAAATAGATGTCGCTGTTACATCTGAGTTGACCCCTGAAACATTCCCCAAGACAGAAGCCCAGTACAATGCTGTAATGGGACCTGTGTATACCGCTCTCCGGGGTGCATACACAACTGATATATTCTTCGTGCAAAGTCAGTCCACCGACGAGTCAGCCTTGCTGACTTACGGATCTGACTGGGTGGATGGTAACCGTTATAAAGATCTTCACCTGCATACCTGGACCAAAGATCATCCCAATGTCGGCGGTATGTGGGGATTCTGGACCAACCTTATTGGTATGACCAACCAGACACTTTATATCGTGGGACAGTCAGATGAAGGAGATGTAAAAAACACCAGCCTCGCAGAATTGAGAACCATGCGTGCCTTCTTCTATTTTAATATGATGGACCTTTGGGGCGGTGTGCCTTTGGATACCGTTTACGGAAGCAAAGAACTGAAAGCAAGGGCAACGAGAACGGAGGTATTCAACTATGTAGAAAATGAACTGAAAGCTGCCATCCCTTATCTTAAAACATCCTCCGGGGCCACTACCTACGGTAAGCCTACCCGATATATGGCGTATGCACTGCTGGCAAAAATGTACCTCAATGCCCAGGTCTATACCGGTACGGCTAAATTCAATGAATGTATAGCTGCCTGTGACAGCGTAATAAATGCCGGTGGCGGCGCCCAGTATGCACTGCAGCCCCGCGCCACTTACTTTAATATGTTTGCTCCAACCAACGGGCCGCTTATTAAGGAATTTATTTTCGCAATCCCCTTTGACCCGGCCACTTCTAACGGATGGATGTTTTTCGCCCGTTATGACCTGAACCGGAACCTGGGAATTAAATACCGATACTCCGCCTCTACACAGGGAAGTTATTCATATAACCAGATAACATTAAATCTGACAACGGGCAACGGGATAGCGAATAATCGCCCCAGCGGCCCCCGTTGCACTACCGATGAGTTTTATGCTCATTTCAATGACCCTAATGATATCAGGAATAACCAGTGGCTTACCGGCTTACAATACTGGCCTGATGGCAGTCCTATTATGATAAGCACCTCCAACCTGGGTTATGACCAGTTTTATACCGGCGGCAACGCCGGAGGAGCATATATTTATCATTTGAACATTTCTCCGCTTGGTAGCACCAGCAGGTTGGGAGCAGGCTCTTTTGATGTAGGCAGGGATGAACTTGCGTGGAATACAGGTTACCGGAATAACAAATACCTGCCGGATCCCAATTCTATTACCCGTAACCAAAACAATGACATCCCGGTTTTTCGTCTTTCTGATATTGTTTTCATGAAAGCTGAAGCTATCATGAGAGGAGGAACACCCACCATGGGCCATACAACTTTGTCATTGGTAAATATGGTCAGGGCTGTGCGTACTACCAGTACTGCATGGACCAGCGTTACATTGGATGATTTATATGCTGAACGCAGCCGTGAAATGTCGTGGGAATGCTGGCACCGGAATGATATGATTCGTTTTGGCAAGTATGAGAATACCTGGGGTTTAGGTAAGACCAATACGGACACTTACCGCCGCGTTTTCCCGATCCCGACCTCAGCTATGGCTACTAACCCGAACCTTGTACAAAATACAGGCTATTAGGCTAAGCAGTTTTTATATAGCAAGCAGTTTTTACACCCGGGGTTATTTAACCCCGGGATTTTTCTATAGTTTATTTTTATAGCTATGAAAAAGACATTCCAAAATTTGTTAGCAGCCACTCTTTTTTTATCGCTGCCTTATTTATTGATCGCCCAGGTGTATGTAAAGGATTCAGCGGATCTGCCAAAAACCGGCACTGCACTGATCAAAAAAGAAAGCGCATTGAATTTTATCGCTATGGGCGACTGGGGCCGTAATGGCGAAGACCATCAAAAGCAGGTGGCAGAACAAATGGGTAAAACTGCAGCAGCTATCAAAGCGCAGTTTATTATTGCTACAGGCGATAATTTTTATCCCAGTGGTGTTATCAGCGAATGGGACCCTTTATGGAAATACTCTTTTGAAGATATTTATACGGCTTTCTCCCTGCAATGGGATTGGTACCCGGTACTGGGCAACCATGATTATAAAAGCAACCCGGATGCACAGGTAAAATATTCAACGATCAGCCGGAGATGGAAAATGCCGGCCAGGTATTATTCAAAAAAGTTTTTTATTAACGGGGATTCAACCCGACAGGTGTTGATCGTATTTATTGACACCAATCCCCTGATACCTGAGTTTTATAAAAATGCAGAGTATGGCCCGAACGTAAGAACACAGGACAGCACCAAACAAAAAAAATGGCTGGCAAAAGTATTAAGCGATCCTTCACCCAACATAAAGTGGAAAATAGTGGTTGGTCATCATCCCATGTTCACGGGGGGCAGCCGTACAGACGGGTATGATACAAAAGCCATCCGTAATTCTTTAAAACCATTATTCGATAAATATGGTGTAGATGTGTATCTCGCCGGGCATGAGCATAACCTGCAGCATCTCGTTGCCGGTGGTAAAACAAACCATTTCATATCAGGCGCTGCCTCTGAAAGGACAGCAGTAAAATTATTGGATATAAGTAAAATGGCGGCGAGTGAATATGGGTACATGCTGTTTTCTGTTACAGGCAGCGACTTATTGGTACAGACGATCGATCATAGCGGTAAAGTAATTTATACAACAACTATCAGTAAGTAATTTGAGATCAGCGTCTCTTAGTTTTTAAAAGATTAATAATATGAAGCGGAATGACTTTTTAAAAATGGGGGCTTTAGCAATGGGTACGCCATTATTTGATAGTTTTTTGGTCAAAGCTGCAGTTGCAGATACATCAAACAATTCCTGGTTCAAAGATGATATACTGAGCCGGCTGGTTGCGGCTAATGATACCCAGGTTGCAGGGTTGTTACAGTCTGTTAATCCCGATAGTCTCAAATTCAGCAGGAGGATAGGTTATGATTTTTCCATGCTGGCTGCCTCATACTGTTCGCCGGGTTCAAAGTATTATCATAGCTCTTTAATTGTTCCCAAACTTGAAATAATAACACAGGTGTTGGCCAATTATCAATCAGTCGATGGCACGGTTAATATCAGTAACCTGGAATCGCCGCCAGATACTGCTTTTTTAATAGAACTCCTGGCAGCCGGCGCTTATATCCTGGCAAAAGACAATGCAAAAGAATTAAGTGCTGTTAACGACAGTATCAAAGTGTTCTTAGTAAAAGCAGGGAATGCCCTCACTACTGGCGGCGTTCATACTCCCAATCACAGGTGGGTGATCTGCGCAGCATTGGCCCGGTTAAATTCTTTGTACCCGGATACGAAATACGTAAACAGGGTGGAAGAATGGCTGGGCGAAGGTATTTTTATAGATAGCGATGGTCATTACCCGGAACGAAGCAGGCTTTATTCGGGGGTTGAGAATAATTCTTTGATCACTATGGGGCGTTTATTAAACAAGCCTTCATTATTTGATCCGGTGAAGAAAAACCTGGAGTCTTCCTGGTACTATATGGAGCCTGATGGCGACCTGTCAACTACAGATTCACGGAGACAGGATCAATATATGTCCAAAACGATCGTTTCATATTACCTGCATTACAGGTATATGGCTTTAAAAGATAAAAACGGTCTTTTTGCAGGCATTGCTAAGCTGATCGAACAAATGAAGGGGTTTAACGAAGAAATACTGGACAGATCATTATTCCACTTTTTGGAAAATCCTCTATTGCTACAGGAACTTCCCATCGATACAGCGCCTCCTGTCAACTATGAAAAATTCTTCGCCACATCTCAACTATTAAGAATACGCCGGGAGAACAGAACAGCTACTCTTTTTGGCGGGATAGATTGGCCATTGATCATTGCATCAGGCCGCTCAAACAGTCCTGACTTTTATTCGTACAGAAACGGGAAAGCTGTTTTGAAATACATGAGATTGTCTTCAAACTTTTTTAGCATGGGCTATTTTTATAGCGAGGGCATCAGGAAGGACGGCAATAAATATGTGCTGCATAAAAAATTAGAAATACCCTATTACCAACCTCTTCCGGCAGATAAGAGAAACAAAGAGGGAGATTATAAATTGTCACCTAGCATTGATGACAGGTTTTGGAACAAAATGGATTTTAATAACCGACCCGTCAGCAATGTAAAAACCCTGGAGACAACTGTTACTTTTTTGGAAACTAATGAGGGTAATGAAATAACATTCCGGGTAGCGGGTCTTACGGGAGTTCCTGTTACTATTGAACTTTGTTTTGCAGAAGGCGGAAAGTTGTCAGGAGTTTCAGAGGCCGGTAACGATAACAGCTTCCTGGAAAAAGGTATGGGGCAGTATGAATTTGGAGGAGATATGATCCGGTTTGGACCGGGATCAATTGCTCACCGATCGATCGATCGCCTGGAAGGAGAAAGATACAGTACACATTTTGGAAGTTTACGTACAAAAGGTATGCATGTATATATTACAGGCGTCACTCCTTTTGAGCATAAGCTGGTATTTAGTTAGAACTGTGATCTTTTTGAAAGGATAAAAGCGATCTTTTAACTCCATCCGGGAAAACGATTTATTAATTGCCAATGAATAAGCTACAAACAGCCGACTACATCGTATTCTTTATCTATTTCATACTCGTGTCCTCTTACGGGTATTATATATACAAGAAGAAAAAAGCAGCCACTACCAGTTCCAAAGATTTTTTCCTGGCAGAAGGGTCATTGACCTGGTGGGCCATCGGCGCCTCTTTAATTGCTTCTAATATTTCAGCCGAGCATTTTATAGGCATGAGCGGTTCCGGATTTGCATTGGGGCTTGCTATATCAACTTACGAATGGATGGCTGCGGCCACTTTGATCATTGTGGCAATATTTATCATCCCGATGTACCTTAAGAATAAGATATTCACGATGCCGCAGTTTTTGGCAAAAAGGTACAATGACACCGTGAGTACCATTATGGCTGTGATCTGGCTGCTGGTATATGTATTTGTTAACCTTACTTCAATTATATACCTGGGTGCGTTGGCTATTTCATCTATTTCCCCGATCAGCTTTGAATGGTGTATTGCAGGGCTCAGCCTGTTTTCGATCATTGTAACATTAGGAGGAATGAAAGTGATCGGTTATACAGATGTTTTCCAGGTGTTGGTTTTAATAATCGGGGGACTGGTCACTACTTACCTTGCATTAACATTATTATCGGAACAATTTGGATTTGGAGAAAATGTTCTGAAAGGGCTTTCGATTTTACGAAAGGAGGCGCCTGATCATTTTCACATGATATTCGATGAATCCAATCCGCATTACAGGGAATTACCCGGCATGTCAGTATTGATCGGGGGTATGCTTATCAATAACCTCGCTTACTGGGGCTGCAATCAATACATAGTGCAAAGAGCATTGGGGGCAGACCTGAGAACTGCCCGTAAAGGGATTTTGTTTGCTGCGTTTTTAAAAATGCTGGTACCTGTTATTGCTGTATTACCCGGCATCGCCATGTATGTCATGCACCAGAACGGGATGTTTCAGAAAGAAATGGTGGATGCGGCAGGTGTGGTAAAACCTGACCATGCTTATCCAACATTGATGAATTTATTACCTGCAGGGTTAAAGGGTGTGGCTTTTGCTGCATTGACGGCTGCAATTGTTGCATCACTCGCAGGTAAAGCCAACAGCATCTCTACAATTTTTTCACTGGACATTTATAAAAAGTATATTAATAAAGATGCGACCGAAAGAAAATTAGTACTGACCGGGAGATGGGCGGTGATCATTGCCATGCTGATCGGGGCGATCGTAGCGCCGGCATTAAAATCACTGGACCAGGCTTACCAGTTCATACAGGAGTATGCCGGCTTTTTTTCCCCGGGTGTACTCGCCATTTTTTTATTGGGCATGTTCTGGAAGAAAACAACAGCCGCTGCCGGTTTGGCCGGCGCATTACTGACGGTGCCCATTTCCACTGTTCTGAAGTTCCTGCCTTCCTGGACAAGTGGCGCTTTCCCCGACTATCCTTTTCTTGACAGGATGACGATCACTTTTTTTGCGATAGTCATTATTATGGTGGCTATTAGTTTAATAAAGCCAAAGCCTGCAAGTGACACACATAATATTGAAATGGATAAGTCACTTTTTAAAGTATCGCCGGGATTTATTGTCGGTTCCCTTATCATTTGCGGGATACTGGCGGCTTTATATACTGTATTTTGGTAAATACTGTTTATGTTTAAGAAAGCAACATCGCTATTGATCGTATCGGCTGTTTTTTTTGTGCATTACGTTCCTGCCCAGGGCTTATTACAATACATTCAGCCTTTATCTGGCACAGCTTCGTCAACCACTACCGCAGCATTAAAACACAGCGAAGCCGGGAGTGAGAAAAATGCCAATACGATCCCTGCAGTGGGTTTGCCATTTGCTATGACACAATGGACACCTCAAACAAGAACTACAGAAATAAAATGCCAGCCGCCATATTATTACAAAGATTCGTTGCTGAGTGGTTTTCGTGGAACACACTGGCTTAGCGGTTCCTGCACGCAGGACTATGGCAGCTTTACCATTATGCCGGTTGCAGGTAAATTAAAGATATCCCTGAATGATTATTCAATTCCCTTTTCTCACAGCAATGAAATAGCAACACCGGCTTATTATAAATTGACAGCCGGTAATGTTGTTACTGAAATCACTTCGACACTTCGTTGTGGCATGATGCAGTTTACGATGCTGCAGGATGATAGTTTGTATGTACTGTTAATGCCCAACAGCGATAAGGCAAAGGGTTTTGTCAAAGTGGATAAAATGAAGGGTGAAGTTTGGGGTTATAACCCGGCACACCGTATTTACCAGGGCTGGGGTGAACCGGCTGGTTTTAATGGCTGGTTTTATATCAAAATAGAGAAAGCATTTGCAAACAGCGGGACATTCAGCGGCAATGAAATTTTTTCTATTGACAGTATCAGCAGCAAAAAGGATATTGGCGCTTATGTTGGTTTTAGAATGAAAAAAGATGAAGTGTTACGTGTCCGTATAGGTACCTCATTCAGCAGCCTCGAAGGTGCGAAGAGAAATCTGGCTTCTGAGATCGGGAGAAAGGGTTTTGGTGAAATACTCTCTGCGGCCAAACAACATTGGGAAGCTGCATTATCACAGGTGCAGGTGGAAACCAGTAACGAAAAGGGTAAACGGATCTTTTATACAGCTATGTACCACAGCATGCAGCATCCCCGCTTGTTCAGTGATGTGGATGGCATCTATCCAAAGTTTGCAGGTAACTATGAATTGAAGAGAATGGCTGATGGAAATTACTATGATGATTTTTCCATGTGGGATATCTACCGGGCTCAATTACCGCTGTTCGAAATATTGAAGCCGGAATTGGTAAATGCGTTTGTACGATCGCTTATACTAAAAGGCCAGCAGGGTGGTTGGTTACCTATTTTTCCCTGCTGGAACAGTTACACAGCAGCGATGATCGGCGACCATGTTACGGCATTTATTGCATCGGTCTATAATAAAGGTATTCGTAACTATGATGTGAACGCAGCTTATCAATTAATGAGAAAAAATGCTTTTGAAACACCAGCCAGCTTTGGGGAGTACAAAAACGGGATGGGCCGGAGGGCTTTACCTGCTTATTTGAAATATGGATTTAT
>DATDIX010000289.1:0-2282 GCA_036520835.1 Chitinophagaceae bacterium | reverse complement strand
GGTAAGTATAAGTGAGTTGAACGTAAGTGAACCTTCGATGAGGTATCGAAAACACTAAAGTTTACATCGAAAGCAACATTCCGTCGCATGTTGTGAAAGAGTACAGCGGCAGTAAACTGAAGCAGGCTGTATGATGTACGGTATAGAGAAGGCAAGACGCTTATACAGGCTGAACAATGGAACAGGAGAACCTCCGGATGCCAGGCAAAGCGAATAGGTAAAAGCGACCGGGGAAAAAAAACAAAGGCGTGCGAAAGCGGAGCGGGTGAAAAGACACAAGCAGCACAAATTGCGAGGTCAAAAGTAGCCGATGAGTGTTTGGGAGGGGCGGACAGGCTCGTAGTAGTGAAGACGTCCTGTGAAAACAGAAAAGAGCGAAGGGGTCTGACCAGTCGGCAAAATCAATTAAACCAACCTTGTAAAAGGGGAAAGAATTTGAAAGATGGAACCAGAAGTAAAGAAAGAAGATGGACGATACGCCATCAGCATGGAGCAGATAATGGCAGCGTACAGGAAAGTACGCAGCAACAAGGGATCAGGCGGAATAGACGGCATGACATGGGAGGAGTTTGACAGGCAGCAGGAAAGCCTGCTGTATAAACTCTGGAACAGAATGACAAGCGGCAGTTATTTTCCGCAGGCAACCAGAGAAGTTATCATCCCCAGGCCTGGTGGTGGAGAGCGGCGTTTAGGCATACCATTATTGCTTGACCGGATTGCACAGCAAGTGGTGGTAGACATTATAGAACCAATAGTAGAACAGGAATTTCATCCGGACTCATACGGGTACAGACCCGGCAAAAGCGCACACGATGCATTGAGGCAATGCAGGCAAAACTGCTTCAGGTATGGATGGGTGATAGACCTTGACATCAAAGGGTTCTTTGATAACATAGACCATGAGTTGCTGATGAAAGCGGTAGAACGGTTCACGACAGAGAAATGGATATTGCTGTATGTAAAGCGCTGGTTGAACACAGCAACTCACAAAGCAGAAGGGCATGCAGAGCAGCGCACAAAAGGCACACCACAGGGAGGCGTAATCAGCCCTGTATTAGCCAATATGTTTCTGCACTTTGTATTTGACAAATGGATGCAACTTTATTATGCAAACAATCTATTCGAGCGATATGCAGACGATGTAATAGTACACTGCAAAAGCTTACAGGAAGCAGAGCAGTTATCAGAAGCGATAAGCAAACGAATGGAAGTATGCGGGTTAACATTGCATCCGGAGAAAACAAAGATTGTAAAATGCCAGCGAAGGGGAAGCGATGATGAACATGCCAATAAAAGTTTTGACTTTTTAGGATACAGGTTCAAGCCACGCAAAGCAAAGACCAAAGAGGGAGTGATAATAGGAACGTTCACACCGGGTATCAGCAGCAAAGCAGTGAAGAAGATACAGGCATGGCTAAGGGAAAGTAAAGTGTTTAAGAACACCAGCCAAACACTGATGGAGTTGAGTGAGCGGATAAAGTTGCAATCAAGAGGATGGATAAACTACTATGGTAAGTTCCGCCCAACGGAATTGCGAAAAGTATTTAATCCAATCAACAAACAAATAGGAAGATGGTACGCCAAAAAGCACAAGTGTGGTTATATAGAAGCCAATGCATGTGTGCAAAAAATTGCAGCGCATCACAGCTACTTATTTGTACACTGGTATTGCGGACATACTTCTTTCTAAACTAAATGACTGGTAAGAGCCGTATGACGGGAGACTGTCAAGTACGGTTCTGTGAGAGGGTAAAGTTGAAACACATTGCCCTACTCGGCCAAGGAACGATGCCATCGTAAATGAAGCCGGTATCTGAATAAACCCTAATATACAGAGATCCTGAAAAAGAAGCATTACAATTTGGGATAGTAGATATATAATTTCTTATCAAGCCTAATGCTTAACCTGAGGTAAAAAGTTGTATAACTGTCTTTGTCGGTATTATCTGCTTTTACAAGATCGGGCCTGACTTTTTCGGGTTTTAATGATCTTGCATATAACTCGGAAGCTATTGCAGCTTTTTCTGGTGTAAAGTATTTATAGAAAAGTGCCGGGTCAATATAAGTGGTGCTTATATCATCAATATAGTCTGTAAAAGTTTTGCGCATCATCATTCCTGCCGACAGACCAAACCTGTTATTGAAATAATATTTTACCCCAACATTCACTGGTATGAATAAACTTGTTCGTGCATAAGGTTTCCGGTCAGGATATTCTTCAAAACCCTGCCCTTCCAGTCTTAGCGGCTGCAATGCATACCATGTATCACCCAGTTTGGCTT
>DATDIX010000288.1:0-7037 GCA_036520835.1 Chitinophagaceae bacterium | reverse complement strand
AAAGAAGAGTTGAAGTATGAATTGATCAAACCGGCGCAGCGGAATTATAAATAAAAAAATTTATGAAGTACCTGCTATTGCTCTCAATGATCATTTTAGCAGTCACTTCATTTTCACAATCAAAAGTTCTTTCAGATTTTCCGGCCAAAAGCAACAGTATTGAGTCTTTTATTCCCGAAGGGTATGATACGATCACCGTTGTAAAAGGTGACCTGAACAATGATAAAGTGGCTGACATTGTAATGGTATTGCGGCATGAGTATGAAAAGACAGAAGATCCGGGGAATGTTGATCCAGATACCATTCCTTCCAGGATATTGGTAGTGTTGTTCAGGAAGGGAAAGATATTTGAATTAGCCGCCGCTTCCGGCGCTGCTATTATGTGCAGGAATTGCGGTGGCATATTTGGCGATCCGTTTGAGGAAGTGGCAGTTGAAAAAGGGATATTGGTCATTCGCCATTATGGCGGCAGCGCCTGGCGATGGGGAAATACCCATAAGTTTCGCTTTCAGAAAAATGCTTTTTTCCTGATCGGGCAGACAACCATATCCTACTGGAATGTGGAAATGTGTAATAGACTTGGCGAGTTTGCCGCCACAGAATACGAGGACATTAATTTTTTGACAGGCGGATATATAAAGAAAAAAATTTCGCAGGAAGGTTGTAAGCTTTTAGTAAATAAAAAAGGGAAGAACCCTGTAAAGCCCCTGGTGAAACTGGAAGATTTTTCAACTGAGAATTGACAGAACCGGCGATAATCATCGGTGTTTATAAATATGATATGAAGATCAGCGGGTTTACATTCGTGAAAAATGCGGTAAAGTATGATTATCCCGTTGCAGAGTCTATCCGGTCGCTGTTGCCACTGGTAGATGAAATGGTAGTAAACCTGGGAGATTCGGAAGACAATACAAATGAACTGATCGGCTCGATCCGGTCGGATAAAATAAAGATCATTCATTCTGTTTGGGACAAGAACTTAAGAGAAGGCGGGAAAGTGCTGGCCGTGGAAACAGATAAAGCGATGGATGCAGCAGCGGCAGATGCAGACTGGCTCTTTTATATACAGGCGGATGAAGTGATCCATGAAAAGTACCTGCCGGTGGTGAGGCAGGCGATGGAAAAATATAAGGACGATGAAAGAGTGGAGGGGTTGTTATTCCGGTACCTGCATTTTTATGGCAGCTATAACTATACTGGTGATGGACGCAAGTGGTATTCAAAAGAGATAAGGGTGATCAGGAACAATAAGCATATAAGAGCTTACAGGGATGCACAGGGGTTCAGGAAAGATGGAAATAAGCTGAATGTAAAACAGGTAGATGCTTTTATTTATCATTATGGATGGGTCAGGAATCCTGTATTCATGCAGAGCAAGTTCAGGGATTTCGGGCGACACTGGAATGATGAAGCGACACAAAAAAAATGGGAGCAGGACCAAATGGCAAAACGGGTTGAGTTTGATTATTCGCAGGTGGATACATTATCCGTTTTTGAAGGCACACACCCGGAAGTAATGAAGGAGCGGATCAGGAAAGCAGACTGGGATTTCAAACATGATACCCAAAAGAAGAATTTTAAGAATTTCAAACACCGTTTTTTATATCATGTCCAGCAGTGGTTTGGGATACGGCCGTTTGAGTACAGAAATTATAATAAGATCTGAATTATACAGCGTATGGAACATTATACAATGAATCTTACATTGAAAGTTTGGAAACAGAAGAATGCAAATTCAGCAGGAAGTTTTGAGACTTACCAGGTAAAGGATATTTCATCGGAGATGTCTTTCCTGGAAATGTTTGATGTATTAAATGAACAACTGATCCGCGAAGGAAGGGACCCGATTGCATTCGATCATGATTGCCGCGAAGGTATTTGTGGTACGTGTTCTATGTATATCAATGGCCGTCCGCACGGGCCCTGGCAGGGTACCACTACCTGCCAGTTGCATATGCGGGCTTTTAAAGATGGTGATACTATCGTTGTAGAACCCTGGAGGGCCAATGCTTTCCCTGTTATCAAAGACCTGGTGGTTGACAGAACATCTTTTGACCGTATCATCCAGGCAGGAGGATATATCTCTGTCAATACCGGTAATGCGGTTGATGGCAATACTATCCCTATAGAAAAGGAAAAAGCAGATAAGGCTTTTGCTGCTGCCGCTTGTATTGGTTGTGGTGCCTGTGTGGCCGCCTGCAAGAATTCATCGGCTTTACTGTTTGTTTCGGCAAAAGTATCTCACCTGGCATTGTTACCACAGGGTGAAGCTGAGAGAAGAACAAGAGCGGTAAACATGGTGGCCCAGATGGATAAAGAAGGATTCGGTTCCTGCACCAATACAGGCGCCTGCGAAGCAGTTTGTCCCAAAGAAATTTCTATTGAGAATATAGCGAGGCTGAATAAAGAATATATGTACGGCGGCCTGTCTGCTGATAAATAATCTTTTCTCAAAAGATATACGTTGCTTTACATGAAGCGGCCCACAGGGCATTGGCTTTATCATACTTCGTGTACATGATCCCGGGAGTAACAGCGATCTTTCCTGTAAAATAGGAACTGCCATTCAGGATAAACCCGAACCCCACATCGGTAGCGCCTTTATAAATATTCATAACGGGCCCGGCAGTGAATGTGATATTCCCTTTTTTGGATGGATTATAAATGACCCCGCCAAATGAATACAAGTGTAAATAGCCCCCATATGTATAGTCGTAACCAGCCACGCTTTCTTTTTTTCCAAAGTAATAATCTATTCCGGCGGCAGCCATAAAGCCAAATAGTTTTTTGGGCAATTTGCTAAGGATACCAAAGCGACGATCACTCCATGAATACTGGCTGCTGATCCCGGCAAGATGTGTTTCTGAAAATTCTCCAACCGGTATGTTTATTCCCAAAGCGACACTGCTCTGTGCCCCATTTGGATGATCGGGAGGGCTGGTTTGGGCCCAAAGCCATGTTATTGAGAAAAGGCTGGATATAAGGACAAATGCTGTCTTTTTCATAGTACTTCACTCAAATTTGCCCCTTTTTCCGGGAATTAACAGGGGTTAATAATTTTAAGGCAATAAATAAGGGCAATTTTACGATTTTAGAAATAAACTCACTGCTATTGAGCGACTTGCGCCGGATATGGTTCATTGTTATATCCGTACTGTTTTTCCAATGGAGCAGTGCGCAGGTGCCTGTTATCTCAAATGCCGGTTCAAACCTTCGCCAAAAGACCTTTAAGGTCACAGCGGATAGCTTACGCATAGATACTCTCAGCATCATTCCAAATACCTTTATTGTCGAAAATATTCCGGTTGCAGATTATCGCCTGGATTTTGTCAACGCTATTCTGCACTGGAACAAAAGACCTTCCCCGGACAGTATCATTAAAATTAACTACCGGGTGTTTTCTTACCGGCTTAACCCGGTTACGCAGCGAATGCGGTATGACAGCATCATGAATAATTTTTCCGTTAAGCCTTATGAATTCAACCAGGGATTGTCAGACGAACAAAGAGGGATATTTAATTTTGGTACGGTACGAATGGACGGAAGCATCGGCAGGCAGATCGGTTTTGGCAATAGCCAGGATGCGGTGCTGAATTCTGTTTTGAATGTGCGGTTAAGCGGCATGCTTGCTGACAGTATAGAGATACAGGCAGCCATCACCGATAACAATATCCCGATACAGCCGGATGGTACAACCCAGCAATTGAATGAATTTGACCAGGTTTTTTTACAATTTAAAAAAAGGAACTGGCAGCTTAATCTCGGTGATATTGACCTGCGGCAGAATCAAAGTTATTTCCTGAACTTTTATAAGAGACTGCAGGGTGTTTCTTTTCAAACAACTAATGCTGTTTCAAAAAATACGGTATCAAGAACACTGGCAAGCGGCTCTATCGCCAAAGGAAAATTCACCCGGAATGTATTTGACGGGCTGGAAGGGAACCAGGGACCCTACAGGTTGAAAGGCGCCAACAATGAAACTTTCTTTATTGTACTTGCCAATACAGAAAGGATCTTTGTGGACGGACAGTTACTGCAGCGGGGAGAAGACCAGGATTATATCATCAACTACAATACAGCAGAGATCACTTTTACCCCGCGCCGGATGATCACCAAAGACAGCCGTATACAAGTGGAGTTTGAATATGCTGACCGGAATTACCTGAATGCGAACTTCTACCTGTCGCAGGAGTTTGAGTTCAATCAAAAACTAAAACTCAGGCTGGGTATGTTCAGTAACAATGATGCCAAAAATTCTTCCATTAACCAGGTACTGGATACTGATCAGAAACAGTTCCTGTCCGGCATAGGGGATAGCACTCAATATGCATTTTATCCTTCGGCAACGCTGGATACATTTGCAGCGGGCAAAGTGTTATACGAAAAACTATATTATAACCCGGGAACCGGCATTGATTCCTTTTATAAATATTCCACTGATCCTTCTGTCGCAAAATATAGCCTTGGGTTTACAGAAGTAGGCCAGGGGAAAGGGAATTATATTTCCGACTTTAATGGCGCAAATGGAAAGGTCTACAGTTTTGTTATGCCCGTGGCAGGAGTGAAACAGGGTAGCTATGAACCGGTCACCATGCTGGTAGCGCCAAAGAAGCAACAGGTATTTAACCTGGGGGCCGATTATACGATAAATGAGAACACTGTTCTTAAAGCGGAAGCGGCCATGAGCAACTACGATGTCAATACATTTTCCCAGGTAGATAATGGCGATGATAAAGGCTTTGCCACGAAAATACAGTTGAATAACAGCAAGGCCCTGAGGCCAAAGAACAAACTGCTGTTGAATACAATGATGGATTACGAATATGTACAGGACAAATTCAAACCGCTTGAACGATTGCGCACCGTGGAATTTTCCAGGGATTGGGGATTGCCTCTGGTATTTGTGCCGGCAACAGAGAGCATCATCAGGGCAGGAGCGGGGTTAAAAGATGACAGGAATCATTCTTTTTCCTACCGGTTTACCAATTATCATCGGAGTGATCATTATAATGGTTTTCAGAATTCGCTTACCCATATTGCCAACTGGAAGGGATGGCAGTTCAATAATAATTTTACCATTACTAATTTCAATACGGATATTTATAAAGGCGCTTTCCTGCGGCCAACGATAGACCTGAGTAAACAGATGAAGAAGATCAAAGACTGGCGGCTTGGCTTTCGATATTCATTAGAGCAAAATTCAGCGAGGGACAAATCAACCGATACACTAACGTCAGATGCTTTTTCTTTTGATACGTATACAGCTTATCTGCGGTCAGATGAAAAGAAAACGAACAGGTATGGTATTACATTCTTTACCCGTTCAGATAAATACAAATATCTGGTGGGCAAGGATTTTGTCCGGGGCGACCGGAGTTATAACCTGAACCTGCAGACAGAATTGCTGGCAAACCCCAAAAGGCAGTTTTACCTGAACGCCACCTTCCGCAAGTTAAAAGTGTATAATAGCTCCGTGTCCAAGCAGCAGGAAGATGAGACCATTCTTAGCCGGGCTGAATACGTTATGAATGAATGGAAGGGGCTGATGACCGGAAATGTTTTATATGAAGTAGGAGCGGGGCAGGAACAGAAAAGGGATTTTGCATACCTCGAAGTGCCCGCAGGAACAGGCCAGTTTGCCTGGATAGATTATAATGCTGATGGTGTTCAGCAATTAAATGAATTTGAACTGGCAGCTTTTCCTGACCAGGCAAAATTTATCCGCATCTTTACCCCGACAAACCAGTTCACAAAAGCAAATTATGTAACACTCAATTATAGTTTTAGCATCAACCCAAGGGCTGTGTTGAATGCATCGGACCTGAAAGGATTTAAGAAACTGCTCTCTAAATTCAACTTCGTTACGTCTATGCAGATCAATAAAAAATCTGTGGCCCAGGGAAGTTTCGAATTCAATCCTTTTAAATATAACGTAAATGATACAGCCCTGATCACCCTGGGCACCGTTTTTCTCAACACGCTTTCGTTTAACCGCTTCAGCACCAAATGGGGAATTGACCTGAGCAGTCTTCGTAATAAAGGCAAAGCATTACTGACCTATGGTTATGAAAGCCGGATAGTGAATGACTGGACCGCTAAGTTTCGCTGGAATATCAGCCGGTCGGTTTTGTTTAATGTTAATGGCCGGAAGGGTGAAAATGCCACCTATACACCCAATACGCAATTTGATAACCGAAACTATGAACTGGATATACATTACATTGAACCCGTGCTTACTTTTATCCGGGGTACTTATTTCAGGATCGTTGCCGGGTATAAATTAGAAAATAAAAAGAACCTGCCTGTTTATGGCGGGGAAAAATCAGTTTCCAATTCAATTAATGTGGAGTCAAAATACAATGTACTGCAGAATAGCGCAATCACCGGTAAGTTCACTTTTAATAATATTGACTATCAATCGCAGTCAGCTGCCACTACGACGGTTAGCTATATTATGCTGGATGGCTTATTGCCCGGTAAAAATTATCTCTGGTCGCTGACATTTTCCAAAAGGCTGCTGAATAACCTGGAAGTGAATTTCCAGTATGATGGAAGAAAACCCGGCACCTCAAGGACTGTGCATATTGGCAGGGCTTCCATAACGGCGATATTTTAGCCCCCAAACCCCCTAAAGGGGGCTTATAAAAGTCATTTATACCCAAATTCTTTAAACATGGTAATAGCAAGAAAAGAATTTTCGATCTAAGTTCCCCTTTAGGGGACAGGGGCCTCACACATTAAACCTGAAGTGCATCACATCACCGTCTTTTACCACATATTCCTTTCCTTCTATTCTTAGTCTCCCCACTTCACGACAGGCGGCTTCTGATCCATACTTTACAAAATCATCATAAGCGATCACTTCTGCTTTGATAAAACCTTTTTCAAAATCTGTGTGAATGACACCGGCAGCCTGCGGCGCTTTCCACCCATCATGTATGGTCCAGGCCCTTACTTCCTGTACACCGGCGGTGAAGTAAGTATATAAGTCCAGTAATTTATAGGCTGAATGAATGAGCCGGTCGAGTGCAGGCTCT
>DATDIX010000287.1:0-7856 GCA_036520835.1 Chitinophagaceae bacterium | reverse complement strand
CTGCATCAATACCGGTGAAAAATTTGCCACCCCCAAACAAACTGAATTCTCCGACGATGATGTACATGTAAAAGACAAACGCTTTGCTTTTTACAACGACCAGTTCTATTTCAAGACCACGGAAGAAATGAGTAAGTTGTTTTCCGATCTTCCGGAAGCGATTGACAACACCAACGAGATCGTTGGTAAAATAGACCTGCTGAACCTTAAGCGGGATATTCTTCTCCCCTTTTTCCAGGTGCCAAAAAAATTCAGCTCGCAGGATGAATACCTTGAACATATAACATGGGAAGGTGCCAAACAACGGTACAAAGAGATCAGTCCTGAAATTGATGAACGCATCCGTTTTGAATTATACACGATCAAAACCATGGGATTTGCCGGTTACTTCCTGATCGTAAGTGATTTTATCAGGGCCGGTCGTGATATAGGTGTCTTCATCGGGCCGGGCCGCGGTTCAGCAGCCGGATCTGTTGTAGCGTATTGCACAGGCATCACCAATATTGACCCTATCAAATACAACCTGCTGTTTGAAAGGTTCCTGAACCCTGACCGTAAGTCAATGCCCGATATTGATACGGACTTTGATGATGAAGGCCGGCAAAAAGTAATTGATTATGTTGTTGACAAATATGGAAAGAACCAGGTAGCCCAGATCATCACGTATGGTACAATGGCGGCCAAGATGAGCATTAAAGATGTAGCAAGGGTATTGGACCTGCCCTTACCTGAATCAAATGCATTGGCCAAGTTAGTTCCGGACCGCCCGGGTATAGAACTACGGCGTGTGTTGCATGCACCCATGAAAATAAAGGACGGTGAAAAATCATTGGAAGAAAAAGATGGATTGGGAAATGATGACCTGGAAAATGTAAAAAAGATCCGGGAGATTTATAAGCAGGAAAATACGTTGATGAGCAGGGTGCTTCACGAAGCTGAAAGACTGGAAGGTTCTGTTCGTAATACCGGCATCCATGCAGCAGGTATCATCATTGCGCCAAAGGATCTTACTGAATTAATTCCTGTTGCGATCGCCAAAGATTCGCCGTTATGGGTAACACAGATCGAAGGAAACGTCATTGAAGAAGCCGGTGTTATCAAGATGGACTTCCTCGGGTTGAAGACACTGACCATTATTAAAAATGCGCTGAACCTCATCAAACAAAACCACGGTATTGAAATCGATATAGATGCCATACCGCTGGATGATAAAAAAACATTTGAGCTTTACCAGCATGCTTCCACTATTGGTACATTCCAGTTTGAAAGCGCCGGTATGCAGAAGTATTTAAGAGAATTAAAACCGGACAAGTTTGGTGACCTCATTGCCATGAATGCCCTGTATCGCCCCGGTCCTATTGCTTATATTCCTAATTACATTGATCGCAAACATGGAAGGGAACCTATCTCGTATGACCTGCCGGAGATGACGGAAATACTGGAAGAAACTTATGGCATCACTGTTTACCAGGAACAGGTAATGCTGCTGGCGCAAAAATTGGCCGGCTTCAGTAAAGGTGATGCGGATGTATTGCGCAAAGCAATGGGTAAAAAACAAAAATCGGTGCTGGATAAGATGAAGGCGCAGTTCATCAAAGGGGCCACTGATAAATTATTACCGGCGGAAAGATTAGAAAAAATATGGACCGACTGGGAAGCATTTGCCCAATACGCTTTTAATAAATCACACTCGACCTGCTATGCTTATGTAGCTTACCAGACAGCTTACTTAAAAGCCCATTATCCCGGTGAATATATGTCTGCCGTATTGAACAACGCCGGCAGTATCGAAAAGATCACTTTCTTTATGGAAGAATGCAAGCGGATGGGTATAAAAGTACTTGGCCCGGATATCAATGAATCATTAAAAGGATTTTCTGTAAATAAAGCAGGCGTCATTCGTTTTGGATTAGGTGGTTTGAAAGGGGTTGGCGAAGCCGCTGTAGAAAGTATTATTGAGGAAAGAAAAAAAGGCGGCCCTTATCCCAACATATTTGATTTTATCAAACGCATCAATCAAAGAACAGTCAACAAAAAAACACTGGAAAGCCTGGCCTATGCAGGTGGCTTTGATTGTTTCCCTGAGCATCATCGTGCACAATATTTCTATTTACCGGAAGGTGAAACCGTCACAGGATTAGAAAGAATTATTAAATACGGCCAGGTGATCACCACGCAGAATGCAACAACGGCTAACACCCTGTTTGGCGATCTTCCCATCACCATGGAAATTCCGCCGCCGCGTTTACCAGAGTGTGAGCATTGGTCGCTGACCAAACAATTGGATTGCGAAAAAGAAGTAACCGGTATGTTCCTGAGCGGTCATCCCCTGGATCATTATCGTTTTGAAATGAAACATTACAGCATCACCGCTATTGCCGACTTCAATGAATTCAGGGAAGCGATCAAAATGCAACCGAACCCGGGAAGACCATTCCGCATTTTGGGTTTAGTAGCAGATGCCCAGCATAGAATAGCAAAAAGCGGGAACAAATATGGCAACTTTATAATAGAAGATTATACGGGTAAAACAGAGTTCCCTTTATTCAGTGAAGATTACCTGAAGATCTCGCCTTTCTTGCAACAAGGCAGTTCGGTGCTCATCACCGGATACTTTAGGCCCCGGTACAATAAAGATGAGTTTGAATTTAAGGTACAGCAGGTCACTTTGGCTGAAACACTAAAGAAAACCCTTACCCGGCAGGTAAATATTGAAGTGCACCCGCAGGATGTGACCAAAGAACTGGTTGATTTTGTAGAAAAGAACATGCGCAACTACCGCGGCGGAAGAACGACGCTGAACTTTGTGATAGCAGAACCCAAGAACAACCTGAAGATAAACCTGACCTCCGGCACCAATACTTTTGAAATGAATGAAGATCTTATTCATTTTATAGAAAATAAACCTGAACTGGAGGTACAGGTGTTAACGAATTCATAAGCAGTGCCTTTATAGCAGGAATGTTCAGCAGGCGGGCAAAAAAGAATGACAAGTTTTACACAACTTTCTGTCAACTTTGTCTGTTAATAGAATCGGAGCTAAATTTGCAATCCTTCTGAACGTAGCTAAGAAACTAAACTATAAAAAACAATAAAATGGCAAAAGAATTTAATGATTCCAATTTCCAGGCTGATGTGCTGGCTTCTGATAAACTGACCGTTGTGGATTTCTGGGCGGAATGGTGCGGACCCTGCCGGGCTATCGGGCCGGTTATTGAAGAATTATCAAAGGAGTATGATGGTAAAGTAAATGTAGGTAAGGTAAACGTGGACAATAACCCGCAGGTATCTATGAACTATGGCATCACTTCCATCCCGGCGATCTTATTTATTAAGAATGGCCAGGTAGTTGACAAATTAGTAGGTGCACAACCCAAGAACAATTTTGTAAAAAAGATCGAAGCGCATATATAAGCATTCATCTTAAAATAAAAACCCCGTTCAGATGATCGGGGTTTTTTTATTTTGACATAACATTTAATGCTGAACATTCCCTATCGCTTTCGGATCATGCTTGTGTTTAAACAAGAGCATAAAAAATACAGCAACAACCAGTGAATAAATTGCAAAGCAAAGCCAGATGCCATGCCAATCACTATCCCCGTTTGGCAGTATAAAATATTTACCAATTACATACCCGCTGATCTTACTTCCCAACCAGGCGCCCACTCCGTTTGTCATCATCATAAACAAACCCTGGGCACTTGAACGGATGCCGGAATCAGTATTCGTTTCGACAAATAAAGAGCCGGAGATGTTGAAGAAATCAAACGCCATCCCATAAATAATACAAGACAAAACGATCAGGCCTGTACCGGCCAGTGACGGATCTCCATATGCAAACAATCCAAAGCGAAATACCCACGCCAGCATAGAAAACAGCATTACCTTTTTTATCCCAAAACGTTTTAGAAAGAAAGGAATAGTAAGTATAAAGACCGTTTCAGATATCTGGGAAATCGAAAGAATGACAGTAGAATATTTTACCACCAGCGAATCAGCATATTGAGGTTGTCTTTCAAAACCTGTGATAAAGGAATCGCCATACATATTGGTTAATTGCAGTGCTGCCCCCAATAACATAGAAAAAATAAAGAACATTGCCATTTTGTATTTGGCAAACAGCTTGAAGGCACTCAATCCTAGTTGCTCAATAATGGAGGCACTCTTTGAAATCGATTTTGGCGGCGGACATTTGGGCATCGTAAACGCATATAAGCCTAAAATAATGGCAGCCACAGCAGCAATCAAAAACTGGTTTGAATTAGCCTTGCTTCCTGAAAGATTTGTGGTCCACAAAGCTGCAATAAACCCAATGGTGCCGAATACCCTTATCGGTGGAAACACGTTTACTACATCATACTTATTGTTTTTCAGAATGGTATAAGAAATGGAATTGGATAATGAGATAGTAGGCATGTAACAGATCATAGCGCCAAAGATCACGTAGTACAGGGTATCCGGGTCATTGACCTGCGGCACATAAAACAAGATCAACCCGTAGAGGATATGCAGGATGCCGTATAATTTTTCAGCATTCAACCACCTGTCAGCAATGATGCCGGTCAATGCCGGCATAAAAAGAGAAGAAAGTGCTAATGTGGAAAAGATGGCCCCGAACTCCGGGAAACTCCATCCTTTTGCATTCAGGCAATAAGTTCCGATCGTCAGCAACCAGGCGCCCCACACAAAAAATTGCAAAAAACTAAGAACAGTTAGCCTTAACCTGATATTCATCAGCCGGTATTTTGGGTTGAAAAAAAGGGTGGAACCGAAAAGGGAAGATAGGGATTTTCAGTTATTATTTTTGGGCATATTATCCCTCCTTAAGGCAACCTTATGAAGCCGGAAACAGATTGAAAATAAGAAAGTAACGCCTGGGTCAGATAAGGCAAGATTTTTTTCCCCGTGTTTGTATTATTCTGTATAATTGTAGCCTCTTTCAGACCACCTGATCTCATTTTTTAAACTAAAACTATCTGCTTTGAAAAAATTTACATTCCTGCTCTTTACAGTTTTCTTGTTTTTTAGTTTTGTGGTTTCAGCTCAGCAAAGAACAAGCTTATCTCCTGCAGAGTCTTCCGCTCCCGGAAATAAACCTGAAAAAAGAATACCCGTGGACGAAAGGTGCGCTACCATGCAGCACCTGGAAGATGTGTATCGCCAGAACCCCAGTCTCAAACAAGCGAATGAATTGCTACTCCAGCAACTGGAGCAAAACAGGGGGTCCCAGCAGGGTAATTCCAACCAGCGTTTGAATGCGATTGTAACCATACCAGTTGTATTTCATATCGTACTACCCAACCCATATATTATCACGGATGCAGATATACAGGCACAGTTGGATCGTTTGAACTTCGATTTTTCAGGTTTAAATGCTGACAGCGCCAATGTACCTGCAGAGTTCCAGGCCGTAAGAGGACATAGCCAGATACGTTTTTGCCTTGCACAGCGTACGCCCGGTGGTCTTCCTACCAATGGAATTGAAAGAAGGGCCAGTTCCACTACTTATACTGGTGGTGGCAATGACCCGATAAAAGTCACTGCTTCAGGCGGACTCGATGCCTGGGATTTTACCCAATACATGAACGTTTGGGTAGGCGGTGGTGGCGGTCTCCTTGGATATGCCACTTTCCCGGGCACTTCCACGCCGGCACAGCAGGGTGTAGTGACCGATATCATCGGCACATCAAATAACCCCTGTTATGTTAATCCTGATTACAATTTGGGCAGAACAATGACACATGAAGTTGGCCACTATTTAGGTCTGTTTCACATATGGGGTGACGAAGGTGGTTGTACCAATTCTGATTTCAGGAATTTAGGAGGCACTTGTGTTATTAGTGATGTAGCCCTGGCCGGCACTACAACCGACCAGGCAATTGGTGATACGCCAAATATGGGTGATCAGAATTTTGGTTGTCCTTCCGGTAACGTAACAAATAGCTGCTCGCCCAATCCTCCCGGTGATATGTATCAAAACTACATGGATTATACCGATGATGCCTGTATGACCATGTTTACAATAAAACAGGCATTACGTATGGAATGGGTTATTGCCAACTGCCGTGCAGGATATATTACCTCACCCGGATGTTTGCCTCCTGCCAGCGGGCCAAGCCTGGATGCTTCACCGGTTGCTATAATCAATCCCGGTGGAAGCGAAGTAGGAACCGGCTGTTCTGTTACCAGTTACCCTACACCTTTCTGCCCCGGTACACTTACACCCCGGGTACGCATAACCAACAATGGTTTGAACACAATGACCTCCGTGACCGTAGGATCCAGGATAGGTACAGGACCTGCAACAACCAATACGATCACCGGTCTTAGCATTGCCGGAGGTCAAACCGCTATCGTTAATGCTCCGGCTGTTACGCTTACCGTTGGCGCCAATGTGTTGAAATTATTTACCAGCAATCCCAATGGAATTGCAGACCCCATAGGCACCAACGACACGATCTCTACGACATTGAATATATCAGGACCTACAACTATACCTGCAGCACAGAATTTCGATAACCCGGCTCTCGCTCCCTGGACTATTCAGACAAATGGAACTCCTCCTGTTTGGCAGTTAGCTGCACCGGCAGGTATCCCACCGAGCAGTCCTACGAATGTGACATCGGCCGTGATCAATCACTATGATTTTGATGGTAACGGCAAACATGATGATATCCGCTCCCCGATCATTAATACTACGGGATTAAGCAGTCTCCAGATAAGATTTGATGTTGCTTACTCGCCTTTCTCCGCAACATTCGTGGACAGTTTTGTTGTCCTGATCTCGAAGGACTGCGGGGCTACCTATACTGAAGTATATAGAAAAGGAGGCACCACTTTAGCTACTAAACCCGGCTTCTCGACTACTCTCTTTACCCCTGCCAATACCGGGGAGTGGAGAAATGAAGTCATTAACCTCGGCCCTGCTGATCTTACCGGTTCTCTTTTTGTGGTATTCAGAAGTATCGCAGGTTTTGGTAACAGGTTATGGCTCGACAATATCAATATTGCGAACCCTCCGTTCGTGGACATGGTAGCTACTACTATTGGCAGGCCAAATACTTTTGAATGCGGCAGTTTTGCCCCCTCTTTAACTGTCAGGAACAGTAGCAATGAAAATGTAAATGCATTTAAGGTTGGCTATATCCTCGATGGAGGAGCCCCGGTCATCCAGGCACTGAATACATTGTTGACGCCTACGGCAACATCAACAGTAAGTTTCCCTGCCATTTCGCCTGCCGGAGGTACTCATACAATAAAACTATTTGTTGCTGATCCGCTGACGGGTACAGGCACCCTGGATGCCAGTAAACTTAATGATACCCTGACAAGAACATTCAATGTTCCTACCACCAGTTTACCAAGTGTTGTACAGGGATTCGAAGGAACAACTTTTGTTCCGGCCGGCTGGGTATTGCTGAACCCGAATAATAATGCAACATGGACCCGTGAAGCACCCGGCAAAACCAGTGGATTCTCTGCATTCATTGATAATTACAACAATCCAAATTTTGGCCAGGTGGATATGATGCAAACACCGCCCGTCAATACTGTCAATGCAGATGCGGTAACGATCAGCTTCGATGTGGCACATAAAAATTATCCCGGATCTTTTGACCAGTTAAGAGTGCTGGTATCCACGGATTGCGGAACCACTTTCACCAGTGTTTACAGTAAGTCAGGAGCAACCCTGGCTACCGCCGGCTCAACTACAGACGACTTCAGGGATCCAACTGACGCACAATGGAGAAATGAGGTGATCACCCTTAATAGTTCCTTTATGGGTGGTAATCTCCTGGTTCAGTTTGAAAACAGCAATGATTACGGTAATAATATCTACATTGATAATATTA
>DATDIX010000286.1:0-2332 GCA_036520835.1 Chitinophagaceae bacterium | reverse complement strand
ACGATAGCTGGTTTAGCATTCACGGCAATGCCCCATTCAAAGGAGCTGCTTCAATAACAGAAGCAATGAATGTAAATACTGATAAAATTAAATTTTCACTTCCACAGCATTTAATTGTTTCTGATAACACAGATATGTTTGCTGTTTACGGGAATGCACAAACAGGCGATAAAAAACAAGCCTATCTGCGTTTATGGATAAGAGAAGGTAATGACTGGAAATTATTGATGATGGTTATTCATTGATGAATAAAGAACAGAACGTACAAGTGTGCGACGCAAGAAAAACTTAATAGTAGCAACGCAGTTGGGCTCATAAATAGTATCTGAGCCTAAACTTTCAAACTTAGGTTCTGTAAGGATTCCGTAGACATTTTGTGTAGCGAATATTATTCACACGCTGTGGATAGCATTGAATTTGGGACAATAATTGTGTGATTATTCACTGCAAAATCAGTGAAAAAATGCGTTATCGTTTTCAACAGCAAACTACTTTGGGTATCACCCCGGTGAGTGAAGTGAAATTTCCATTGCGCAGCAGAGATGAATTACCGCCGGTATTGATGGCGTTGCAATACATTTTTATTACGCCTGTATTAAATGAGAAGGTATTTGCACTGCTCGAAAAAAAGATTGCGCATAGTAAAAAGAAAACCGGCCGCAAAGGAATGGATCTATGGCATATACTGGTACTGGCTGTGGTAAGACATACGTTGGATACCAATTGGGACAGGCTTGAACACGTTGCCAATTATGATGTTCTGCTTCGCAAAATTTTAGGTGTACATGTAGAAAAGTTTGGTATAGAGGAAATAGACTTTGCCTATCAAACCATTGTAGACAATGTGTCGCTGATAGATGATGATTTATTGAAGGAAATTAATTTACTGGTAGTTGAACACGGGCATGATCTGCTTAAAAAAAAAGACGAAGAAAAAACCCTTCATCTTAAAACCGACAGTTACGTACTGGAAACCAATGTTCATTTCCCTACTGATCTGAACCTGCTGTGGGATAGTCTGCGTAAAGGGCTTGACAGTGTTGAAAAGCTTATGGAGGAAAGTCATATAAAAGGATGGAGGAAAATAAAACATATCCGCAGTGCCACTAAAAGCCTGTTCCGGCAGGCATCCCAACAGGTGTTCAGGAGCAATGGAAAAAATGAAAAACAAAAACGTCAGGCAGTAAAAAATTATTTACAACAGTCGGCTGTGCTGCAACAAAGATTTGACATGCTGATAAAGACCCCTCCTGTTGGCTTGAATATAAAGGCAGTACTTTCCCTTATTGAATCATTAAAGTGTTATGCTGACTTTGCAAAGAAGTTTACAGACCAGATAGAACGCAGGTTATTGAAAGGCGAAAAGATACCGGCAGATGAAAAAATATATTCCATTTTTGAAGAACATACAGAATGGATAACAAAAGGCAAGCTGAATAAGAAAGTAGAACTGGGCCATTTACTGCTTATTACTACGGATCAGTATCAACTGATAGTAGATTATAAAATCATGGAAGAAGAAAAAGATGCTGTTCAGGTAGGGTCGCTTAAAGAAAGAATACAACGCAATTACCCATCTAAAAAAATCAACAGTCACAGTTTTGATAAAGGATTTTATAGTAAAAGCAACCTCGATACATTACAGCAGGGTTATACTACAGAAGCTGTATTGCCAAAAAGAGGCAAGCTCAATAAAGAGGATAAAGAAAGAGAGAACAAAAAAACTTTTAAGCAGTTGCGCAAAGCACACTCCGCCGTGGAAAGTAATATTAACATGCTGGAGCATCATGGTCTTAACCGCTGTGTTGATAAAGGGCTGCATGGTTATAAGCGCAATGTGGGTTTAAGCGTTTTGGCTTATAACCTGCATATCATGGGCAATCATTTAATAGCAGCAGAAAAACAAAAAGAAGAAAAGCGTTTACGGGACAAGCTGAGTTACAGGCAGAAAAAACAAGCTGCACTTAGCATAGCAGCCTAAATGGTTCTTACAAACATAAGCTTATGGGCGAAGCCTGCCCTATCAAGCAAAAAAAGAATGATTTTCCTGGCAAAACCCCGTTAGAAAACAAATACTTCAAAATATCGGCAAGCTAAGCAGGCAGAAGGCTCGCATATCATTGGGAATCTAATAAAAAACTCTTTTATTAAGGCCTTTTCGGACAGACACTATATAGGGGCATTCCTTTTGCGGCATCGCCGATAGGTGAAAATTTGACTCCCCCATTGCGAAGTCAAATAATTAGCTAAATAGTTAAAAGGTTAAAAAGACCTGATTGGTCTAACGTTGCATTCGGCAGTCAACATAGTTAACCACAGCCAGCACTTGGTA
>DATDIX010000285.1:0-16145 GCA_036520835.1 Chitinophagaceae bacterium | reverse complement strand
CTGTTAAAACTTATCGGGCCGCTTTTTAAAAGTGTTTTATACAATGACAAACCTTACAAACAAGGCTTGCCTACTGATAAATCCTATGTGGTTTCCGATGCTAAAGAGTTTGAAAAAGAAAAAAAACAGCTGCTTGAGCTGGTGAACCGATTTAGTGAAGCGATCATACTGGAAGTTCCTCACCCGGTTTTCGGAAAACTTACCAAAGAACAATGGAGCAAAGCTACCTGGAAACATCTTGATCATCACCTGAAGCAATTTGGAGTGTGATAAGACTTCTCCTTTATTAAATAGCAGCCAGAACAATTTCCTTCAGCTTGTCAATTGCCACCCTTTCCTGTTCCATCGAGTCACGGTGACGGATAGTGACCGTGTTATCCTCTTTGGTCTGGTGATCCACCGTAACACAGAAAGGAGTGCCTAATGCGTCCATCCGGCGGTAACGTTTACCGATCGAATCCTTTTCTTCGTAGAAGCAACGGAAATGAGATTTACAGGTTTCAATAATGCTTTCTGCAATTTCAGGTAAGCCGTCTTTTTTGGTCAATGGTAATACCGCCAGTTTGATCGGGGCCAGCTTCGCCGGAAATTTTAATACCACGCGGCTATCCGGTTTCTCAGGAGTGCCGAGATCCTGCTCTTCATAAGCATGGCTTACTACAGCCAGGAACATACGGTCAAGACCGATGGATGTTTCAATTACATAAGGAATATAATTGCCGTAAGGTTTACCCGTAGCCGGGTCAACATCATTATCAAAATACTGTTGTTTCTTCTTACTGTATTCCTGGTGTTGTTTCAGGTCAAAGTCGGTACGGCTGTGAATGCCTTCCAGTTCTTTGAAACCGATCGGAAATTCAAATTCAATATCGCAGGCCGCATCTGCATAATGAGCCAGTTTTACGTGGTCATGATAGCGGTATTTTGCTGCCGGCATGCCCAGGCTTTTATGCCATTCCAGTCTTGTTGCTTTCCATTTCTCATACCATTCTTTCTGTGTGCCGGGACGGATAAAGAACTGCATTTCCATCTGCTCAAATTCCCGCATACGAAAAATGAATTGTCTCGCTACAATTTCATTACGAAATGCTTTACCTATTTGTGCGATACCAAAAGGAATTTTCATCCGGCCGGTCTTTTGCACATTTAAGAAATTGACGAAAATACCCTGTGCTGTTTCGGGGCGCAGATAGACCTTATTATCCTCATCATCTGAAGAAACAGTGGAGCCAAATTCGGTGGAGAACATCAGGTTGAACTGGCGGATGTCCGTCCAGTTACTGGTGCCGCTTACCGCACATTTTATTTTGTTGTCTTCGATCAATTTTTTCAGGCCTGCAAAATCATCTTTGGCAATTAATGCTTCCATCGAAGCCAGTATCCCATTTGCCAATTGTTCATTGCCTGCCGCCGATTGCTCATCAGCAAAACCTTCGATCAGGTGATCAACCCGGTAACGTTTTTTGCTGTCCTTATTATCGATCATCGGGTCGTTGAAGTTGTCAACGTGGCCGCTGGCCTTCCAGGTGGTGGGATGCATAAAGATGGCGGCATCAATACCTACAATATTGTCGTGAAGCTGCGTCATGCTTTTCCACCAGTAATCTTTGATATTTTTTTTCAGCTCACTGCCCCATTGACCGTAATCATATACCGCCTGCAGTCCATCATATATCTCGCTGGAAGGGAAGATGAAACCGTATTCCTTACAATGTGAAATGATCGCCTGGAATTTATTCGTATCGTTTGCCATAAGGCGGCAAAAATAAGCCAGAACGGGGATTTATGCGATATTAAGGATTATGCCGAAACATATTAGTCGTTTGTCTTTCCCCACAGATCCTGTTTTCTCTTCAGGTATTCCCCTACAGGGTCAAGATCGCCAAGCGGCAGACCTAATTTTTTTTTGGCATCCCGAAGGGCATGGCGCATGTCCTCTATATCTTTTATTGCCTGGTAAAGCCTTTCCCCGGGTGTTTTGGCAAGCCAGAGTTTTAAATGAATATCCTTAATATGTTGGGGTGTATCAGTCATTTTTCAGCAACCCAAAGGTATTTAATTTCAGGCTGTTTATCCAATGACTGATGTAAGTCCGGTCCAAATGCTCCAGCTTCGACAATTGCAATATGTCCTCTTCCTGAAGAGCACTCCGTAAGTTCTGCACCCACACCAGTTTAGACAACAACAGATCTTCAGCAGAAATAATTGAAACCTTAAAATCCAAAAAATCTACCGGCAACCGCCTGTTAAATTTCACCAGCTCAAACTCATCGTCCCGTAAAATAATAAAATCAGCCTTATAGTTACTTTTATGGTCAATAATATTAAACACCCCTTTTCTTTTTATCGCATCAGCCATTGAATCTTCATCACAATAGTATCCTTCATTGAAAAAATCCCGGAGTAATGATATATCTGAAGTTTTTAAGTGAACAACGAAATCAAAATCCCTTGTATATCGTGGCCCGGTATATGTACTCATTGCCATACTGCCCGATAGCATGTATGGAATATTGTATTTATCAAAAAATTGAATCAGTATCCTTAAGAAATCGAACATTTAGCAATTTAGTTTTATTTCAACTTCTCATTCCTTTGATGCCTTTCTGCATCCCTGGTATTCTTTTTCTCAAAATTTTTCTGCAATGCTTCCGTCAGGTCAACGCCGGTTTGATTTGCCAGACAGATCAGCACCCATAATACATCCGCCATCTCATCACCCAGGTTTTTACCCTCGTCGCTTTTTTTAAAACTCTGGTCGCCGTAAGTACGGGCCATAATACGGGCCAGTTCTCCTACCTCTTCAGTCAGTATCGCCATATTGGTCAGTTCGCTGAAATAGCGTACCCCAACGGTTTTGATCCATTGGTCCACCTGCTGCTGGGCATCGTTAATAGTCATAACAAAGTTTTTTCAGAATAATTGCAATATAGCATGATTCTTGTCGTTTTAGCCACCCGTTCTGGACCTGTCCTACCTATTGAAGCAATAAAAATCAAACTTGGTATTCTATGATGAAGTTATCCATCCGCAAACTGGCGGTCCTTATCGCCATCGCATGTATTGCCACCCTTTCACAGGCTCAGCCTGCCAATACGGGTACAGGAAATAATAAACCTTATAAGATCCTTACTTCCGGTAAACAGATCACCGTTAAGAGTACGAAGAATATCAAGAATATAATGGTATGGACAGCCAGCGGTCACCGCATTGTAGAACAAAAGGAAGTAAATGCCCTTTCTTACAGTTTCAATATTAATGTCAGCGAGAAAATATTCTTCCTGATGATAGAGTATGAGGGATCCAAACCTTTTACCGAGAAGATCGGGATATAACCCCCAGCCCCTGAAGGGGAGTTAGGAAAATTAAATGCTATAGTTATTCTTTGTTCTTTGTGTCTATGACAATGGTGACAGGGCCCTCATTCAATAATTCCACTTTCATATCAGCGCCAAATTCTCCTGTTTTTATAGCCTGGCCGAGGTCAGTGGAAAGCTGCCGGATCATTTTTTCATAAAGCGGAATGGCAACATCCGGCTTGCTGGCTTTGATATAACTCGGGCGGTTCCCTTTTTTGGTGGATGCATGTAAAGTAAACTGGCTGACCAGCAATATTTCGCCTTTCTTATCTGTTACCGAAACATTCATCACACCATTCTCATCATCAAAAATGCGCAGGTTGACTATTTTACTACTTAACCATTCAATGTCTTCCATCGTATCGGCATCTTCAATACCCAGCAATACAAGCAACCCCTCCCCGATCTGCGAATGAATTTTTCCATTGATCGTTACACTGGCTTTTGACACCCGCTGAATTACCGCCCTCATAGTTTGTATCTTTATTGCCTGCAAATGTAATCACCATTGACACATTTGACTGATTTGACCTCTATGACAATTATTGACTTCTCTTCAGAAATACAATTTCAAACCACCCGCAGCGGCGGCAAGGGCGGACAGAATGTAAATAAGGTAGAGACCGCCGTGATCGGCTCTTTGCCCATTGATGCCTCTTTGTTTTTGACGGATGAACAAAAGATCATCGTAAAGGAAAAACTGGCCAACCGGATCACCGGGGATGGTTTTTTGCAGGTAAGATCCCAGGTCCATCGCACCCAACTGGCGAATAAAGCAGAAGTGACAGAAAAGATCAACCAACTGGTATTTGATTCGTTGAAAAAGAAAAAACCGAGAATAGCCACTAAAGTGAGCAAAGCAGCAAAGGAAAAAAGAATAGAGTCTAAAAAGAAACAGGCAGGGATAAAAGCGGGGCGGAAAAGGTTCAGGCCGGGGGATTATTAGCCCCCTGTCCCCGCCGCGGCGGGGAACTTAGATAAAATAGTCTTTTATTTTTTGCATATCTCTTAAAGAAAAACGTTTCTAAAACAGATTTTTTTATCATTAAATGACTAAAAGCTTCCTGACTATATTCATACTAATAATTTTCGTGATCCTTTTGGCTTACGGAATGGGTTCCTGCCGGAAAGACAATCCTAACGATCTTCAATTGATGGACCAGGTGATCCCGGAAGGTTTTCCTGTCCCAGCTTACCGGTTTGCTGACAACCCGCTCAGCAAAGAAGGTTTTGAACTGGGCAGGAAATTATTTTATGATGGCGCCTTATCCCTCGACGGAAATTTTCCCTGCGCCTCCTGCCACCAGCAGGTAGCTGCATTCGGTACTTTCCAGCATGACCGCAGTCACGGTTATAATAATTCTCATACGTTGCGCAATGCCCCGGTACTTTTTAATCTTGCCTGGCAAACCAGTTTTCATTGGGATGGGGAATTCAAAACCCTTTTTGATGAAGCTGCACAACCGATCAACGGGCATATTGAAATGGCCGAATCATTTAACGGAGTAATTGATAAACTGCAAAAGGACCCTGATTACAGGAAACAATTCAAAAACGTTTTCAGAAGTGAATTTATACGACCTGAATTCATTTTAAAAGCATTGGCACAGTTCACCGGGTATATGACATCGGCTAACTCAAAATATGACCGGTATAAAAAAGGGCTGACCAGTTATACAGCACAGGAATTGAACGGTTACCAGACATTCCAGGCCAATTGCAGCACCTGTCACCCAGAGCCCCTGTTCACGGATTATAGTTTCCGGAACATTGGCCTGCCTGTTGATCCGTTTTTAAATGATCATGGAAGAATGAGGATCACCTACAGCCCTGCAGATTCACTGAAATTCAAAACACCTACATTACGCAATGTTTATATATCGGAAAATTTTATGCATGACGGCCGCTTCAATACACTGGCCCAATGTATCAACCATTACCGCACGGGTGTTCAGCAAAGTGCTACGCTGGATCCCTTATTGACCAGTGGAATTACTTTAACAAACACACAAGCTTCAGACCTGTTCCTCTTCTTGCGTACACTGACAGACTCTTCTTTTTTAACTGATCCGGGATACGGGCAACCCTAACCGCATATCTACTTTTCCTGCTGCTCATTCGTTTTTTGAACAGCCATCCGTTACATTTGCTGACAAATCCCAATCCTTTGAGTGGTATAAAAAAACTGGCCGGGCAAACTCTATGGTATGGTGTACCCACCATTGCGAGCCGCTTTCTTGGCTACCTGATGAATCTTTCGCTGCCGCTCATTTTTGCACAACCATCCAAAACGGCTGACCTCACTCAGGTATATGCCATGATCCCATTCCTGAATGTGCTGTTCACTTACGGGTTGGAGACAGCTTACTTTCGTTTTTCACAGGATTTTGATCATAAAAGACTTTACAATACACTTTCCGTTTCACTTATCGGGTCCACAATATTTTTTACAGGGTTGCTGTTCATTTTCAAAGACAATATTGCCCAATGGGCCAACCTGGAAAAACATCCTGAATATATCACCTGGATGGCCGGTATCATTTTCTTTGATGCGATCAGCACACTGGCTTTTGCCCGGCTGCGGCAGGAGAACAGGCCTAAACGTTATGCCTTTGCCCGGATCGCCGGTGTACTGATGAATATCCTTGTCGTCGTTTTGTTTCTCGGTATTATTCCAAAATATACAGCCAGTAATCCCAATACTTTCCTGGGAACATTTTTTAATAAGAACCTGGGCATCGGCTATTACCTGATCGGTAATCTTTGCGGCAGCATACTCACTTTTATCATTCTCTGGAAAGAATTCAAACAGATCCGGTTTTCGTTTGACAGCATTCTCTGGAGAAAGATCATGCATTATTCTTACCCGCTTGTAATAGTAGGTATGGGCGGCATGGTCAATGATATGCTCAGCCGTCTCATTTACCAGCATGTGGTGGACCTTCCGGAGGAACAGGCAAAACATGAGCTCGGTATCTTCGGAAATATCTATCGTCTCGCTGTGCTGATCACTATCATGATACAGGCTTTCCGGATGGCAGCAGAACCTTTCTTTTTTAAAGAGAGTAAAGATGAAAATGCGCCCAAGACCTATGCAAGGATCATGAAGTTCTTTGTCATCGCCTGCTGCTTTATGTTTCTTTGCATTAGTTTATATATTGATGTATTCGGCTGGTTCTTCCAGGCAATTGATAAACCAAAATGGGTGGAAGGGTTGAGCATTGTTCCATTGCTGGCATTAGGCAATGTCTTTCTCGGCATTTACTATAACCTGAGCATCTGGTATAAACTCACCAATAAAAATATGACCGGCGCCATGATCACTATTGGCGGAGCTGTGATCACTATTGTGCTCAACATCTTACTGATTCCAAAATGGCATTATCTCGGCGCTGCTATTGCTACATTCTGTTGTTATCTTTTTATGATGATCATAAGTTATATGATGGGACAGAAATATTACCCCGTGCCATATGCAAGAAAAAAGCTGATCGCTTACCTGGGACTGGTCACTTTACTCTATGCAGTTCACCGCGGGTTAATTTATGTATGGGATAACCGCTGGTTCAATTTAGGTGCAGCAACAGCATTGCTATTGTTCTTTACATTTTTTGTTTCAAGAATTGAAAAGAAAGAGTTGGAGAGGATGCCGTTTATTGGAAAGTTCTTACGCAGTTAAATTAACCGGTTTTATTTTTCAACTTACTACCCTTTTAAACGGTTTACATTACTCAATACAATTTCACAAACGGGTTATTCATTTTCTCAAACCCTACCGTTGTCACCGGCCCGTGCCCGGAATACACTTTTGTTTCATCCGGCAGGGTAAAGAACTGCGTTTGGATACTATTGATCAAAATTTTAAAATCCCCACCCGGAAGATCGGTCCGGCCAATGCTGCCATTAAACAGCACATCGCCGCCTATCACAAATTTGCCCGCCTCATGGTAAAATGAAACGCTGCCGGGGGAATGGCCGGGGGTAAATAATATTTCCAATTCTTCTTCCCCGATCCTGATGGTGTCACCTTCTTTCAGCCAGGCCAGCGGGCCGTCATAATTTTCAAAGGGCAGTTGCCACATCAGCCCGCTTTGCGGGGCAAAATCCAGTACCGGCTTTTCTTTTTCGTGGATATGCAGGGTCAGTCCCCAGGTCTCCTGCACGAATTTATTCCCGAATACATGGTCCAGGTGGCAGTGGGTATTAAGCAGCAAAACCGGCTGCAGGCCTGCTTTTTCGATGGCCGCTTTTAATTCTTCCTTTTCCTCCGGAAAATAACAGCCGGGGTCTATAATGCAGGCCTCCTTTTTTCCGTTATACAAAAGGTAGGTGTTCTCCTGCACGGGACTAAATGTGAACGCCTTAACGCTTAACATGAATGGTTTTTTGTACTTTTAAAACACAATTTACCGGTGAATGTTCCGCAGGAAATAAAGATACATCCTCATTGATCAATTCATCGTAATTTGAAAAGGATTTGGGTGACCGGTCAGGATCAGCCCATCTTTTAGTTAATTAAACCACAACCGGCAACACATAGGACAAACTGTGCGATTAATTAAGATTAAGAAACAGCAATGATTTTATGAAGAAACTATCAAGCCTGATTGCCTTCGCTTCTCTCTTTTGTTGGTTTGGATCAACAGCGCAGGTCAATACTGTGGAATTCGGGAGGAACCGTGTCCAGTACCAGAAATTTAAATGGAAATATTACCAGACAGAGAATTTTAACTCATATTTCAGCCAGGATGGGCTGGGACTTGGAAAGTATGTGGCACAGATCGCCGAAACAGAGTTGCCGGGCCTCGAAGAATTTGTAGAATACGGATTGCAGCGCCGCACCAATATTGTTGTGTATAACAATTTTGACGAAATGCAGCAATCCAATATCGGTCTCGGGGTGGAATGGCAGAACACAGGCGGTATCACCAAACTGGTGAATAATAAAATGCTCGTCTATTTTGACGGGAACCACGATAACCTTCGCCGCCAGATACGACAAGGTATTGCAAGGGTGCTGGTAGAAAATATTTTATTTGGCGATGATCTCGGCGAGTTTGCGGCCAACCAGGCCTTACTCGATCTTCCCAAATGGCTGACCGATGGTTATATTGAATATGCAGCAGAGAACTGGAGCCCCTCCCTTGATGATGATTTGCGGGGTATCATGCTTGCCGGCAAATACACAAATTTTTACCAGTTTGCTTTCGACAAACCGAACCTCGCCGGGCATTCTTTCTGGAAATACATTGCGGATAAATATGGGAAAAGCAAAACGACCTACTTCTTATACCTGGCGAGGGTGTATCGCAACCTGAACAGCGCTTCGCAAAAAGTAGCGAAGAAAAAATTCAAAGACGTGCTGAAAGATTTCATGGTTGAGGTACCACAGGCATATTATAAAGATCTTCGTGGCCGGCGGAATACACCCAAGGGCCAGTTGTCTATCAGCGAAGTGATCGGTAAAAAAGATTTTATCCGGTTCAATGCCAATCCTATCCCAAGAAGCTTCACCTATGCGTTGGTAGAATTCAAAAAGGGGATCTACTCCGTAGTATTGATGGAAAACTTTGTGAACCGGAAAGTATTACTGAAGTTCGGTACCCGGTCCAGGGAAGATGAAAAGAATCCTAACTACCCCATTCTTGCCTGGGATGGAAAAGGAACCCGGCTTGCTGTCCTTTACAGCCAGGAAGGAAAATTAAAGTTATTTGTATATGATGTGGTGAACCGTATCAAGATCACCCGGCAGGAACTCCCGATGTTTGACCAGGTACAGGATATGAAATATATGCTGGATGCCAACACCCTTTTATTCAGCGGTATCAGGAGCGGGCAAACCGATATCTATACTTATAAAATAGATAAACAAACTATTGACCAGGTCACGAATGATGTATATGATGACCTTGATCCTTCCTTTGTGGCATTTCCTAATAAAACAGGGATCATTTTTTCCAGTAACCGCCCTTCGGCCAATGCGGCCAGCAGCGATGATTCATTGCCTGCACCCCATTTCAATATCTTCCTGGTTGACAACTGGAACAAATCTGAATTCAAACAAATTTCCCAGCTATCTGCATTGCGGTATGGTAATGCAAGATTTCCTTCGCAATACAACAGCTCGCATTTTACATTTGTCAGTGATGAGAATGGCGTCAACAACCGCTATGCCGGGTTTTTCAGAACAGAAAGGGCCGGGTTGGATACACTGATTTTTATCGGGGATGAAATATTGCGCAACCCGCAGCTAAGTGAAGTGGATAGTGTATTGAGAGAGTGGAATAAGACAGATATTGACTCGGTTGGTTTCTTTTCTGTCACCAACGACTCATCCTATGTTTTCCCGCTGACAAATTATCAAAGCAGTTTGCTGGAAACAAGAACAGCCGGCGATAACCAGCAGGTAAGTGAAGTAGTGAAGCTGGGTGATGTAAAGTTGCTCTACCGCCTGAAGGTAGATGAAAATGTATTGCGCCGTCGAAATATATCTGCCCGACCCACCGAATACATGAAACAGGTAATGGATGCTGACCGGAGAACGCTGTTAAAAAATGCAGCCCGTGAAGACGAGAACAACTCCGATACGACAGCCAAACAAAATGATTTCTTCCAGAATGCGTTCCAGGATGACAGGGATACTGCCAGCAAAACAGGCAGGGTCGTAGAATCCACGGAGATCGCTAAAACCACCATATTAAAAAAAGCCAAAGTATACGAATACCGCCCCCCGAAATACTTTGCAGACTATGTCGTAGCCGGGTTCAACAACTCGGTATTAGCTATCAATAAGTTTCAGCCCTATGGCTATGGCGCAGGCCCTATTTACATGTCGAATGGCAATGACTTCAATGGCCTTATCAGGATGGGCACCTCCGACCTGATGGAAGACATGAAGTTTTCGGGAGGTATCAGGATCGCCTCAAACCTGCGGGATAATGACGTATTGTTTGAGTTTTACAACCTGCGGAGAAGACTCGATTGGGGACTCACTTATTACCGGAGCAACATGAATGGCCAGGCAGTCGTTGATCTGCCACCGCTTGTTGTTATCTCGAATGCAAAGATGTTTTCCAACTTTTATCTTCTCCGTTTAAAGTATCCTTTTGACAGAACAAGAAGCATCCGGGCGACGTTAGGCCCAAGGTTTGAGCGGTCGGTTGCTACGTCACAAAACAGGTTATCACTGGAACTACCGGATGTTACAACAACCTATGGCCAGTTTAGCCTGGAATATGTGTATGATAACACCCTTAGTCCTGCTACTAATATCCAGAAAGGTCTCCGGTATAAAATATTCGGTGATTGGTTCACACAGTTAAGCGATATGAAAAACACCGAAGGTAAATATCTTTTCAACGTTGGTTTCGATGCCCGTCATTACCTGCCGATCTACCGCAACCTTACCTGGGCCATGCGGGTGGGCGGGGATTTTTCATTTGGCAGCCAGCGGGTGATCTATTACCTGGGTGGCGTTGATAACTGGTTCTCACCAAAATTCAATAATGCCAACAGGCCGATCAATGATTATACTTACCAATCTCTTGCTGTGAACATGCGTGGATTCAATCAAAATGTAGCAAACGGTAACAATGCCGTGGTGATTAACAGCGAGATCCGGGTGCCGGTATTTTCTACCTTCTTTAATAAACCGATCAATAATGCCTTTATCCGCAACTTCCAGTTAATCCAGTTCTTTGATCTTGGAACTGCCTGGGATAGTGAGTTGGGTAAGATCGAAAGGCCATCTGTTGTATATGGCGACTTCCCGGTTACGGTACGGGTTAAAGCCGGTGGTATCGGTCCATTGGCCGGTGGGTACGGATTTGGGGCAAGAAGTACATTGCTGGGTTATTTCCTTCGTACAGATGTCGGCTGGGAAATGAATGGATTCTTCAGGGGAAAACCGATATGGTATTTTGCCATGGGTCTTGACTTTTAAAATATAAGAGCTTTCAAATAGAAAAGTCCTCCATTACGGAGGACTTTTTTTGCCCATAGGGGGCTGACAAAACCAACCAACCGGCTTCATGCTGATGCAAGCTCTTTTCTTATTACAGAAAATTCTTTACTCCTTATACTTCTCTCCGCCCCGAAAAAAACAGCCAGCGTATCTGAAAAGAATTTCCTGAGACCATAGCCTCCTTTCCTGAAAACCTTTTTATGATGCCACCATACAACTAATATTGTACCGGTCATCAGTATAAAATGCCAGCTTCTTACTAATAGTTTACCAGGTACTGACTTTTGTTTATAAAAAGGACTTAATGTAAAACACTGGAAAGCTATATGCTGGTCCTCATCCCGTAGTATCTGCCTGCATATCTTTTGCAACAGTTGTGAGTGAGTAGCATTGTGTAAAGCTTTGTAATACACTTTGGCAATTATCTCGGCTGTAAGCAATACCCTGATCGTATTTTCCAGGCCGGCCATCTTTCTCAACCCGCGGAATACAGCATCCACCCAATGACTTTTGATCTTTTGAATTCCGTACCTGTCCATGAATGCGCCCAGCACACGGGCATGTGTTTGTTCTTCCCTTATAAAAAGACTGATACAGGGAAGGTATTCCGGGTCAGGATTTTTTTTGGCAAAAGAAAACAAATGCTTGCCTTCCGAATTCTCTCCCCGCTGAAACTGCTGTAACGAAACATAGATGGCTGATCTTTCATTTTTAGTAAGGCTGTCAGCCTCTGAAAAATCAATGTCCTTAAAGTGTGACTGGTTCCGGAGGAAGTGTTCTTTCCAATCTGTATAATTCATAAAAAACATTTTGATGATTACCATTGAATCTTTTTTGAAAAATGCATGATGACAGCCAGCGTCAGGAATAAACCGATACTGCCAAGCAGCAATGAATAATCCTGCAACTGGAGTATGGTGAAAACATAGGAATACATCAGCACTAGTATCACGGAAAGAACTGATGTAAGTTTGGATGATTGCAAAAGCCCTTTTACAAACCAGGCGATCAGCCCTACCGTAGCTACTGATGCAATAATGTATGCGATATTAAAACCGGTATATTCTGAAAAGGATAAAAGTAAGGTGTAAAAGAGAATCAATGCCAGCCCGATCAAAGCGTATTGAAAAGGGTGAACGGAACGCTTATTGACTGTTTCAATGATGAAAAATGCCGCAAAGGTCAGCAGGATACAAAGGATAGCATATTTTACTGAACGCATGGTTTTCTGGTAACCATTCACCGGGACAAAAAGATCTGCGCCAAACGCTTCTGAAGAGAGAGAATTCATTGTATCCATCCCATGGATTTGAGTAGAAATATAGTCACCCACCTTAGAGGCATTATCTATCCATTGCTGTGGAAACTTGCGGGTATGAGAAAGATTTTTCCATTTGGCTGTAAATCCTGATTTATTGATATCTGATGTAAGCGGTAACTGGCCGCCGGTAAAACTTGGATCGGGCCAGGCTGATCTCATCTCTACAGTAGTTTCTTTACCAACAGGGGTAAAGAGTAGTTGCTCAGAACCGTTAAGGTTTAAAGTAGCAGAAAAAGAAATATCCTTTGTTATATCTCCTTCTGTTAATTGCAACGGAGCGGTGAACAATTCCCCTACTGATGCAGCAGAAGATACCGCAGGGCTTAGTCCTACCGTTGAATCATTCCATTTCAACAGGATCTCATTCTGTAATCCTTTGGCATCAGATACACCCATACTGACATAGGCTTCGCTCCACAAAATAACTGCAGGCGCTATTTTCATCTTCTCCAATGGGAGCGGTGAAAATTTACCGGTCATCTTTATCTCAGATGAATAAAGCATCACCTGGTAAATGCCCCGGTATCTTTTTTCGGGATTGACTGTTGATTGTATATCCAGTTTGTCAGGAAGAAAATAAGCCTGGTGACGGATGATAAGCGGTTTTCCGTCGGAGCTGGTTGTATTTTCATTATAAGGAATGACCAGCAGAGGCCCGGTGACATTTTGCCTGTCGGCCCATTTGCTGCTCACTTCCGATACGGCTTCTTTCTGGCGTTCCTCCCTTTCTTTGATCAGGCTTTGAACGAAATAAGCCGGGATGAGTAATAATAATACCAGGCCACCGATCATCAGACCCTTAATAAGTAATTTGCTTTTTTGCAGGATGTTTGATGCAATTGTTTCCATGTTGATTGATTTTGATGAATGATTTATTTGTTGAGTTGATCAAAATTTTCAGGTAGTTTTCTCACCGTGAGATAAAGCAGGGTCATGAATACGGCGTAGCAAGAGATCATTACCCATTCCATTATATTATCAAACGGGTAAGCCAGTATCTCAAACATGTCGCTGAATAAAGAGAAAGGCCGGGCAAGTATATCCCAGCTGTTGTAGCGAAGAAAGCGGCCTATATAAATCCCAAACGCATTAAGCCACATTACTACGAATACAATAAAAAAAGAAAACCGCCTGCCGCTTACCGTATGCAGTATGACTTCAATCTTTCTTAATGAAACAATACCGAACAATAAACCATTCCAGGCGAAGGACAACAGCAATAAAAGATCGAACCACTTAGGCGCTGACCTGATATTCCGCAGATGAAAAAGATCTGTGAGTATATAAAAGGAATTAGGGATGAATAAAAGCCAGGCAACTAATGACAAAGCAATCATCCATTTATTTTTCATTGCCCTTTCGCTCCGGCTCAGCCAATTACTGATAGCATAAGGAACAAAAGCCAGGAAAAGATTCCATAAAAGAAAAACATAAGTCAGGTAGCCGGTGGCCATCACACGTCCGCAAAGCAGCAGGAAGCTGAAGCTACAGGAAACAATGAGCCACTGGTGCAGTGAAAAAGAAAGAGGAACAGTTGGTTTATGAATTGATGGATGCGTCATTTACAAAAATTTAGGGATAAATATGACAGCCCCTGTGATCAAAGCAGTAAGTGCAGCGATCAGTACAGCTGCGGCTGACAGGTCCTTTACCCGTTTTACTTCCGGATGGGGTTCGGGTGAGATAAAATCCATGATCTTTTCAATAGCTGTATTAAAAACTTCAGCCGCCCATACAAAACCTGTCACCATGACCAGTAAAATGATCTCCTTCGCCGGTAACTGAAACAGCCATGCTCCTGTAAATACAGCAACTGTAGCGGCAAAATGTATACGGGCATTATGTTCCTCCCGGAAAAATGTTTTTATCCCGTTAAATGCAAAACGGAAGCTTTGAGCCCTTTTTCGAAAAGAAAATTCTTTTGTCTTCATATTATCATCCTCTTTATACCGGGTCACTCTCTGGGTCATTTGTTTTATGTTCACCAATTAAATTCCGAAACTGCTTATAGCGTATGGCGATAGCTATCCATGTGGCCCCTATGGCAGGAAGCGTAAACAATAAATGCTCCATCTCAACGCTGTCATCAACCAGGAAAATAATACCCATCAATTCAAGAACGATCAGCATAGCGCTGGCAAATAACCATTCAATGAATTTTACCAGTATGATATCCTTTGTCGAAACAATTACATACAATAAACCCCAGCCCAGGAAAAGACAGGGCAACGAGATGATCAATGAATAAAACGATACTTGTATCAGAACTGAAATGAATTCAGCAACACTAAAAAATCCGGTATCACCCTCCGGCAGGTAGATGGCCAATGCCAGCAGCAGCGGGTGAAGCAGGTTAGCTAATAGCCAGGTAAAAAGGATATGTACGAACATAAACGGGTTATTAGTGACAGTTACAGTTTTCTCCAAATAAATAAAATGCTAAGGTGACCAGCAGGCTTAAGCTAAAAGCGCCAACCAGGATGGGGAACCAACGCTTCCTGACAGCAAAATGAAAATGGAAATGTTCATGGGTGAACAGCCAGTCTATCTTCAGCACCTGCAAAACCGTGAAAAGACAGGCCACTATCGGCCCAAACAAAATGAGCCCGTTGATATTCAATCCCGGCGGCTCTTTGATCCCCATTCTTTCTAACCATGGTGCAGAGGAATCAAATGGTGCATCAACGCCTAATCCATACTTTAAGATGGATATCACGATGAGGTAAGCGGTGGGCAATGACAGCAGCAGGGCTGCCAGTGTAAGCCAGTGTTGTTTTGCAAACAGTTTCATGATTCAGCATTTTTATTGATCAATAATTCAAGTTGATTGATCTTTTTCAGGCAGATACCTAAAGGGATAAGCCCTGCGATCCCGAATGAACAGTCAATGAAGCGCCACCATAAGGGTATACCGCGGAAGTGCCCGGCAATAAGGGCAAACGGGATAACCTGTACACAGGCGATCATGGCAAATTCAATGATCCATTTATTCCGGACAGGATTCCGCAAAGGCCCGATAAAAAGGATTGCCAGCACAAAATGAGCAAAGGCAAGCCAGTCATATCCATAAGCAATAAATGGATAGTCTCTGTTCGTATTACTTACTCCTATATATACTTTCTCTATCCATGCCCCGGTGGAAGTAGCGGGTGAAAAGCAGCGGGAAAGAAAAGCCAGGCCGGTTTCTGCAGGTATAGCGGTCAGGCCACTCAAAAAAAGAGCGATCATAAAGAAGATGATCCAGCGCCTGATGATTGTAGTTTGTTTTTGTATCATAAAAAGTACTTTGTATTTCAAAGTATAAGGGCAAAAAAAATTATTTTACCCCTTTGATCATATTTTCCAATGCTGTGATGTGATCTGTAAACGCTTTTTCACCGTTCCGGGTCACTGAATAGGTCGTATTGGTTTTGCGCCCGATAAACCCCTTGTGTACTTTAATGTAGCCATTCTCCTCCAGGCTCACCAGGTGAGTAGCGAGGTTGCCATCAGTTACTTCAAG
>DATDIX010000284.1:0-20703 GCA_036520835.1 Chitinophagaceae bacterium | reverse complement strand
CATCATCAATAATATCACCCCGCAAAGTTTGATATTACTGGATGAGATTGGTCGCGGCACTTCTACCTATGATGGTATTTCCATTGCCTGGAGCATTGCTGAATACCTGCATCAATCGCCGCATCAGCCAAAAACCTTATTTGCCACTCACTACCATGAATTGAATGAACTGGAAGAAAAATTCGGGCGGGTAAAGAATTACCATATCACGAATAAAGAGGTAGGCAATAAAATTATTTTCTTACGTAAACTGGCAAGGGGCGGAAGCACCCACAGCTTTGGTATCCATGTAGCCAGGATGGCTGGTATGCCGCCGGTGCTTATTGAAAGGGCCAATGATATTTTGAAGCAACTGGAAAGTAAACATGTAGATGAGGATAGCAGGGAAGACGGAAAGTCAGAAAGACTGGAACAAAAAATGAAGGGTTTATCCACTCAGAAATTGCAGCTTTCCATCTTTGATGCGCACAGCGAGACCTTTAATGAAATAAGAAAAATACTGGAAGACATAGACATCAACCGTCTCACCCCTGTTGAAGCATTACTGAAACTGCAGGAGATAAAAAGCAAGTTGAAGTAGTTACCTGCTGTCGGGTGAAAGGATACTATTCACCATTGACCATTCACTACACATAGCTCGTCCACCATTTTCGTTGCGTACTCTTGAACTTGTCATATTTTTTACACAAAGGATACAACGACAGCACGACAGCAATCCAGATCAGGTACACTACCCATAAACTATAGCCAAAGTCAAGCGGTCTGAATAAGAAGGGCGATCCTGGCGATATAATATCTCCATTCCCAAACCCGTTGGCATAGAAAGCGATCACACAAAGAATATGGATCAGGTAAAAATGAAGGATATAAAAAAAGAAAGGAACGCGGCCGTAAGTGATAAAAAAACCCGTTACCCTGTTCTTTATGTGTTCAATAAATGCCAGGAATAAAATAGCCGGCCCAAGCGTCATACACAGATACACCAGCGATGGCGGGTATTTATTGGCATTGAAAAATGAAATAAAGGTATAAATGCCTCCTCTTGATTGTTCTGTCCAGGGAAAAGGATCTCCATAATTATTAAAACCACGCAGGATAAAGAACAGGATGATCAGCCCTGACCCGATATAGATCAACGCTTTTTTTCTCCATGCTGCATCCGCATCACGATGAAATAATTTTCCAAAACAATAACCCAGCGCCATTACCCCGCTCCAGGGCAGGAAAGCATAGACGACCAGTAATCCGCGGTTACCTCCAAATGAAGCAAAATAAAATCTACCATGCACCAGGTTCCACCAGAAACCGACCGGTCCATTATTCATTTTCTCTGGTGTATCAGCCAGGTTATGAAAGAATACGATCAGCAAGCCATAGATCAGGATAACAGGAAAAGGGAACCTTATCAGTAAACCCAGGATGATCATGCTTATACCAATGGCCCAGATCACCTGCATGATAAAAATATGATAGGTGGGATCAAAGGTGATCCCGAGTGTAACAATGACCAGTTCCATCAACACCAGCCAAAGCCCCCGCTTGATGAGAAACAGGCTTAGCTCTTTCTTCGGCTTTCTCATTCCCTGCAAAAAAGCGGAAGTACCCGCCAGGAAAACAAATACCGGCGCACAGAAATGGGTGATCCACCTGGTAAGAAATAAAACCGGTGTGGTAGTCGCCAGGTTGGTTGGTACATCTGAGGCTCCTTCAATATGAAAAAAATCACGGACATGGTCAAGGGCCATAATAACGATCACGATGCCGCGGAGCAGATCAATAGATTGAATACGCTGTTTGGGGCCTGCCAGTTCAGTCATAATGGTTGGTTTTGCGCCGATAAATTACCATAAAAAATATATTTATACCCCTCTTTCTGACAAACGGTTAACAATTTCCCGGGATTAACCCGGCCTTCACAGGAAAAATGGATGGCCCGGCCCGGGGAATACAAAAAAAACTTACTTTTACCCTAAATCATGCGATCATGCAACTGCTTAAACTATCTGTCTTAACATCACTTCTCTTTGCGTTTGCTATCAGTTTTACTTCCTGCGAAAAAGAAGCAGAAAAAAAGAAAGGCGGATCCTATTATTCCAAAACGGAAATTCCCATGACCGGTGCTCAATCTGTTCCCGCTACACCTTCCGGAGGAACCGGAAAACTGTCAGTGTCATACAGCAAGGGCAACAAAACACTTAATTATTCATTTTCATGGACAGGTCTTACCGATACGATCAGGGCTGTCAGGATTTATGGCCCGGCGCCCACCGGCTATGGCAGTGCCACTGTAAAACAGGATATCCCGGCATTTACATCTAACCTTAGAACAAACCAGACTTCATATCCTTACCAGTCGGGCAGCTATACCGGCAGCGTCATAATTGACGGCCTTGTATTCACTGAACAAGATCTTCTTAATCATTTGTATTATATCAGCATCACAACAAAAGCATATGGTTTTGCTTCACCGATGCTTCCCGGCGAGATCAGGGCGCAGATACGCTTCCAGTAAACTTACAGACCAGCTATATATAACTAACCCGTGTTGCCCAGGCAAGACGGGTTTTTTATTTCGCATCAAACCACAGAGGCTTGCTGTCATTCCAGTTCCCGTTATAATTAATGAAAAGCTCTTCCCCTGTTTTGATGAATCTTACCGTTTTGATACGGATAGTATCAGTCTCAAAATCCATTTCGTATTCACAGTTTGAGCGGTAGGAATGATTATAGACAGGTATATAGCCCAGCGCCATGCAGCACTGATCTTTTTTGGCGCCCCATTCAAAAATATAGTCATGCAGTTTTGTCTGGTCAAGTAACCTTCTTTCCTCCCGGCTCATCACGATCACCGGCGCTATTTCAATTACAGTACCCTCTTCAATATTTTCTGAAGTAAAAACACCTCGGCCTTTTGCACCGGAGGAAGCAATAAATAAAAATGGAAGGATCATGTGATGCAAATAGAAAGCCCAAAATACGAAATCCGAAAACAATAGCTTGCCCGGATCACCTGTGTTAAGTTTCCGGATTTCATGTTTACAGCTTCGGACTTCTACTACTACTTCGTATTTTTGAACCATGTCATTCGAACAGGAGCCACTCACGGTGAAAGAGAATTTTGAAACGGTTATCAAAACAGAAGATAAGCTGCTGATCAAAGATTTCCTGAACCACCAGAACATCAGCGATGTGGCCGAACTGATCGATGAATACCCTGACTATGAGAGCAGCATCATTGCCAATATGTCCACGCACCGGGCTGCCAGCGTGTTCAAGATCCTTGAATTTTCCACGCAGAAAAGAATTATTAAAGATCTTCCCCCTAATGCTGTAGCCAATTTACTAAATGAATTGCCCGCAGATGACCGGACCGATTTCCTGGAAGAATTACCCAGTAATGTCGTCCGTGAATTGATCAAATTACTTGATCCCGAAGAAAGAAAGATCACATTATCACTGCTCGGTTACCCCGAAAACAGTATTGGCCGGTTGATGACGCCGGACTATGTTTATGTGTATCCCGACAATACGATCGAAGAAGTATTTGCGACCATCCGCAAATACGGGAAAGACAGCGAGACCATCAATGTGATCTACGTGATCAATTATAAAGGAGAATTGCTGGACGATATCCGCATCCGTGATTTCATTCTTAACCCCCCGGATATGAAAGTATCCGAACTGATGGATAACCGGGTAGTGGCGCTTCATCCTGAGGATGACCAGGAAACAGCCAGTGAAATATTTAAAATGAATAACCGGGTAGCTTTGCCGGTAGTCAGTAAAAGCAATAAGCTGCTTGGCATCATTACTATTGATGATATACTGTGGGTGGCCAGTGAAGAATTCAGTGAGGATATGCAAAAGATGGGAGGTACTGCGGCCCTGGAAGAACCTTATATTGAGATGCCTATTTTCCGCCTGTTCAAAAAAAGGGTGATATGGCTGATCATCCTGTTCTTTGGTGAACTGATCACCATTGCAGCCATGCAGCAGTTCCAGGATGAAATTGCCAAAGTGGTTATTCTTGCCACTTTTATTCCCCTGATCATCTCCAGCGGCGGCAACAGCGGATCACAGGCTTCCACCCTGATCATCCAGGCGATGGCGCTGGGCGAAGTGACCATCCTTGACTGGTGGCGGATCATGCGCCGGGAAATTTTTTCAGGGCTTTTGCTCGGGATGACCCTTTGCCTTATCGGTATATCCGTTATCAGTGCCTGGCATTTGCTGACCCCCGATACTTTTGGCGACCATTATCTCCGTATCGCATTTACGGTAGGTTTTTCTCTTTTAGGCATTGTACTATGGGGTTCTCTGATGGGTTCCATGCTGCCACTGATCTTAAAAAAACTAGGCGCCGACCCCGCCGCATCTTCCACCCCCTTTGTAGCTACCCTGGTGGATGTGACCGGGCTTTTGATCTATTTCTCCTTTGCATTCCTGTTCTTAAAGGGCACCCTGTTGTAAAAGCGGGGCAACAAGGTTCATATTATTGATTAAAATCTTCCGTAAATTTTCTATTTTACAGCGCAGTATAACCTTGCCGGCAAGTAACCATTTGCCTGTTTTGAAATGTATACCTTTGCTCCCGCCCCGCTGCGGGGCAGACCATTAAAATAAAATCGAACCTTATGTGTGGAATAGTCGGATATACCGGGCCCAGGGAAGCTTACCCCATTATCATCAAAGGATTAAAAAGACTGGAATATCGTGGCTATGACAGCACCGGTGTTGCCCTGCAAAATGGCAACGGCGTAAAAGTCTATAAGAAGAAAGGAAGGGTAGCTGAACTGGAAGATGCCATTGTTGGCAGAGACCTTCATGCCCATGTCGGCATCGGCCATACCCGCTGGGCCACCCATGGTGAACCCAGCGACCGCAATGCACATCCCCACCAATCATCGAGCGGCAAACTGGCCATGATACATAATGGTATCATTGAAAACTATGCGCAACTCAAGAATGAACTCACCAAAAAAGGATACGAATTCCATAGCGAGACCGACACCGAAGTACTGCTCAATTTCATCGAAGAGATCAAGACCAATAATAACTGCTCACTGGAAGAAGCCATCAGGGTGGCGCTGAAAAGAGTGGTTGGCGCTTATGTTATCCTGCTGGTGGATGCAGATGATCCCGATACGATCATTGCAGCAAGAAAAGGAAGTCCCCTCGTTATTGGTATCGGCAAAGGCGAACATTTCCTCGGCTCTGATGCATCACCTATGCTTGAATACACCAAGGAAGTGGTATATGTGAACGATTATGAACTGGCGATCGTAAAGCCTGATGAACTTATTTTGAAGAATCTCGGCAACGAAAAGATCACGCCATATATACAGAAACTGGATCTTGAATTAGCGGCTATTGAAAAAGGAGGATATGATCATTTCATGCTCAAAGAAATTTTTGAGCAACCCCAAACTATTTATGACTGCCTGAGAGGAAGATTGGATGCAACAGCCGGTACTATCACGATGAGCGGTATCCAGCAATATGCCGACCAGATCGTAAAAGCCAGCCGCATCGTGATCATCGCCTGCGGTACAAGCTGGCATGCGGGCCTGGTGGCAGAATATATCATTGAAGAGCTTTGCCGCATCAATGTAGAAGTGGAATACGCTTCTGAATTCCGTTACCGCAATCCTGTTATCAATAAAGGAGATGTGATCATTGCTATCTCTCAAAGCGGGGAAACAGCCGATACCCTGGTGGCCATCGAAACAGCCAAAGCCAAAGGCGCTATCATTTTAGGTGTGGTAAATGTGGTGGGCTCTTCTATCGCAAGGGCATCGCATGGCGGAGCTTATACGCATGCTGGTCCCGAAATTGGCGTGGCTTCCACCAAAGCATTCACCGGGCAACTAGCTGTATTGACAATGATCGCCCTAAAGATCGCTTACATCAAAGGCAGTATTTCAAACGACAGGTATATGCATCTGTTGAATGAACTGCAGGAAATTCCTGAAAAAGTAGCCTGGGTACTGAAGAACAGCGAACATACCCGGAAGCTGGCAGAAAAATATAAAGATGCAAGGGACTTCTTATACCTCGGCCGCGGGTATAATTTCCCGGTGGCCCTGGAAGGTGCATTAAAACTCAAAGAGATCTCTTATATACATGCCGAAGGTTATCCCGCTGCTGAAATGAAACACGGACCCATTGCATTGGTTGATGAAACGCTGCCGGTTGTATTCATTGCCACCCGGGATGCTTACCACGAAAAAATAGTGAGCAATATGCAGGAGATCAAAGCCCGTAAAGGAAAAGTGATCTCGGTGATCACGGAAGGGGACGAAGTTTCCCGGGCCTTGTCCGATGATGTTATGATCGTACCTGAAGCAGATGAGATCGTTGCCCCGATGCTGAGTGTGATACCGCTGCAGCTACTGGCTTATTATATTGGCGTAGCAAAAGGCCAGGATGTTGACAAGCCCCGTAATTTGGCTAAGTCGGTTACAGTGGAGTGAGGTTACTGGTTACTGGTTACTGGTTACTGGTTGCTGGTTACTGGTTACTGGTTACTGGTTTCTCCAAATTGATAGTTTGTTTATGAGTTACAAGAATCTTGAAATATGGAAGCTGGCTGAAGAGTTGGTTATCGAAATTCATGAGATGACACTTAGCAAGCTCCCAAAATTTGAAATGTTTGAGGTCGGCTCACAAATAAGAAGATCAATAAAGTCAGTTAAAGCTACTATCGTTGAAGGCTATGGGAGAAAAAGATATAAAGCAGAGTTCATCAAATTTCTCATTTACGCACTAGCCTCCAATGATGAAACAACTGATCACCTCGAAACGCTATTCAAAACAAAGTCTCTTACTGATGAAGCATTGTACAATTCCCTGCATGCAAAACTTCAAACCTTAGGTAAAAAGATAAACCTTTTCATAAAAGGAGTAGCTGGTACAGACTGGAACAGCGGCCAGCAACCAGTGACCAGCAACCAGCAACTATGAACAAAATCACAAAAGAACCTGTATCATCTCTTGGCTACAACTTTGTAAAGCCGGAATTCATTCCAAAAGGCAAAGACGAATATTATCTCCGGAACATACAGCACCGGACCGATAATGTTTACCGGCAACTGACCGCTATCGAAATCAGGCAACTGATCGCCAATGATAACACATCGGACAACTGGAGCAATGTGATGGTCAATAGTGTATTCAATGCCGATCTTATACAGCGCTGCAAATTCTATGGTCTTATCCGCATCGGCAAACTGGAACCTTATTTTCTTGAATTCAATAATCTTCGCCTGCCGGTTGGCCTTTACAACAGCATTATCGTGAGCTGCGACTTTGGTGATAATGTAGCGGTTGACCATGTCAACTTCATGAGTCATTATATCGCCGGTAATGATGTGATACTGGCCAATATCAATGAACTGGCAGCGACCGATCATGCCAAGTTCGGCAACGGTATTATCCGCAAAGGCGAAAAAGAATCTGTCCGCATCTGGTTGGAGCTTTGCAATGAGAACGGGGGCCGCAGCATATTACCCTTTAATGGCATACAGGCCGGCGATGCCCATCTGTGGACCAAGTACCGCGGCGATGATGTATTAATGGAAAAATTCAAAGAGTTCACCGATAAAAAATATGACAAGCGAAGAGGATACTATGGCAAGATCGGCGACCGTACTGTAATAAAGAATACACGTATCGTCAAAGATGCATGGATCGGCAGCGATGCCTATATCAAAGGCGCTAATAAACTCAAGAACCTTACTATCAATTCATCTCCCGAAGCAAAATCGCAGATCGGCGAAGGCTGCGAACTGGTGAATGGCGTTATCGGTTTTGGTTGCCGGGTATTCTATGGGGTGAAAGCGGTACGTTTTATTCTCTCCGATAATTCGCAACTGAAATACGGCGCCAGGCTGATCAACTCTTATTTGGGCGACAATTCCACCATTTCCTGCTGCGAAGTATTGAACTCCCTGATCTTTCCGGCACATGAGCAACACCATAATAATTCATTCTTATGTGCTGCTGTTGTCATGGGACAAAGTAATATGGCGGCCGGCGCCACCATTGGCTCCAATCATAATTCAAGAGGACCTGATGGCGAGATCATTGCCGGTCGTGGTTTCTGGCCGGGCCTGTGCGTAAGCCTGAAACACAATTCAAAGTTTGCTTCTTTCACCATCATTGCCAAAGGCGATTTCCCGGCTGAATTGAATATCTCCATCCCTTTTTCATTAGTGAACAATGATGTGAGCAATAACAAACTGGTGATCATGCCGGGTTACTGGTTCATGTATAATATGTATGCGCTGGCACGCAATGCCGGCAAATACGCCAGCCGCGACAAGCGAACGGATAAATCTATCACCTACGAATATGATGTCCTTGCGCCGGATACTGTGAACGAGTTATTCGATTCACTCAGCCTGCTGAAAAAAGCGGCGGGAAAAACATGGTCGGCAAAAAGCGGGAAAAAGATAACAGGAGAAGCCGCTATAAAACTGGGAGAGAAACTGCTGGAACAAAATAAAATCCCGGATGATGCAGAGATACTGGCAAATGAAATGGAAAATGCCGGCCGCAAAGTGCAATTGGTCAAACTGCCTAAAGCCTATCGCCTGTTCAAAGAACTGATCTCTTATTATGGTATCTCGCAACTGGTTCAGTATATCGGGCAACAGGGTATCTCTTCATTTGAACAACTGAACGCTGCTTTACAAAAACCTGTTCGCAGCAAATGGATGAATATCGGCGGGCAACTCATCCCTGAACCTTCCGTAAAGACATTGATAAGAAACATACACAATGACCGGGTCAGCAACTGGGATGAAGTACATGCTTTTTATAATGAGTGCAGCAGCCGGTACCCGTCACAAAAACTGCAGCATGCATTTGCTTCCTTACTTGAAATATTGAAACTATCCCCCAATAAGTTCAGCAAAAAAATATTTCTTCAATTATTGGGTCAGTCAGTCGCTACCAAAGAATGGATGACAAAGAATATCTATGAGTCCCGCGCCAAGGATTACAACAATGAATTCAGGAAAATGGTCTATGATTCCGAAAAGGAAATGGAGAAAGTGCTGGGCAAATTAAAAGATAATGCTTTCATCATCCAGCAACAGGAAGAACTGAAGCAATATAAAAAGCAGGTAGCCGGTATTGTAAAGAGCTTTGGACTTTAGATCTGTTCACGCTGCGTCGCTGCGCCTTTGCGTGGTACATTTTTTATTGCTTGATGAAACGTATCATATTCGTCTTTCCCGCTGCAGATATGCCAACCAATTGGTAAGCCCCTGCCGGTAAACTTTCGGTTGATAGCTGAATGTTTGAATTGTCTTCACTCACCGTATAGTTTTGTCTCCCCACTACCCTGCCCTGCATATCAATAATAATGATATCCAGCTTTTGTTCTTTGGATGCCGTAACGGTCAGCGTGGCTGAGGAAGAAACAATGGTCGGGAAAAGTGAGGTAAGCAACAAACCATCCACGCCATTCATAATGGCAACAGTTCTGCTATAGGTGACCGTGCCATCTGCATCTGTCATTTTCAGGCGGTAGTAATTGATACCATTTTTTAAGTCATTGTCCGTATAATTATAAAGAACACTTGTCGCCTGCCCGTTGACGGTTGTGATGGTTGAGAATTTCCTGTCTGCATGGGCCCTTTGTATCTCAAACTTTGCAACAGGTGAACAACAGGCCGCCAGTTCCCAGTTCAATTGTGATCTTGTGCTGTTTTGTTTTATGGCATCAAATGAAATAAGATCGATAGGAAGAGGGTTTATAGGAATAGGGTCAAGACTTGCCAGTGTAAAATTAGACTGCATAAACCCGTTATCCATGGTTGCTAAACTCGTAACCGGGCCCGAAGCGCCCAGTAACGAGAGATTGGCATTACCCATATCTACCCAGCCGGTGCCGTTCTGACATCTCGTTATCACGAGCCTGTCTCTATTGGTTGCCTGGCTGTATGTAGTCGCATAAAGTGATATCTGCGTGGAAGGTGAAGCCATTGATGCCAGGCCAAGGCTCCAGTATTCTAACCCGCTGATATGGTGAATGGTCCCTGCCGGCGTGTTTGGTAAGCAAAGGTTCCCGGGGTCATTGTTAAAATATTCTGCGCGGGCCCAATCACCGGTACTGCCATTGACAGTAATGAATTCAGCAGGATGAATAGTAACGCCTTTACCAATTGGAAACATAAAAGAACTGCTTCCATATTTATTCATGGGGCCATTTACAAAACTCACATCCGTATACGCAGCCGTCAGGGTGGCCGCACTACCAAGCTGTATGGTTGAAGCTGCAGCTGTTGTTAATTTTCCCGCGGTCAGGATCAGCCCCCCGTTTACCGTAGTCAGTTGTGACAAGGTAACCCCGGTTGTGCCTATGCCTGCAGTACTATTAATATTCAGTGTACCGGCAATTGTTGTTGGCAAACCGTCGCCTGTAGCCTGGGGAATTGTTCCGAAATACTCAAAATCGTTTGTTCCCGAAGCATTGTAGGTCCTGTTCTGACTCCTTACATTTCCGCTTGCAACAGGTGCAAGCATAATTCCATTTGCTGACCCCATTCGTAATAAGCCACCCTGTCCAAGATAGCTTGAATTGGCACCTCCAACATAACTTGTGCCATCAAGTGAAAAAACAGAACCGGGCCGTAAAATATAACCGGCACCAAGAGCCCCGCCTATAGTACCGGCAGTTGAATTAACAAAGTAAACATCTCCCGGAGAACTCACAGAAAGATGACCTGCTGAAATAAAAGTGGTAGATACATTATTATCCAGCAAGACTCCACTCCCGGTAAAATTAATTCTCCCCTTTGCAACATTTGCAGTACACCATGAACCTGAAACCGTGTTATAGGTCCCGTCGTTTGAACAGGCCCTGCAACCAACACCCAGCGCCATTGACCCGCTTGCATTAAATGTTCCGCCGGCAGCTTCTACCACACCATTCATGACCATAGTAAAACCGTTTTGATTAAAGGTTCCAAGTATTGCAAATATTTTAAGTACCCCTGATGTTGTGAACGATGCAGCAAGATTTACTGTTGCACCCGGAGCCACCCTGAAACTGCAGGTCATCAGGGATGAACAATTTAAAATTTGTGAAGCAACTCCGTTTGCTACCAAATAAGGTGTATTGGAAGTTGATGTTACCGTAGTACCTGCAGCAGCAGAAAAATTTCCCCTGAAACGTAACTCATACAAACCAAAAGCGGTAGTTGATGTTGTATTAATCCCCAAGTCAAGTATTGCAGTGCCAGTTAAGGATACATTCCCATCTACCTGCATGGTTGTATAGCCATCGACTGTTGGCATTGATCTGTTTTTCATGGCGACCTGGGTCTTTGTTCCAGATAACAGAAAACTTCCTCCGACATTTATTGTTTGAATACCTGTTCCAGTAAATCGTAATTCATGAGCAGTACTACCCCCATATGTTTGCCTTATATCTAAATTACCCAACACATTTAAATTTGCTCCATCAGCTATGTTCCAATTCCACACCCCTCCTAAATCTACTTGCAGGTTTATAATAAGATTACCCCATGCAATCCCGGGAGCTGTATTCGGTAACCCGTTAATATTACTTTGCCAATTCCTTATCTCAAAATTGCTGCTTGCACCAAATGACTCCGTTCCTCCGAAAATACTACTACCCGCAGGTTGTGCTACTGATCCATTATTATTATGAATATAAGTTCCCCCATTATCTATTTGAAATGTTCCATCAAACTGAATAAGATGATCACCCTGGAGAGTTGCTCCATTTTGTATAATCAAAAAAGAAGCTCCGCTGCCTATGGCCCATATAGCAGTAGTGGTCATTGAATGACCACCTTGTATATAAAACCTGTCACCTGCATTTGTAAAACTGGCTGGGACAGCACCTCCCCCGGCGGGAATTGTATTCCAACTGCCAAGGGCATTGGGATCGGTTTGCAAAGCCTGGGAATAATAATCTAAAGCAAAAGATGCCGAAAAGTAAAACAGTAAAAAAATAAAGAGTACAAACCTTTTCATTCAGAATGCTTGAGGGGCGGGCCGGATTGAAAAGACTTTGTGCTTTGTGAAGGACAGGATCTTCTACAATTTACACCATCCCGGTCAACAAAAGGTTAGTGGGGTGAGAGTTTGTTTAAAAATAATATGGGTCCTATACGTAAGTTTACGAACGGCCAGTCCTTCGCTTCGCTCAGGATGACGGCCAGCAACCAGCAACCAGTGACCAGTGACCAGCAACCAGTAACCAGCAACCAGTAACCAGCACCCAGCCCCTACTTCTTCCTGAAAAATAACCGTACCGGCACTCCCGACAGGTTAAACTGTTTGCGGAGCTGGTTCTCGAGGTAATTCTTATACGGCTGCTTTACATCATCGGGGAAATTGCAGAAAAAAGCAAATGAAGGGACCACCGTAGGCAATTGTGTCACGAATTTTATTTTGATGGGATGGCCACGCACCACCGGTGCATGATAAACTTCCACCGCTTTCAGCATTACTTCGTTGAGTTGGGAAGTGGGTATCCTTTGCTTGCGATTATCATATACTTCCAGTCCCACTTCGATGGCTTTGAAGATGCGGGTCTTTTCTTTGGCTGATATGAACAGGATGGGCACATCACTGAACGGGGCCAGTTTTTCTTTTAGTTTCTTCTCATAGTCACGGGCGGTATTGGTCTCTTTATCTACAAGGTCCCATTTATTCACCAGCACCACTACTCCCTTTCCTTTTCTTACCGCAAGACTGAAGATATTCAAGTCCTGGGCAGCGATCCCTTTTTCCGCATCCAGCAGCAGCAGGCATACATCTGCTTCGTCCAGCGCTTTGATAGCACGGATCACGGAATAGAATTCGAGGTCCTCATGCACTTTGGCCTTGCGCCGTATACCGGCGGTATCTATCAGTACAAATTCTTTCTGGAATAAATTATAGTGTGTGTGGATCGTATCCCTTGTTGTGCCGGCAATATCGCTGACAATTGTTCTTTCCTGCCCGATCAGTGCATTCAGCAAAGATGACTTGCCGGTATTCGGCTGGCCGATGATCGCAAATTTGGGAAGGGCATCTTTATCGAGGTTCTCCGCTTCGGTCTCTTCCGAAGCTTCTGCAGGAATTAATTCTGCAATTGCATCCAGCAATTCACCGCTGCCGCTGCCGCTGGCGGCGGCCACAAAAAAGATATTCTCAAAACCAAGACTGTAAAACTCGGAAGCTTCCAGCAGGCGTTCGTTATTGTCCACTTTATTGACGGTCAAAAAAACAGGTTTGGTACTGCGGCGCAAAAGATTTGCCATCGAATCATCGAGGTCGGTCATACCGGTTTGCACATCCACCATAAAAATGATAGCATCCGCTTCGTCTATGGCGATGAGTACCTGTTTGGCAATTTCTTTTTCAAACACATCATCGCTGCCGGCCACAAAGCCGCCTGTATCTACCACGTTAAATGACTTGCCGTTCCAGTCGGCCACGCCGTATTGCCTGTCGCGGGTCACCCCGCTGACATCATCCACGATCGCTTTGCGCTGTTCCAGCAAACGATTGAATAAAGTGCTTTTCCCCACATTCGGTCTTCCTGTTATTGCAACTGTAAACGACATGTTGATCTGTTTGATTTTTTCTGGTCAGTGGTGAGTGGTCAGTGGTGAGTAGCTTTTCCCAGGCTGTACTCTCACCCCCTATTTTCCACTCTCCACTCTCCACTTTCCATTCTCCATTTTCCGCTTTCCCCAAAAGGGGCTGCAAAAGTAACTAAACCCGGCGAAGGGACTATAAAAGAATAAAGCCCCTGTTTTAATGAACAGGAGCTTTATTTATGCCCAGGGAATGAAAATACGTCTATTCTTCGCTTAACCCGGCTTTGGCAAACAGGGAAAATATCAGTTTCACATTGATCCCGAAGCTGCCGCCCGGCATGGAAGCCAGTTCCAAACCATAGCCGACATTGACCATTCTCCCGGTCGGCGTACTGTTAACACCCACTCTCCAGCCGACCTTTTTATCGATTGCATACTTATCTACCTGGTAGTAGGTAGCGTTTCCGCTGCCATCATAATTCACCACGTTATCTGCTTTGGGTTCACCACCAAAAAGTACATCGGCATAAATTTCACGGTAGACCTGTTTCCTGCGGGTACCATAGGTAGGATACTTTACCTTGACATTCTTGATACGGGTCATGCTCAATCCTCCAAAGAAAAAATTCCTTGTTTCCAGGGCAATGACAGTGCCTGATCCTATGTTGGACGGGTTCCCTACTTCAGAAATTTCAGCTTCGAATTGGCTGGTGGCTCTATCCATAGCATATCCACCCCTGAGCCCATACAGCATCAGTTTGGTTGTAGGCACAGGATCTATCGTCACTTCCACTGTGCGGTAGCCAGTTGATCTTGATTTGACCGGCATCCATTGTTCCGCTTCTTTTTCTACTGCTTTAAAATAAAAAGTACCGGTCAGTTCAGCTCCCCAACCTGCCACCGGTTCAGGGTTACCATAGAGGTAACCGCTGGAAATGTTTTGCAGGTCTGTTTCTTCATAATCCCAGTACTCTTTCCTGAATTCTCCTGCGATAGAAAATTTATTATTCATCCGGTAAGAAGCCCGGAGGCTGGCCCCGGCGAAATTATAAGGAGGGGATGTCTTGAAATCCAGCGGTGATAATTCAAAACGAAGGTTGGGGGACAGTTTCGGATCTTCTTCCATTATCTCTCTTTTTGTTTGCGATAGAGCTGCGGATGCTGTAAAAATTGTAGCACAAAGAAATAACAACGTCTGTTTCATTTTCATGTTTTGTTTTTTTGGGGTGGTGATCATTTTTTCTTTAAAAGTATTTTTTCCTGTGAAAGATTATAAGCGGCGTCAAGGAAACCGAGCATCTTGTCCCAGTTGGCGGCCGGTTCATAAGAACGGGTATAGATCTTATTGATCTCTACGACCAGTTTATCATTCTGCAAAACGGCTTTGCTGCTGAAGCTGCCGGTCTCATTGCTGACCTCTTTATTCAGGTTCTCGATGCCCTCTGCCGTAAATCCTTCCGGTATGGTAAAACTTATTTTATAACGGTAATGCCTTGCATAAGGCATGTTGATATTATTTGTTCTTGTACGCTGATCGGTCTTCACCTGCACCTGCCCGCTTACCAGTTCACCCAGGCTGATGATATAATTATTACCGGCTTTTTTTACCAGCCCGGTCATGGTGAAACTTTCTTTGAAAACAAAATCAGGTTGTACATGACGGTTGCCCGGCTTAATCACCTGGAAGCTGTCAAGGGTCACTGTTTTATTTTCAAAACTGCCTTCCAGTTCTTCTTTGGCATATTCCAGTCTTTTTTTGCGTGCCGCCTGGAAAGCCTGTTCATACTCAGCCAGCAATTGTGCGCTCCGCTTTTTACCGACACGGGCTACTATCTCTTCTGCAAATGTTCTTTCCCCCACCAGCTTTCTTTCCTTATCAACATACTCTTCAAACAGGGAAAGCATCACCTGTGTTTCGTAGGCCGGTTTACCCCTTAATGTACGGGTACGGCTGATATTCACCTGCTGGTTATTGGTTGCATTGACCGAAATATCCAGGTTCTCTTCGAGGTAATTAAATGACGGTTTGGTAACAGGCAATTTCTCCACTACCGATACCCCGCCTGATCTTTTAATAGAAGTGTTTTTGAAAACATACGCATCCTGCCCTTCATAAGATGCCGGGAAACTATTGGCAATAGAGAAGATTCCGGGCGGCGACAGGTAATAATCATTCCTGCCTTTTGCCCTTACCACGAGGTCAAATTCACCGAGGTCGGTAGTAGTATAGATCGTACCGTTGCTGCGGGGAACAGTGAAAATAAGATCGTAGTCAATATTATAATAGTTAAATGCGTCCACGAGGTAATCATAGAAAGCATAATTGGTGCTGGCCATGTTTCTTTCGATCCCTACCTCGATCTTGCTTTCCGACATATAATCGTAGAGGAAACTGAACCTCCCGAAATAATAAATATAGAGGATCATCGAATCACTGTCCATATCTTTCCATCCTCTTTCCTTTTTTACCCGCTTGATATTTTCTTTTAACCAGTTGGTACGGTCCTCGGATATCTTACGGGAATTGACCGAACCGGAAAGCGCCGTGGAGAATTTATTGTCTATCCATTCTTTTGGCAAGCCATCCAGCACCTTTCCTTCTGCCGGGGCATAGGTCCTGTTTTCGTACTTGCTGCTGGCGCCGGGAAAAATATTGATCTTGAATACAGGGAGTTCCCTTCTTTCATACACCCAGAGGTCGTCTGTCTTTTTATTGACATCCTGCATATTCATTTTGAGATAAATGAATTCAGCATCCCTTGTTTCATTGAGTTTAGTGCTGCTGTTGGCAATGGAATAAATGATCGCAAAACTGTTACGGACCTTGGTGATAAAAGAATAGTTGACGACAGGATAAGATCCGCCTACCACGATGTCAAGCGGTTCGATCGGGTTGCTGGAAGAACTTTCCTTTTCCACGCGGCTGTACATATCGATGATATCACCTACCTGCAGGCCGGGTATAGCCAGTTTATATTTATTCTTCTCATCCTCCGATTCTGCATTTACTGCTTCTTCATCCACATCTATCTTTTTGATGGTTCCGTCGGGTTTGATCAGGCGGATACCTACAAAAGAATACGCCGAGCTTTTGAAAAAAGAAGACTGGCTCCTGATCTTGCTGAAAGCAAACTCTGAGTATTCACTCAGTGCATTCTTGTCCTGTATCTTTATTTTTTCCCGGATGGTCAGTGTATAGCGGATCGTATTGGTCTTATCTGTTCCATAGAAAATAGAGAACTTGACCTTGCTTTTAAGATCTGCAAACAGGTCAACCTTCTTAGCAATGATGACACCGGATGACTGGGCATAAGTGGCCGGTACCGTATTGCCGGTAAACGCAGCGTCCACCGAGTTGAATATTTCAGCATCCACTTCTGTGGCTCTTTCAGCATATTTTTTTTCCTGTTTGCTTTGTGCCGTTGCCATCATGCCGGAACATACTAATACGGCGAGCAGGAAATGTGCAGGGAAATAATTACGCATGTATTAACGAGGTTATTTTTTTATAAGGGTGAGTTGATCAAGATACTTTTCAGAAAGACCGGCAACCGCTTTGTTCCAGTCGCCAAACGCCTCTTTTTTCAGCAGCGTATTGAGGATTTTCAGTTGCTTCCGGTATTGAAGGGTGTTGCCATTCATTTTACAGGTAATGGAAAAATAAAAATCAGCATGCATGTATTCAAAATCTTTGGGGAGTGTGTTTATTTTATAACCGGCTGGTATCTCCAGGTCCACTTCTGTTTTGTAATTGTATTTATAATGGAACTGGTAATCATATTTCCGGCCCGCTGTATCTATTGTTGCCTGGTTGAACATTTTATTATAATCCAGATCGATATAAATTTCATTGCCGAATGAGGATACAGCGCCGGCATAGTCCAGCCCGAATTTAATGGACAGGTCGCCGTCAAACTGGTTGATATCAGAAACAGTTACATTGCTCACCGTGTAGTTCTTATTGTCATTGGTAATATACCTTTCCAGTGTGGCATTCAATTTTTCATTTTTGGTTCTGTGAATAGCCCCCAGCAACTGCTCTTTACTTTCACCACGATAAACGTATTCGATCGCACCGGTGAGGTTATTATTCTTTACCTGCAGCTTTTCTTTGAACTGGCAAAGGTTTTGGTCAGCGGTGGTGCCAGGTATTCTCTCCAGTATATAGGTATCCCCGTTTTCGATCAGCACTTGTCTTCCCTGTATGCGTTCGGCATAATTCTCAAAAGCAAGATAACTTTCTGTTCCATCCAGGAAATATTTCTTGCCCTTGTAGATGAGGCAACATATCATATGGTTGTCCACGCAAAGTGCGGGTGTGGAATAATCATAGCTGATATAGTTGGTGCCTATCCAGGTGAGCCTGGCATCAAAGCCCAATGCTACCAGTAATTCACGGGTCAGGTTAGCCATTCCTTTACAATCGCCGTATTTTTTATTCATTACATTCTGCGCTTCGTCGGGTTTAAAACCGGCGATACCATCTTCAAAAGCGACATACCGGATATTTTCATGCACCCAGTAAAGAATCGTTTTTACTTTCTGCAGGTCGTCTTTGATGCCGGCAGTTATCTCTTCGACTTTTGCTTTGATTGCCGTCTTATCATTCTTCAGCATGCCAACGATCTTTTTATACCAGTTGTACTGGTCCTGCAGGGTATTGAAAAAAGTAAATTGCTGCCCGTTCACATTTGCCGACTTGCACATCACCAGCAGGTGCGGCAGGAAGTAAGAAGGGCCCGGCATATTGTCCTCGGGTTTTCTTTCAGGCAGGTTTTTGATCGTATAGGTAATGATATCCGCGTCTTCCTTATCGGAATAGGATGTTTGCTTTACTACATGATAGCCTTCAAAATTGAATTCTTTGATCTCGGCCTTCAGCCATCTCGGTATGGTAATAACAATATCTTTTTTGCTTACCGAATAAGCATCATTGAAATAGATGGTGCAAAAATAGCGGGGATCCTTGATCGTTTTTTTCAGCCGTATTTCATTTTGCCAGCCGCTTTTCGGAAAGTCGAGTATAAGACGGTACACTTTAGCATCCGAGTAAAAAATATCCTCAACGGAATAGCCTGAAAGGTCTTTATGGACATAGCCTTTTTTCCCGTTCTCATATAAGATAACATCATCCAATGAGGACTGGTCATCAAAAAATTCAGAGAAATAAGCTTTATCGCGGTAGTTGAGACAGGAATAATTGTAAACCATTTCCTGCTTTACTTCTACCGAATTTCTTGATTTGGAATAATCAAAACGATAGCTCTCGGTAGCCGAAGAAATGATAATATTATCGTCACCGGGTTTCCCGGCGCCCGCTTTTGCAGTACTGTAAACAATGATCAAAAGAACCGGTATCAACACGTTGCGCCATAATCCACCCATCTTCATATAGTCAGGTTTTTTGCTAAAATATGATATAACAGTCTAAATTTAAAACCCCCGCTTAACCGGGCAGTGGCTCATTTTGAAAAGTACAATTGGGGAATTGGGAAATTTGTTCCCAACCGAGCCTTCCTGAAGCATCAGGGATATATCATTTCTTTATAATTCGTGCTTCTTTCAGGAAATTTCCCTCCCGATAGCTATCGGGACCAAAACCGCAAAATAATACACCCCCTAAACCGGCTCTGCTGCTTTAACTATACCCATATTCCTTCAACTGCTGATCATTCTCCCGCCACTTGGGTTTTACTTTTACGAACAGCTCCAAAAATACTTTCTGCCGTAAAAAGGCTTCGATCTCTTTGCGGGATTCGGTACCTATTTTTTTGATCATGACTCCTTTCTCTCCCAGCAAAATCGCTTTCTGTGTTTCCCGGTGCACGATGATGTCTGCCACGATCTTTACCAGTGTCGTTTTTTCCTTGAACTCCCTGACCAGCACAGCTGTCTGGTAAGGTATCTCATCAGAAAGAAAGTCATATATCTTTTCCCGTATCAGTTCGCTGACAAAGAATTTTTCCGGCAGGTCAGTAATATCATCGCCTGAATAGAAGGGCTCGCCTTCAGGGAGCAATTCAAGTATCGGTTTCAAAAATTTTTTAATATTAATACCGCTCAGCGCCGAGATCGTAATAACGCTTTTACAATATTTTTTATTTTCAAAATAAGTAACCGCTTCTTTGATCTTTTCCTGGCTGGCCCTGTCGATCTTATTAATGACAACAATGGCCGGCACTTTTAATCTCAGCGTTTCGAAAATAGCATTGGCTTCTTCCCAATTCTCATTTACATCGGCAATAAGCAAGGCAACATCTGCATCCTCGAGTGCACTCTTCACGGCCTGCATCATTTTTTCATGCAACTTATACTTCGGCTCGATGATACCGGGGGTATCGGAAAGAACGACCTGGTAATCTTTTTCCGTTAATATTGCTTTGATGCGGTGGCGGGTGGTCTGCACTTTTGGCGATACGATAGCCATCTTCTCCCCCATCAGTGCATTGAGAAGGGTGCTTTTGCCGGCATTGGGGCGGCCGAATATGTTGACAAAGCCTGCTTTCACTATTATAATTAAATGATCAGCCGGTTTTTGAACCGGTTGGCAAAGGTAATCGTTTAAAATTGTTTGGCAGGTAAGTATCACAAGGCTATCTTTGCACCCCACATCGCGAAGTAGAGCAGCGGTAGCTCGTCGGGCTCATAACCCGAAGGTCGGGAGTTCGAACCTCCCCTTCGCAACAAACAAAAAGGCTCATTCTGAGCCTTTTTGCATTTTTAATATAATTGTGGGCATTGCCACCGTCAACAATACAAAAATGCGAATGCTAAATAACTGAAAACCAAGCCTCCGGTTTTTGAAACTCTCGTTGGAGTGCTGTACATTTAATTGTTAGCTGTTATTATTTATTAGCATGCATCTTTTAAAATGATTTTTTATTATGCCTATAACCAGCGCAAATTCTACCTATAGAACAAACTTAAAAAGTAATACCTTTTTCTGGATGCTCGCTTGTTTATTAGTTTCTTACTGGATTTATGGTTGGTTCTATTGTATTAACCGGGAGGACTGGGTTATAGAAAATCTATTAGTAGTGATTTGTATTTCGCTACTAATGATCACGAAAAAATGGCACAACTTCAGTGACCTGAGTTATCTCTGCATATTTTTTTTTGTCCTGCTGCATCTTTA
>DATDIX010000283.1:0-26068 GCA_036520835.1 Chitinophagaceae bacterium | reverse complement strand
TATTACCGGCTTCCCCATAACTGACTCTCAGTTTCAGATCAGAAATGAAGGAACTTTTGCTCATGAAATCTTCCTGTGATATTCTCCAGGCTGCCGCCATTGCCGGAAAGATACCCCAGCGTTTGTCTGGTGCAAATTTGTTAGAAGCATCAGCTCTTGTTGTTATTGTAAGGAGATACTTGTTCTTGTACTGGTAAAAAGCCTGTCCGAAGAAAGACAGCAGGTTATCACCGGGGCCTTTGAAAGTTTCATACCTGTCCGGAACACCCAGCGCCATATTAGCGAATAATTTTTCCGGCGGCAGGTTGACGTCAAAACCTTCTGACCGGTTAAAATTCGTGGAGACCGTACCGGAAAGTACTTCCTGCCCAAGTATAAAATTAAGATCATGATCGGATCCGGGCTTCAATTTATAATTAATCGTGTTGGCCCAACGATAACTCATATTGTTATAGTTGCTTATTTCTCCAAGAGGCAGGTTGCCCCCGTTATTACGGGATTCGCCGGTTAAAGGGCCATAGTATCTTTTACTGTCGCCATTGGTCAGGTTAAGACTAAAGTCAGAACGAAAAACCAGGTTTTTAAGAATGCTCCATGACAAGGCCACATTATTATTAAAGGCTCTGTCAGTACGTTTACGGTAATCCTGTTCGGCCAATTCTATCGGGTTGATAAGACTTTTCAAAAATTGCTCGTAATCATCATCCGGGCCGGTAGGATCCAAAACAATCTGGTCGGCAATACCATTTACAGGCCTTGTATTGATTGCATCTGAAATACGCAGGCTTGAACCTCCTGAAGTACCGGCACCATCAATTATCGTATTGGTAAAGCGTGATGCCAGGTCAAACTTCAGCGCTTTGGATATCTCATGATTCAGTTTAAAATTCATATACGTTCTGTTGTAACCGGAACCCACGAGAATCCCATTGTCATCGTTATTCGTTACACTAAAACTGAATTTTGTTTTCTCATTGCCACCCGTCAGGCTTACATTATGCTGCTGGGATATTGCCACTCCCCCGAATAATTCTTCCTGCCAGTCTGTACCCTTTTGCGCTTTATACAATTCAAGGTCATCATATACGCCAAAATACTTGGTGAAATTGTCCAGGTCTGTTTGTGATCTCGATCTTGCATATTCATATTGCGCTAATACAAATTCATACGGGGACAAAACGTCCAGTTTCCTGGGCAATGTCCTTCCCTGCACATAGCTATTAAAAGTAATAGACGTTTTACCGGCTTTAGCGGTTTTCGTCGTAATAATAACAACTCCATTGGCGCCCCTTGCTCCATAAATAGCAGTAGAGGAGGCATCCTTCAGGATATCAATATTCACAATATCAGTAGTCGCTATATCATTTATATTGCTTACAGGGAATCCATCAACAATGTACAATGGAGAATTATCCTGTGTAACAGAACCACCGCCCCGAATACGAATAACAATCTCTGCGCCAGGAGCCCCATCAGTAGTGGTAACCTGCACACCCGCCATGCGCCCGGTCATTGCTTCCGCAACATTTGTTACCGGTATTTTTTCTACGTCCTTGCCTGACATTGACGATGTAGCGCCGGTAAGATCTTTCTTTTTTACAGTAGTGTAACCAACTACTACCACATCATCAAGCGATGAAATATTTTTTTCCATTTTGATGGTTGGTGTTTCACCAGCTGCTACTGTGACAGCATTGTAGCCTGAATAGGTGAAGGTCAGCTCCGGCTTTCCGGTTGCAGGCACCTGTATGGTAAACTCACCGCCGGCATTTGTTTGGGTGGCAGTACGGGTACCTTTCAACTGCACATTTACGCTTGCCAGGGGAAGACCTGCCTCATCTGTTACTTTGCCTTTCACCTCCCGATTTTGGGCAAATAGTACTGCCGGGGACAAGCAGGCAACAATTAATATGATACGAACTCCCCATGTTTTCAAGATTCTTTTCATAAAGCAGCTTTTTTAGATAGTTCTATTAAATCTTATCATTTCTCCGGCACCATACCGGCGGAAATACAAAGATTTTTCGTTTGTTGTAAAATAGAAACCTGTTTGAGGGTCACATCGGTCAAACAAGGTATGAAAAATGAAGGGGAAGATAAGGGAAGATCAACGCCTTTTATAGCAGGCGATACATTTCGTTCCGTAATCAGATAGCAAAGCAATCTTTTCATTCCGCAAGCATTTTCATTAAGCAATCAGCGTATAATAATGCAATTTCATCCGGTTTCCGCCAAAACCAATAACAAGTGTAAGCAGAACTTACGGACTGCAAAAGGTTTTAAGGCTATTTATTTACGCAATCGTTCCCGGTAACGTTATCATTTTTAAAGGCTTATCACATGCCATAACACTGCTGAGTATAGGTAAATAAATGGCCTGTTTGCCCTTTATTTTTTACTACTACCCTGGCTTTATGAAGCTATTCCTGCAGGGTTCAATTGTTTTTACTGCCTCAACAAATGATATTGTACCTTTATAATGCTTGTGGTACATATATTAAATTGTTTTTCAAGGTTTGCCCGATGAAGTTCGAAGCAGTTACTATTAAAGATATTGCTAAAGCCCTTGGTTTGTCTACTTCCACTGTGTCGAGAGCATTGCGGGATAGCTACGAGATAAGCCCGGAGACAAAAAAATTGGTACTTGAATACGCAGAAAAGATCAACTACCACCCCAATCCCATTGCCTTAAGCTTGAAGGAAAGGCGCAGCAGGTCTATCGGGGTTATCGTTTCTGAAATCGCCAACAGCTTTTTTTCGCAAAGTATTGATGGTATCGAATCCATTGCGTATAAGAACGGCTATAATGTTATTATTTCACAAAGCCGGGAATCCTTTGAAAGAGAAGTGATCAACCTGCACTATCTCACCTCCCGCTCTATTGATGGCCTGATCGTTTCCGTCGCATCAGAAACAAAAGACTTCAGCAATTTCAAAGAGCTGAATGACCGGGGGATGCCTATTGTTTTTTTTGACCGTATCGTGCATGACATCAACACCCATAAAGTAATAATTGATAATTACCGGGGAGCTTATGATGCCACCTGCTATCTTATTGAAAATGGGTTCAGGCAAATTGCAGCAATAGCCAACAACGAAATTCTTTCCATTACAAAAGACAGGATCGCCGGTTATAAAGCTGCTTTGGCCGATCATGGGATAAAAGAAAATGAGGCCTTTAGCAAATACTGTGCACATGGCGGCCTGATATTATCAGAAATAGAGCTGGTTGTTTCTGAGCTGCTGAACCAGGAAACAAGACCGGATGCCATTCTTGCCCTGGGTGATAAACTCACTACCGGTACATTGCGGATATTAAAAGCAAATGATCTTAAAGTACCGGATGATATGGGGCTTATTGGTTTTTCTAATTCTGATACTACTGAACTGATCGAACCACCACTTTCTATCATCAAACAACCGGCTTTTGAAATGGGTGAGATAGCAACAGATCTTTTATTGCAACTGATAGAAAGCAAACGTCCTGTTACTGAGTTTGAAACAAAGATGCTGGCTCCCCAGCTCATCATTCGTGAATCAGCTAAAAACAAAAAGAATAAGCCGATACCCCTGGGCTGAGACTGTAGTATCGGTTATGATGACGTAATACTATTTATCATATTCCACCATTTTTCGTGAAGAGGTTCCATCGTTATTCAACTCAATGACAGCATAGGCGGGGGCAAAATCCTGGAAGGCGCCTTTCCACCAGTTACCGGATACAGCCCCGTTACAATAATATTTTACACCGAGATAATCCACTTCGTCCTGCAAATGAATATGCCCGCTCAGGCAAACTTTAATACTGGGATATTGAAAGAATAATTTCTTCAGCGACAGGAAATCGGTGTGCATCAGGTTGCGCTGGATCTTCAGGTCGCCGTTCGTTTCTGTTTTATTAAAAAACAAACCGGCACAAATAGACAGGACAGGAATATGAGAGACAAAACAGATGAATTTATCTTTCACCAGCTTCAGTTCACTTTCCAGCCAGTTCAATTGCTCCGGGTCAATGTAGGCGATATAACCACCGGCAGGATTAAGTTGTGTACTGTCAAGCACAATAAAATGCCATTTGCCTTTTGAAAAACTATAATACCGTTTTGGTAATTGCAGCGTTTCTACTACCCATTGTTTACCATATAATTTATCAGCTTTCGGTTTATCGTTCTTCAGGAACCAACCCCACACATCATGATTACCAATGCAATGATAAACAGGCAGGTTGTTTTCTTTTTTTAAAATGGAATGAAAAAGATCCCATTGTGTTTGTGTTTTTTGTTTGTCCGCATCCAGCGAGTCCATGATCGAATCTCCGCCATTGATGATAAAATCAACTTTCGGTTTCAGCGACTGGGCATGATGAAAAGCCCTGGCCATACCTGCTTCCGCAGTGATATCAGGTTTTACATGAATATCGGTGAGATAGGCAAACCGGAGTTTTGACGGCTTATTAATTTCATCGTCAAAAGCTAAGGAAGGGAGGAAACTGCCGCCGATGACAGCAGCCGTGTTTTGCAGGAACGCTTTTCTTTTCATAAAAAAATAATATTGCGAAAAAATACAACAAAACTTAACCGGGAAATTATAAAAGTGACGGCCGCAGTCCCGCTACGACTTCAGGATCCTTTTTATTCCCCCGTTATATTACATTAAATGGCCCTTTCTTCTCCCCCTGTTACAGGTTTTGATTGATAGCATAACTAATGGCAATAGTCTTATCGTAAATCTACCTCTTTCCCTGTAGTGAAGCCCGTCTTCTCTGGTTCGTGTATTTTCTGAACTTCTTACGCCTTTATTGCGTAATTCAACTTTCCGTTATATATTGTGCGCTGGTTCCGGGGCGTTCGTCCGTACGACGCTTTTAAACAACAAGTATGAAAACAATCTTAGGAATTTCAGCGTTTTATCATGATTCTGCTGCTGCGCTATTAGTCGATGGTGAAATTGTAGCGGCTGCCCAGGAAGAAAGATTCACCCGTAAAAAACATACTCCGGATTTTCCCGTAAATGCCGTAAAGTATTGCCTGGAATATTCAGGATACAGCATTGATGAACTTGATGCCGTTGTTTTTTATGACAAACCTTTATTGAAGTTTGAAAGGCTGTTAGAAACCTATTATGCTTTTTCTCCAAAAGGGCTTATATCGTTTCTAAAAGCAATACCTGTATGGGTCAGGGAAAAAATGTTCCTGAAAAAACTGATCCATGAGGGATTGGAAGAAGTGGGTCCTTACAACAAAAAAAAATTAAACCTTTTATTTTCTGAACACCATTTATCCCATGCCGCCAGTGCATTTTATCCATCCCCATTCAAGGAATCGGCCATATTAAGTATTGATGGTGTTGGCGAATGGGCTACAGCTTCTATTTGCCACGGAAAAGACAATAAGATAACCATGCTGAAAGAAATGAAGTTCCCGCATTCGGTAGGACTTCTCTATTCGGCATTTACCTACTACCTGGGTTTCAGGGTTAACTCAGGTGAGTATAAATTAATGGGATTGGCCCCTTACGGAAATCCTAACTCACCGCAAACCCATGAATTTGTAAAGCTGATCAAAGAACATCTTGTCTCTATAAAAGACGATGGCTCGATCTGGCTTAACCAGGACTACTTTAATTATGCTACCGGGCTCCGGATGATCAAAGGAGATAAATGGGAAAAACTTTTTGGGATCCCCGTTCTTGAAGCAGATGGAAAAGTTGAACAAAAACATTGCAACATGGCTTTGGCCATCCAGCAGATAACGGAAGAGATCGTATTAAAAATGGCAAAGGAAGCTAAAAGAATTACCGGTTCTGATTACCTGTGCATGTCAGGTGGTGTAGCTTTGAATTGCGTTGCCAACGGCAAATTAGTCAAGGAAAAAATATTTAAAGACCTGTTCATTCAGCCCGCAAGCGGTGATGCAGGCGGTTCATTGGGCGCCGCCCAGATGGCCCACTATATGTATTACGACCAGGAAAGAAAAGTGAATGGTGAAGCCGTGGCTAAGCATGGATTTTATTTGGGGCCTGATTTTTCCGATAAAGAAGTACTTCTTGCTTTTAAAAAGCATAAAGCAGTATATCACAAATATGACCGTTTTGATGAACTGTGCCGTGAAGTAGCCGATTACCTTGACAAAGGAAATGTGGTGGGTTGGTTCCAGGGCAGAATGGAATATGGTCCCCGGTCATTAGGCAACAGGAGCATACTGGGTGATGCCAGGAATGCGGAAATGCAGAAAAAGCTGAACCTGAAAATTAAATACCGGGAAGGTTTCCGTCCTTTTGCTCCTTCCGTTCTGGCAGAAAGTGCAAAGGATTTCTTTGAACTGGATTGTGTATCTCCTTATATGCTGCTGATCGCAGATGTAAAAGAAGAAAGAAGAAAAAAACTGCCTGCAAATTACCAGGATATGGACCTGTGGGAAAGGCTTTATTATGAAAGAAGCGATGTGCAGTCCATTACCCACCTTGATTTTTCCGCCCGTGTGCAGACGGTACATAAAGAAACAAATCCCCGCTACTGGCAACTGATCAGTACGTTTAAAGAAAAAACAGGCTATGGACTGGTGGTTAATACCAGTTTCAACGTAAGAGGTGAGCCGGTAGTTTGCACTCCTGAAGATGCTTACAAATGTTTTATGCGTACAGAAATGGATTATCTCGTTGTCAATGATTATATTTTAAAGAAAACAGAACAGCCTGACTGGGAAAACAGGGAAAAGTGGATGGAAAAATTCAAACTTGATTAATAAGCGCCTGGTACATGAACATTAAGAAGACACTGAAGAATATTTTGTTTGTTACTATTCCGATGCTGATAGTACTTTTTATCCTGCTGGAGATCATATCAAGGTTCTTTTTTCCGGGTAGCGAGTCGCCAAAGACTATCTACGATGAAACAAATCATATTGTAAAATTCAGCCGGGCCTACGGAACAAGGGGCTTATGGACAAAAGGAAATTTTGCACAGCAACGGGGCAGATGGCGCATCAATAATGAAGGCTGGAACAGCCCTATAGATTATTTTGCAGAAAGAAAACCCGGTGTAAAACGTATTGCAGTGATCGGTGATTCATATATTGAAGCCTGGCAAGTGGATGCTGAAAAAAGTTACCCGAGCTTACTCAACCACTCACTTGGCAAAGATTATGAAGTATATAGTTTCGGGGTCTCTGCTTCCTCGCTTTCACAATACCTTCATGTTTCGAGATACGTAGAAAAGACATATTCTCCCGATATCTATATTTTTAACCTGGTACACAATGACTTTCATGAATCCATTAATGGACTTGCATATATCCCCATGTACATGACGATCAAAATGGATAATGATAGTAGCTTTACAGAAGTGCCGCCTGTCAAGCCGGAACGTACCTTTAGTAAGATACCGGGTGGGCAGTTGTTCAGAAAGTCATCGCTTTTCCGCTATCTATATTATAATTTGAATTTGATGGAAAAATTCAGATCAAAAAAAGCCGGGGCCAAAGAGGTGGAAATGAATGTGGCGGTGGCTGACGTCGTTGACAAAAAAGATTCCCTGCGTGCAGTAACAGGTTACCTGTTGAAAAAAATAAAGATTGAATTGGGAAACAAAGAAATCATATTTGTTATGGATGCGCCGAGAAATAATATTTATGCAGGCGATCTTGATAAATCCAAAGTGGCCTGGTTGAACGGCATGGTGGCTGAATATTGCAAAGAACTAAACCTGCCGTTTATTGACCTGACGCCATACATGGTAAATGATTACCAGGAAAACAAGAAACGGTTTGAAACAAAATACGATAACCACTGGGCTGAATATGGTCACCAGTTTGTTGCCGGCGTATTGTATGAATATTTTAAGAACGCTAAACATTAAAACGAAATAATATGTCATTTTTAAAAGACCTGTGGCTCTTTATGAAAGAGCGTAAGAAATTCTGGCTGGCTCCCATTATTATCATATTGATATTATTAGGAGTAATAATTGTATTTGGCGGCGGCAGTGCCATAGCACCGTTTATTTATACACTGTTTTAACCAGGACAAGAAAATATGAAACCGGATACATCAAAATCAACCATACTGGTTATTTCTATGGGCTTTTTGGTCATTTACCTGGTATTTGGCTGGAAATGGGCTATCTATACATCGCTTGGCGTAGGGGTAATCGGAGTAGCTTCGACTTATATAAGCCAGAAAATTGAATGGGCATGGATGAAGCTGGCAAAAGTGCTGGGATATATTGTGCCTAATATATTATTAAGCCTTGTATTCTTCGTTTTCTTATTTCCGATAGCTGTGCTCGCAAGGCTGTTTGGCAATAAAGACCCGTTGATGCTCTCGAAGAAATACAAAAGCTATTTCATAGACATCAACGCCCAGATGGATAAAAAGTCATTTGAAAAGACCTGGTAGCAATTGATTAAAGTATTTAACCTGAGGCAGTCTTCATGACTGCCTTTTTTATTCAGATAATACCTTTTAGGGCACTTACACGCTTTCCCAGATAAGCTGACCAAATGATTATCCCAACCTGGCTGCGCAATTCAGGCAGGTGCCGGGGAAAATAATATTGGTTTGTCCCTGCAATAAGAATTTTCAGTTTCCATATTAACTGACAGGAAAAATTGTATTGGCTGATATTTTTCATTGGCCTTACTTAAGTGGCTTTTAAAGAAGTTTTCCCATTGGGTATTTTTGGGTATTTATTTGGGTAAACTTATATAATTGGGTATTTTTGGGTACTTATTTGGGTAAAATGAAAGTTTCCTCCATAACTATTACTCCAAGAATTCTCGCCTTAATCGCTGAAATTGATGAGTTTAAAGGAGCATGGAAGGCATTGGGGCAGCTAGCGCCAGAAAAACTAAACTCCTTAAGACATGTAGCCAGTATTGAAAGTATTGGTTCTTCTACCCGCATAGAAGGAAGTACGTTAAGCGACAGGGAAGTAGAAGTTTTGCTGGCTAATCTGCAAATCAAAAAGTTTGAAACAAGAGATGAACAGGAGGTGGCAGGATATGCGGAAGTAATGAATACCATTTTTCAGCACTACCCAAATATTTCTCTTACTGAAAACTACATTAAACAATTTCACAGGGACCTGTTAAGGCACAGCCAAAAGGATACCAGGCACAGGGGAGAGTATAAAAAACAGGCAAATCATGTGGAGGCTTTTGATGCTGATGGTAAAAGTCTGGGTATAGTCTTTGAAACAGCAACTCCTTTTGATACACCTTTCCGGATACAGCATCTCATTGAATGGACAGGAAATGCAATAGAAAAAAAATCTTTACACCCGTTACTTATCGCTTCTGTTTTTATTGTTGAATTTCTTGCCATACATCCATTTCAGGATGGTAACGGCAGGTTATCAAGAATCCTGACAACCTACTTATTATTGTCTGCCGGGTATGTTTATGTCCAATATAGCTCATTAGAAGCGGTGATTGAAAACAGCAAGGAAGGATATTATCTTGCTTTGCGACAAACGCAAAGTACTTTACAAACTGATCATCCCGATTGGCAGCCCTGGATAATGTTTTTTTTAAAAGCCCTGCAGCAACAAAAAGAAAGACTTGCAGTTAAAATACATAGAGAAAAATTGTTTTTGGTACAACTCCCGGAATTATCTTTAAAAATTTTAGAGTTAATAAAATCAAGAGGGAGAATTACCATTAAAGAAATTGTCACCCTTACCGAAGCTAATAGAAATACAGTGAAAAAGCATTTAGATGCATTGGTTAAAGGAAATCATTTAATAAAACATGGAGTAAGCAAAGGTGCCTGGTATTCATTGGGTAATAATTTGTGACATTTTCTACAAATATATTTGTGGAAAAAAACTCACTATCCTGTCCGCTTTCTATATTAAGTTGCATCCAGTTCTTTGATCCTTCTTTTTTGCAGCCCAGGAACAGTAAAGTGTATTAAGTTACACAACCATTATGGTTTAAAACCGGCGCCGTGTACGCCGACACCGGAAAACAAGAAAAAAACTAGGGGATTACGGGATGGCAACAATTATGGGTTGTTTGAGGGCTTTGATGTACGGGGCGATATTGCTCTCAAAACATCAAACAACTTATATCATGAAAAGAAATTCAGATGTAAGAGAAATCGAACGTCTGCAAAAAAGAATTATCAAAACCGGATCAAAGAAATGTTGCAGATTATCCCGGAAAGAACTCGGCTTGTATCATGAAATCTATTTTTTCCTTGAACAATTAAAGAGGACTAAACGTCGAAAAAAGACAAAATTAGTCGCATTTATTTCGAAAGGATTAAAATTCATTACAACCCTTTTTTCAAACCTGGCGGATGACAAATGGTTCAACCCCTAGTTTTTCTTATTTGGTTAATTATGATTAATAAGCCCAAACACTTGTATTACGTTCTTCATTCTTCTAAAGAAGAACTTGAAGAAATAACAAAAAATATTGACCGCTATTACTATCATTTCAAAAAGGCCAAAAGAAAATATGGAAATAAACAGGAGGAAAATGGAATAATACGTTACCGGGATCTGTACCCAAGTCGTGGAAGATTAAAAGAAATACAGCAAAGGATCAACATCCTCCTTCAACGAGTTAAATTGCCTGAATATGCCTATGGCTCTGTAAAAGGCAGAAATAATATTCATAATGCCTTAATGCATATAAGGAATAAGCACTTTTTGGCAGTTGACCTTAAAAACTTTTTTCCTAATATAACATACCACCAGGTGTTCCGGATGTTCCGGTATTATAATTTTTCTCCAGATGCTTCTCATATTCTTACCAAATTAACTACTTACAAAGGGAGTCTTCCACAGGGTGCGCCAACATCTCCTATAATTGCTAACCTGGTTTTTACGCAGACCGGCCTTTTGTTATCCAAAATAGCTGCCAATAACAATATCACCTTTACAGCTTTTTTGGATGATCTTGAATTTTCTTCAAAAACCGATTTTAAACATCTTATACAAGAGATATTGCAAGAGATTAAGTCCGGAGGTTTTTATTTACACCATAAGAAAATCAGCTACAGAGAAAAAAAACCTGAAGTAACAGGACTTCTGATTACAGACAAAGGGTTAACCGTAAACTCTATTATCCGGAAAAGAGCAAAGATTAATCCATTTACAATGCATTACTTAAAAAGAGTAGAAGTAGCTGCAGAAGAATAAGGCTCTAAAACTCCTTACTTCCAATTACAGGAAGTGACTTTTTTAGAATACTCCCGACAGGCCAAAACCCGAACTTTTTGATGGAAGATTTAACACCAATAGCAGCTTCGGTGCCGAACACTACTGAAGGCCGAGAACTATTTCATCACGCTGAACAAAAATGCCTCAATTGAGTCAGTATAAAGCGACCGGTATTTTTCACCAGCCAGGTCATGCCCCGCTCCTTTAAATATAATTAATTGACTTAAGGAGTTTTTGTATGCATCTTTTATTGCCCCGGCTTCCTCAGGTATAATAGCCGTATCATGATCCCCTATCATTAAAAGAATGGGAATTCTGGAGATAGCCTGGAATGCTTCAGGGATATTTCCTTCAGGAATAGGCGGGGGCTCAACTTTGAATGTGCGTTTAAAACTCTCAGTTAATGAATAAGGGATACTTTCAAGAATTATCGCTTTCACATTCACTGCTTTTTTTTCAGCGGCAAAAACAATTGCCCTTCCTCCATGCGAGTAACCAATCAGGACCAGGGGTCCATATTCCATTAAGTTATCTGAATAATGATCTATAACCGCTATTACATCTGACCTGACCTCGGGGCCGCTGGTTGCACTGTCTCCTCCACTTTGCCCTCGTGCCCGCAGGTCCATAACAATTACATTGTATCCCATGTCATAATAAATTTTTGCCCGCGTCAGCATATGACTTTTATTCATTAAAAAACCATGAACCAGCAAAACAGTTCCTTTATTTTTTTCCTGGGGCATCCACCAAAACGAAATAGCGACTCCCTGTTCATTGATCACTTTCAGCGAATCATAGGGAACAGCGGGGTATGACCGCATCGTATCAAGGAAGGGTTTCCGCGAAATATATTCCTGTTGCAGTTTCTTAAAATCCGGTTGAGCAAATGACTGAATGAATAAGATAAAACCGGGGACCAGGAGAAATAGCTTTTTCATATGCTGTTTAGTGTTTAGAAAATCCGGATGTTGCTGAAGTTAGGGTCGGAAGAGGGCCGTTTTCAACTTTATGTGACCAAACTGGTTTTTCAGGGATGAAAACCACTACTGGTTAACTTGCGCCAGATGTATTTTTGTATCCCATGGGGTTAAACCTTCATACACCAATGCCTTTTAGCCGTGGGCTGAAAAAGGAAATTCTCTATATCTGTATATCCGGGGCATTTGCTTTATTAGTTTTTTTCCTTCTCCATCCCCTGGGTTATAGCAGGTTGACCAGCCCTGTATTGTTTGGCTACGGACTGGTCAGTGTCTTAGCCGCGATCCTGTATGTTGTATTAACCCACCTGTTGTATAATGTTTATTGGGGGCGCCGTGACTGGACTGTCGGCCTGGAGATCATTCACTCTTTATTCTTCTTGCTATTTGTGGGTGGAAGCATCCTGATCTACGGCTATTTGTCCCATATCACTGCTCTGAATCTGAAGAATATCCTGATCTACTTTTTTTATACAATTGCCCTTGGATTTATTCCCGTCACTATCAGGGCCGTACTTGTCAGGAACTGGCGGTTAAAAAAAGATTTTTCAGAGGCTAAAAAGATAAATGAGCTTCTTACTAACCGAAAATTGGCATCCGATGAGAAAATGATTGAGCTTCGGCCTGCTTCTTCAAATGACATACTAAAACTGAGTAACTATGACTTACTATTTGTTGAAGCGTCTGAAAACTACATAACTGTTGTTTGGGAGAGCAATCATGCCATTAGAAAACAAATGATCAGGATGACCATGAAAGATGCTATAAAGCAAATGAATGACCCCTTAATTGTTTTTTCTCACCGGTCATTTATTATTAATTTAAGAAAGGTGCAAAAAGTTTCCAGCCAATCCGGTATTTCCACAATTACACTGAAAAATACAGAGACACCCATCCCCTTATCAGGCACATATAAAAAGACCATTCAGCAAAAACTTAAGGAGATTTGATAAAATGAGCAAAATCGTGGTAACAGACAACCTGCCAATCAGAAGGATTCGTTCGAGAGAGACGAAGGCATAGGATGCTGTAAAAAAATGTAATGCCTGGAAGTCGAAAAAGTAAACTTCTACTGCATTACCATTTCATCAATATTCAAAGCCTGGTCTTCCTCAGCAATGCTTCCAGGAAATAATAATCAGCATAAATAAGCGGAACATCCACTTCGCTATTGGCAGGTTTATGGCCGGTACTGTGCAAAAGCAGAAAACCCTTCTGTGTGCCTGTCCGGGCCCTGTAATTCGCACTGAGATTTTCCAATACCCTATCTGCAAAAGCTATGTATTGTTCTTTATTGGCAGAATAACCCTGAAGTTCATAAAAAGCAGAAGCCATAATGGCGGCGGCAGAAGCATCTTTTGGCTCCTTTGTATTAACAGGGGCATCAAAATCCCAATATGGGATCTTATCACCCGGTAACCCTGGATGATTAATAATAAAGGAAGCGAGCCGTTCTGCCACCTTCAAATAGGCTGTATCTTTTGTTTCACGATAGCACATGGTAAACCCATATAAAGCCCATGCATGCCCCCTCGCCCAGGCAGAACCATCCGCATACCCCTGTAATGTGCTTCCTCCTGTTGGCTTCCCTGTCAAAGTATCATAATCCATCACATGAAAACAACTGAAGTCGGGGCGAAAATGATTTTTCATAGTGGTGTTGGCATGTGTAACAGCAATTTTATAATAAACGCTATCCCCGCTTAATCGGGTAGCGGAAAAAAGCAATTCAAGGTTCATCATATTGTCTATGATAACCGGGTACTGCCATGTTCCGAAATCCCATGAACGAATGCAGCCGACCTTTGGATTAAACCGTGTTACCAGCGTTGCTGCACCCTGTATCACCTGTTGTTTATATGCTTCGTTACCCGTAAGGCGATATCCATTCCCATAGCTATTGTACACTTTGAATCCAACATCATGAGAGTTACCGTTCTTTGGCTCTTTTTCCATCAATAATGTAAATTCATCAGCTTTGGATCTCCATTCATTCTTACCCGTGTATTCATACATAAACCATAGCATTCCCGGCCAGAACCCGCTTGTCCAATCATTGGATGAAACAAATTTGATCGTATCGTTTTCCAGGCAACGCGGAAATATCCTTTTGCCTTTTGTATTGGCCTTTACATTATCATAAAAAACCGATACTTGCTTTTCTGCATCCGCAAAAACCTTTTCTGTTTTTTGCGGCAAAAGGATATTTGAAAACAACAGCATGGGTAACACCAATGCTATTTTATATGATTGTTTCATTACTGATCTTTGATGAATCTGGCAAAAAACCACCATTATTGAAAAGAAAGCCAGTGCTATACCATTGCTTCGCCTTTCAATAATGAAGTCTGGTCTGCCTGCTTATGAAAGCTGTTTATCTTAATTGATGGTAACAGGTCTCCTGTAGGCCGTAGAGAAAATATCTACATCAAACTGGCTGGTAATGTTATCCAGGATCTGTATCTCAAATTTCCGGACACCCGGCGCAGGATTATTCAGTAATTTGATATAGATAGTATCTGTCTTTTGAACGGCTTGTGGAAATACTATTGAATACGTAGTATCAGCCGAGGGTACCACATTTCCATTTTTATCAACTATATTAAAATCAACTCCCCGTTGTGCCGGTCCGGTAATATTTCCTGTTACAACTGCATATTTTGCCACCGCATCATAATCCCTCACATAAGTTGAATAAAACTGTACGGGAAATTTTACCAGGGCCGTTTGTGATCTTGATACCGTAACACTTGTATTGTTATTGGGAACAAATATTGCATAGTAATGGTGCTGCAATTCATCCACTCCTTTGGGATAATCTTTTTTCTCACACGCTGCCAGTACAATCGTGGCTCCCAGTACAAATAGTAAATATGTAAGTGATCTCATTGTTTAAATGTTTTAATTATTGCCAATTGGGGTTTTGGACCACATTGCCTCCGCTGGTAGTGATCTCGTGTATAGGAACAGGGTATAAATAATCCCGTTCAGGACGGAAGTGCCTTGTGCCGTCAGGTTCAGTTATCAGTACCTGGTCAGCATTCAGATTCAAACTATTTCCGTTTGTGCCCACCCATTCTGCTGCAATGAATTTGGCGCCCAACAGATCTTTGGGCATCAATACCTCTGCCAGTTTCCACCTTATGAGGTCATCATATCTGAACCCTTCCAGCGCCAGCTCAATAGTCCTCTCCCGTCTTATCTCATCACGCATACTTAAATTATTGGCAGTAACAAAGGCATTGGTAAGCTTGGGGCCAAATCCTACCCTTGTACGCAAAACGTTGATGGAAAGATTGAGGTCGGCATCGCTGATGCTTTCGTTCAATTCATATTTTGCTTCAGCATAGATCAATAATACTTCGCCATAACGGATAAGGATCCTGTCGGTAGTAGCTGCATTGTTAATGGTTTGATCCGTCACGCTAAATCCTTTTTTGGGTGCAAAAGCAGTTCTTGAACCCAGTGATGTTTTAGGTACCCATGGTCCCTGGTAAGCTACATCGCCGGCCCTGAAAAATGTAAATGCCATACGGGGATCCCTGTTATCAAGGATCGTATTGTAGCTGGGCTCAGTTCCCTCGTTTACAAAAAAGGTGGAACGGGTTGTGGAAGGTGTATTGTCAACATTCCAGGCAGGCAGCCCATCGCTGTATAAATACTGGCGGACCAGGTTTCGTGTCGGCGCCATCCTTCCGTTCTCAAGATCCCTTGAATTGTTGTGTGCAACAATAACATTTGAATTGCTCACCCCATAGATCTTCACCAAAATATTTTCGGTGTTTGTCGGGCCTTCACCGGTTTGTGTAAACAGGTTGCCATAGTTTGCATACAGGGCATGCCCTTCGCCCATCACGCTTTGTGCGGCGGCAATTGCCAGTGTTAAATGATTTTGCCAATTGATGCCTGTCGTGTTATGAAACTTCGCTCTTGTCCCTTCATAAAGTCCAGCCCTTGCCTTCAATGCCCATGCAGCACTTCTTGTTACCCTTCCATATTGTGCAGCGGGCAGGTCAGTCCTTTTTGGTAACCATTGCGCTGCAAAATCAAGATCATCATAAATGGCCTGCACTACTTCTGCCCTGGGTGTACGGCCCATATACAATTCCGGGGAACCAACAGTAAGCGTCTTCGTTACCAATGGTACATCACCATAGATCTTTAACAACTTAAAGTACGCATAAGCCCTGAAGAACCTGGCTTCCCCTATATAACGGTTCTTTACCGCATCACTCACTTTGGCTCTTGGTGCTTTTTCAACAATATTATTGGCCGTGAATATCTCATCGTAACGGTCATTCCAGTCAGCGCTGGTATTAGGCACGGATCGGTTGCCCGTGCTGATCTCATTCGGGCCTCCCTGGTTTACTGCATCATCCGCCCGGTTGTCTATCCAGTCACCATCCAGTTCCTGGTAAAGCCGGTTGGCCGCATTTATAAGATCAGTTTCCGTGTTCCAGAAATCTGCGTCACTGAAATCAGTCTCAGGATAGCGGTCAATTTTGCTGCAGCCGCAGGCCAGCAGCGCTGCAAAGAGAATGAAGATATGTATGTGTTTTATCTTTTTCATGCTTAGTTTGATTAGAGTGAAACATTAAGACCAAAGGCAACGGTGCGATAGAATGGGTAAGTAGTTGCGCTTACATTATTACCAACTTCGGGGTCAAAAACTTTCAGGACTTTGGTTGATTCCCACAGATCCTGTCCGGACACATATATTTTGACCTCTCTTATATATTTATTTTTCATTGCCAGCCTGTACCCAAGTTGAACATTTTTCAAACGTATATAGCTTCCGTTCTGCGCCCATTTATCTGATGGCCTGAAGTTGTGTGCACTTGTCTGGTACATTCTTGGAAAGAATCCATTGGGAGTAGCCGGCGTCCAGTGATCCATATGAATGGACCATGGCATATCAGCAGTGCCCAATATCGGCGACAGGGTTTCTTCGCTTATCAAAAATTTTCTTTGCATGGCTCCCTGGAAAAAGATCAGGAAATCAAACCCTTTCCAGTCAGCGCCAAGGTCAAATCCATAAGTATACCGTGCATTGGTGGTACCGAGGTATACAAGATCGCCGGGTTGTTGCGGGGTGCCATCGCCGCCATTGATAACCCCATCACCATTCAGGTCAAGATATTTTATATCGCCGGCAGAAACATTGGAGAAAAAAGGATAACTAACCAGTGCTTTATAATCGTTCGCTTCCGACTGGGATTGGAAATAACCGGCGGTTTTATATCCCCACACTGTATTCAACGGATACCCTTCCATTATCGGAATCACACCACCTGCTCCTATTGAATTTTTTCCATCGTACTGCGTTACTTCATTTTGGTTATCAGAAATATTGAAACCGATAGTATAATTCAGCTTGCCGGCACGGTCACGCCATTTTATGTCCAGTTCCTTTCCCCAGCTTTTTAATTCTCCTACGTTTACATATCCGACATTTACACCGATGATATTGGGCACATCGAGTGTGGCCAGCATGTCTTTGTTTTTCTTGATGTAATAATCCATCGTTATGCTCAGCCTGTTGCGTAAAAGACCCAGGTCAAAACCAACATTGAATTGCTGAACCGTTTCCCAGGTTATATCTGGCGAAGCCAGCGTATTCTGGAAAAAATAAGTGCTCCGGACACCATTAAACGTAAGGCTGTTGCCGCTTGTCAGCAACGGAATATAATCATACAAGCCAATAGCAGCGCTATTACCCAGTTGTCCCCATGAAGAACGCAGCTTAAGGCTGTTGATAAAAGCCAGATCTTTCATAAAGCTTTCATCGCTCACTATCCAGGCAGCCGAGAAGGAAGGGAATAACTGCCATCGATTGGACGGGGCCAAACGGGAACTTCCGTCATAACGATAAGAAGCTTCCAATAAATACCGGTCTTTAAAACTATAGTTAAGCCTTCCGAATGCAGAGCCCAATGCCCACGTTTGAATGACATCACGGCTGGTCCTTGTCAACGGATCGGCAAAATTGAAACTAAAGAAATCATTGGTGATCATATTCTGGGCAGAAGCAGTAAATTCTTCTTTGCGGTATTCTTCATACGATCCGCCCTGCATCAATGTGATGTTGTGCTTTTTAAACTTGTAATTGTACGTCAGGAATCCCTGCAGGTTGTTTTGAAAAGCCCTGTTCTTTGTTTGTGTATATGAATTTGGCTGGTTGACACTAAACCGTACTGTATTAGTGCTTCGTCCGTACCAGATAAGTGTCCTGCTTTTGTTTTGCATTTCATAATAATTCTGGTTTCTCCAGGCAATCACATCGAAGGTCAGCCCTTTGACCACATTCTTGATCTGCAGATTCAGTTTACCTGTGAATGTTTCATAGTTGCGGGTTTCTTTGCCGGCATTTTTTTCAATGTCTACGGCATTTATCTGCAGGTCCCCATTATATTTCTGACCAGTCACATCTTCAGGCGGTGTATATAAATTTTGCCGGGTGCGGCTGCGGTAGAGCCTGTTGATGATCTGTTCAGTACCGTATGAATTTTCGTTCACAAATGAGCCAATATACCCGGCTGTGAGTTTTACGCTTACATACGGGCTCAGTTCTGAATTAAGGTTTACTTTAAAATTGTATCGTGAGTTATCATCCGGGCCAAAGCGAAGTACACCATCTCTCTTGTAAAAACTTCCGAATACGAGGTAATTCAATTTTTGTTCGCCGCCACTGATTGACATGGAATAATTCTGCTGATGATTGACCTCATCCATTCCTTCTTTTACCCAATTATTATTTCCATAGTATTCCCAGCGATCAGCGGTAGGATTGGGACGATAGGAAAAATTAGGATTACGCAACCACTCATACTGCTCATTGTTATACTCCCTGGCCCCGGTTGCATTAAAACGGGCTTCATCAATAAGCAATTGCTCATCCCATGAATTCAGGCGCTCCGGTTGCCTGGCCGTGATATTAGTCCCGTAATACGAGGTAAAATTGACCCTTGTTTTTCCAACTGACCCTTGCTTAGTAGTGATCAGCACAACACCTGCCGCGGCTCTTGCTCCATAAATAGCCGAGGCAGAAGCGTCTTTCAGAACGGAAATTGACTGTACATCGTTAGGATCAATCAAATTCATGTCCTGTTCAACACCATCCACCAGCACAAGTGGTGTTGCCGTATTGGCGGATGTAAACCCGCGGATACGAATTCCATAACCTTCCGCTCCGGGTTTACCACTTCCCCGCACCACTGTTAATCCGGGTGAAACGCCCTGCAAAGCACTTGTCAGGTTAGCCACCGGTCTGTTCTCCAATTCCTTCCCGTTTATTTGATCCACTGCTCCGCTAAGATTTACTTTTCTTTGAGTACCATAACCAATCACCACTACATTTTCCAGGGACTGTGTGTTTTCCTCAAGAGTTACGTTGATGGCAGTTCTTTCATCAACAACTTCTTCTTTACTCAGGAAACTGGCAGATGAAAAAATAAGGGTTTGCCCGGGCAAAGCCAGGATGGAGAACCTTCCCTTGTTATCCGTGGTAGCTGTTTCATTACTACCTTTTATACTAATAGTTACTCCCAGCAATGGCACGCCTTTGGAATCGCTTACTACGCCTTCCATTTTTTTTGATTGTGCAAAAGCTGTTGTGCTGCCCAGGCTGAAAACCAAAAGCAGGGACAGTAAGAAAGACCACTTATTAAAAAGTAATCTCCTGGTGCGATGAACAGATTGTTCTTTCATATAGCAGTTTAATTTGATAGTTTTTTATACAGGTTTATAAATTTTTCGGTCATCGTTTATTGTCAATAAAATCCTCCCGCATGGGGCTAAAAACATCTATGAGCACTCCCGCCTCTACACAAACAGCTCCGTGCAGCATGTTCGGAGGCACATAAAAAACATCACCCGGCGTCAGTGTTTTTTTATACCCGTTTATTTCAATTTCAAATCGCCCGCTCTCCACATGGCTGATCTGTGAATGACTGTGCTGGTGAATGGCGCCAACAGCATCCTTTTCAAATTGTACTTTCACCACCATCAATTTATCATCATAGGCCATTATTTTTCGTTTAACGCCTGCCTCTACTTCTTCCCATGGCACATGATTATCCTCTATGAAAATATTTTTCACATCTGCCGAGTGCATAAAAACTGTATTAATGTTTTACTTTAAAATTTTACCATCGTACAGAATTGTAAATGGACCGGTCCAATTAATTCCCTTTGTGGTATGTTTACTATTATTGTCAAAAATTTTATTGCTTTGCGCTATCGTGATTTTTTTTTCATTGATCATGATCTCCACTACCGTGTAATCGTCGTGCTGCAATAGCATTATATCCTTTACTACCGAATAGGAGCTTTCTGAAAATTCGGCAACCGGATCAAAGCGTCCATGTATTTCAATAACATTTAAGAACAACTGCTTCTCTCCTTTTTTACGAATGATATACGCCGGCTCACGCCGCAGGTTGAAATGGGGATCATTGGCGCCAATACGGGTGAAGAAAAGCGAAGCGCTGTCTTTGATCAACGAAGAGATAGTGTAAAATGTCCTGTCGTTTAAAAAAGTAAATTGGGCCAGCGTGTCTTTCACTACCGCTTCCGCTTCTTTCCATAAAAACTGGTACCCGTTCTTTTTACCCAGTGTTTCCTGTGTTTTAACAGCAGGTTCATATCTGAAAGAAGTGCTGATTAACTGACCATTGTACTGGAAGGGAAGGTCGAACTGGGTTTGTTTAGCTGCAATGACATCAAAGATGTCAATAACTAATTTCTTACCATCAGGCAATTGCAACAGGTAAAGAGTTCGTTGGAGCGCTGCATTTTTATAGGCATTCTTCTCTGCTGCCGCTATTACCTGTACATTCGGATCATCAATGCTGCTAAAAAGCTTATAGGAATGGTATTGACCGCTTTCCTTCTCACTGCCATTGAAATGGCTTGTTTCATCAAGAACCAGAGTGTTATGTGCAATGGTTTGAGCGGCGTATGATTTACTTTCAGGTAAATAACGGCCACCATACTTCTGTTCAACGCTGATAAACCGAACAGCTCCATAGTCAGTCAGTATCTCATTACCCTTATCATAAAGGTTAATGCTCAGCTTGTCAAAATGTCCATGCGAAAGTCCGTGTGAAGTATACTTATAAATTAAGGTAGTAAGGTCATTTCCCTTTCCGTTCCTTAATACACTCACCCCGCCCTGGTCACCTTTTACGCCATCGGTATATTCCACAGTTTTATAAGGGTAATACGGTGAAATATTTTTAGCTGTGGCAATGGCTGCAGCAATAGCAACACCTCCTTTATTCAGCAATACACGATCCTGCTTTTTGGCAACTACCAGCAACCCATCATCTTTTCCATAAGCCTCCCATGCTATGTCGACAGCAGTTACAAGCTCATTGCTTGTATAATCTTTTTCTTTCAACGCATCGTTGATCGGGAAAAATGCACCGTCAAGGTTTGTTAGTTGCAGGCCTGACAACAAAGCTTTCTGCAATATCTTATCCCTGTATTGGAAAATTCTAAGATCAGGCCTGGCATTCTTTAAAGCAATCGCAAAAAGATAATAGGGAAGAATGGCATAGCGCACATAATAAGGCCCTTCAGTATAATACCCATCCGGCGAAAACAAACCATCCATTTGCGCCATGAATCCGCCTTTCCCATCCTTGTTTGAGCCATACAACGCCATATCAACATACTCTTTATTATTGGTAGCAATACCAACAATGCCAACGCCAGCACAGGCCCACACTCCATGATTATGTATCCAGTTAAACCAATTCTTCTGATCTATTGTGAAATAATCAACCAGGGGTTTAAAAGCTCCGTCTTCGATTGCCTTTCTCTCTGCAGGGGAAAGTGAATTATAAACAAGATCGTATGCCATTCCTGTATACACCAGCCAGTTGGCGTCGTTTAATGACTGCCAGAAAATACGGCCTGCATAATTGCCTACAGATTCGGGGTGCCTGGTTAATCTTGGATTCAGCTTTGCATACTTCAACAGCAAATGCTTAACTAACACAGCATATTTGTTATCGCCGGCCAGGTTATAAAGTATGCCACTGTTAAACATCAGCAAATAATTCGCCTTATGCTTTTCATGTGTATAGCCACCGGCAGGGTCTTTGGGAAAAGGAACATCTATGTCTTTGCCGATCCACGCATCCACATCTCTTTTCAGTTCATTGTAAGAACGGTGGAGAAGCGGGTATTTCGTAATATCCTTTGCGACCAGTGCGGCATCGGCCTTAGTAAAAAAAGTGACAGGGTGTTGCGCTGTAATGAATACAGGTATCAATAGCAGGCATATTATTGTTAGTAGTCGCATCAGCAGTATTCAGTCCTGGTAATTAAGCAGCGGGTCTTTAATTATAAAACTCCCGAATGTAATATTAAGTCGATTTTGAACGGATACTAAAGCTATAGTGCTTGCAATATTTCTAAATAATTAACCAGTTAGTTGAACAAGTCTAAAGCCATTTACAATTTTTCTTGTTCATTATCTAAAGTTTTGTGACCGATAACGTTTCCGGTAACGCTACCGGTATTTCCGTAATCATGTTTAGTTTAGCTTTACTCAACTTAAAAAAATGGACAGACCAGCAACGATAAAAGATATTGCCCGGAAATTAAATATCTCGGTCTCGACGGTTTCCCGTGCTATGCGCAATGCCGCTGATGTAAGTGCTGATACAAAAAGAACAGTGATGGCATTGGCCGATGAATTGAGTTATCAACCCAATTTACTGGCGTTAAGCCTGAAAAGAAAGCAAACACATAATATTGGTGTGATCGTTCCAAACCTTGATTATGTATTGTCAACAATGGTAAAAGGAATGGACGAAGCAGCGCTTGAAGCCGGGTATACGGTCATGGTTTGCCAGAGCAACGAATCTTTTGGAAGGGAGATCGTGAATACAAGGAGGCTTCTGGATAGCCTGGTTGATGGTTTTATTATTTCTGTATCAAGCGAAACAAAAGTGTTCGATCATTTTAAAAAGATACAGGATAAAAAAATGCCCATGGTAGTGTTTGACAGGGTTACGCCGTTTTTAAAAGCTCCCAGTGTAAGGCTTGATAACGAAGGTGGCGGTTTCCAGGGAACTGAACACCTGGTACAGCAGGGATATAAACGTATTGCAATTCTGGCAGGACCCAAAAATCTTGATATAAGCAACCAGCGGTTGAATGGATACCTCAAGGCATTAAAAAAATATAAAATACCTGCGGATGAAAACCTGATCATCTATTGTGACTTTGACCAGCATTATGCCTATATCGCCACAAAAGAATTACTGGCAACTAAAAAAAGGCCAGACGCCATCTTTACTATCAGTGACCGGATGGCGATCGGTGCTATGCTCGCAATAAAAGAAAAAGGGTTAACAATGCCTTATGATATAGGCCTGGTGGGCTTTAATAATGAACCTGTGACAAGCCTGGTAACCCCGCAAATTTCCAGTGTAGAACAACCGTGTTTTGAGATGGGAAAATTAGCGGCAAAACTCTTTATCGAAACGGTTCACCAGGATAAAGACATGAGCAATGTGGATGAAGTGCTGAAAACAAAATTGATCATTCGTGAATCTTCACAGCGTTTAACAGCGAAGAACGGCCGCACCAAATAAAATACCATGATACGATTGCTGATGCTGAAATGTTTTGCCCTGATCATTCTGTCCGGCCATGCTAACACAATAGTGGTAAGGAATGCGGAAGAATTGAGTGAGGCAAACAAAAAAGCGATCCCGGGTGACATTATTATCCTGCAAAATGGTGAATGGAAAGATGTAACGATATTATTAAATTGTAACGGCACAAAAGAAAAACCTATAATATTCAAAGCACAGGCAGCAGGTAAAGTGCTGATCACCGGCATTTCAAAATTAAAACTGGGAGGACAATACATTATAGTAGATGGCTTGTACTTTACTAATGGGTATGCCGGTAAAGATGCCGTCATATCATTCCGGGCAAACAATAAACAACTGGCAAATAATTGCCGGGTCACGAACTCCGCTGTCAGTGATTTTAATAACCCGAAACGAATGGATGAAAATTCCTGGGTGGCTTTTTATGGTAAAAATAACCGCCTGGATCATTGCAGTTTTACAGACAAGAAAAATTTAGGTGTATTACTTGCCGTGATACTGGATGACGAAAGAAGCCGTGAAAATTTTCATTCAATCGATCACAATTATTTTGGACGCCGGCCGCCACTGGCTTCTAATGGCGGTGAGATCATTCGTATCGGCGTATCGCAGCATTGCCAGTTCAATTCAAATACGCAGGTAACCAATAATTTTTTTGAAGATTGTGATGGTGAGACCGAGATCATTTCAGTCAAATCCTGTGCAAACGAGGTGAAAGAAAATGTTTTCAAAGAATGCCAGGGCTCAGTAGTTTTACGACATGGGGACAATAACCTTGTCCGGGGAAATTATTTCCTGGGAAATGATAAACCCGGCAGCGGCGGTGTACGGGTAATTAATAAAGGACAAAAAATTGTCAATAACATTTTTTACAAATGCCGCGGAGTGGATTTTCGTTCGCCACTTGCTATTATGAATGGAATTCCAAATTCGCCGGCCAATCGCTATGTGCAGGTCATCAATGCAGAAATAAATAATAATGTTTTTTATGAATGTTCGCCAATATCCTTTGGTGAAGGAAGTGACACAGAAAGGACCTTACCTCCTGCCGGCGTGACCATTGAAAAGAACATCTTTTATAATTCAAGAGACAGTATTATTTACAAAGTGTATGATGATATAACAGGTATGCGTTTTACAGGTAATAAAGCAAGTAAAAAGATAAACCAGTCATTAGTTGACGGGTTTAATAAGACCCCCTTGCCGGAATGGAAGTCCTTGTCGTTAAAAGAAACCGAAGTATTTAAAAACAGCGGCGCCGTTTGGTTTATGAAAAAGCCCGCGATTTACCATAAACCCATCGCAACTGCCGATTGTGCAACTGCAGAAGATATTTACAAACAGCTGGAGAAAAAAGAACCAATGATACTTCGTTTGACAGGAGAAAAATACTTTTTTCTCAGGCCGGCATTTATTAATTCCAGCATAGAAATACAGCCGGGACACAAAGGAACGATCACTCTTGAATCGGAAAACGGCATACCAGGTGTATTTATCATTAGCGGAAATGCAAGTCTCCGGATCTCACAAACTCATTTTACCGCCGAAAATGTCCGGGCAATCAATTTTATTTCCAGCGACACTACCGGCAATGCCAGCCATTATTCATTTGTATTCGGGGGATCATCTGTTACAGGGTTAAAAACAAAGCATTTCTTTTATGCTTATAAATCCTCCCTTGCAGACAGCATTATTATCCGGAAAAGTTCCTTTACGAATTGTACGGGCCACTTTATTACCATGAGCGAAGAAAAGGAAGACAGGGGTTATTATAATGCTGAAAAAATATTCATCGGGCATAATAATTTCGACAGGATCGACGGTACATTCTTAAATATTTACCGGGGAGGAAGCGATGAAAGCACATTAGGCCCTCACCTGGTCTTTAGCCATAACAAAATTAAAAATTGTAATTCCGCAGAAAATAGCCCCCTTATTTCATTAACAGGGGTACAGGTAACAGAAATTTTCTCCAACAATTTCTCTGGTTGCAATGCGGGCAGTACACTTATTTTATACAAGGATCTTGTAAGAGCAAAACATAGTTTTGAAAGGAATACTTTATCGGGCTCCGGCAAACCGGGAACAAATAAATATGTGACTGAAAAAGACAATATGATCCGGTAGCCGGATTGGAAAGAAACTTATCATTGTTGCTTCATCCCGTTTCCGCCGGATGCTGTTTTATTTTTAGCAGAATACTTTTTCTTTAATAGCCTGAAATAGATCAGCGGTACTACAAGTAAAGTCAGGAATGTCGAAGTAATCGTTCCGCCCATGAGTGAAAT
>DATDIX010000282.1:0-3360 GCA_036520835.1 Chitinophagaceae bacterium | reverse complement strand
CAGTTCATCCATAATAGTCACTAACCGTAAAAATGTGTCAGACAAATTGTTTTGCATCATGCTGATGAATTAAATCCTGTAAAATGAGAATATCAGGAAGAAAGCGAATAAAATGATAAGGCAAATAAAGCAAAGAAAATTAAAGAGCATGAATTTCAGCAAAGTCTTGCCTGTGCCCTGCTTGTAAAAATTCTTCATGGCTTTAAATGCATAGAATATCCCGTACAACACCAGTATGGCTTTTAAAAAATTCCACACACCCAACCCGGTAAGATTATCCAGCTTATCAAAGGCGAAAAAAAGCAGGAGTAGCAAAAATGTAAAAATATACAGGTGAACAAGGAATATACCATGATCAGCATAATAGAATTTCTTTCTCCGGATATAGAGCAGCTTCAGCAAAAACGCATACAATGGAAGCGACAGGAAGAGCATATACGGAAAACTATGAATGAATTTATCAGTCAGGTCCTTCCACAACTGCTGCCGGTTATGGCCATACCTTTGCTTAAGACTGATGCTTCTCCTGTTCAGTATCCTTTCCAGCCAGTTATCTCTTTCGGATGAGGGCAATAAAGCCTGTGCTGAATCATAAGCAGCCACCGTTTTATAAATATCTGCGGCATCCCCGAATGTGACCCCCATTCTCGGTCTGCTGCCGGTCGTGTCATTTTCAGCTGCTGTCACCGGCTTTATCAACGCCAGCGCCTGGGTGATATTCAGCGAATCCTCCTTTGTTTTGGCGTTTTTGTAGGCTTCAGCAGAAAATTCAGTTACCGCTTTTTCCAGTTGCCCGCCTGATGTCCAGTCAACCATTCCCAGCTTTTCTGCACTGAATAAAGAAAAGAAAATAATGAAAAAGAAAGCCGAGGTGAATACATACATCCGGATAGGATGAAGATAACGGGCCCGCCGCCCTGCCATATACTCAGCAGAAAGAAAGCCGGGTTTGCGTACCAGCCACTTCAGGCTGGTAAAAAACTTCCCGTCGAAATGGGTGATATCATTAAAAAAGTGAACGATCATTGACCAGAAACTCTCCTTTGGTTCGGTGTTCTCCTGGCCACAAACATGGCAAAAACGTCCGTGTATGATGGTTCCGCAGTTTAAGCAGTCTTTTTCCTTACGTTCCGGTGCGTGGGACACAACAATTTTTTCTTAAAAATAAGTACAAATAATACAAGTCAGCCTTTGTTTTTCGTTACTGAACAATTGAAGTACTTTTGTCCGCAAAACAATACTATCCTGATGAAGAACATAGTTTACGCCTTTACCCTATTGATTTCAGCAGCCCTCCATGGTCAATACTATTACAATGACATTATCGGCACGAGGGAGATCAATGATAAGATGAAGGCGTTTGTGGCTGCCAAAGTTCAATCGGTGACCGCAACAGGTTACGATCCGCATGGCGTTAAAACCACTGATTTCAGTGAAAGACAGGATGTGCAGGCAAACGGCAGCATCTTAAAAACGACCACCCGCAACGGGCAAAGCATCACCCGGCTTTATTACCAGTTTGACAGCAAAACAAGGCTGATCAAATCAACTGATTCCACCGGCGATATACAGATCATTTCAATTTATGCGTATAATGACAGCGGCAACCTTACCCGCATCCTGACCACCCGGAGAGATTCGAAAATGGATTTTAATGAACTGGAAGATCGTCAATGGCAATACAGCGCTGACGGTAAACCCAAAATAATGTACCGCATTGTGAATGGCACAGACTCTACTGAATATCGTTTCACCCGGGATGAACAGGGAAATTTAGAAGACGAAACTTTGTACCGGCGTTATAATGACAAAGACACCGTCTATTACTACATTTATGAGAACCAGCGGATCTATTATTATTATGATGACCAGGACCGGCTGACTGATATTGTCCGGTATAATAAAAAGGTAAAGGAATTGCTTCCCGATGTCATGTTTCAATATGATGAGAACAACCATGTCATTCAGCGGATCACTACCCTGGTAGCGTGGCCGCCGGATTACCTGGAATGGCGGTACCTGTTCAATGATAAAGGGCTTAAAACAAAAGAAGCCTTATACAGTAAAAGCAAAAACCTTAAAGGCCGTATTGATTACGTTTATAGTTTTGCTCCCTGATAATTTTTTCTTTCCGGCAATGAACAATAGCCGGGTCAGATCGTTTTACCGATGGTAAAATGCCGCTTGCCGCCATTAATGACCATTTACCTTTTTTAACACAAGTATCATCTAAAGCATTACCCGTGCAAAATATCTTTGCGTGGCAAATGAAACCTGTTTTATGAAGAAAATTCTGTTATTGTTGACCGGGTCTGCATTGATCCTTATCTCTTATGCCCAACAAAAACCATCTCAGCCTGCAGGCAGGTTTACCCTTAGCGGCACCATCAAATCAAAAGCAAAAGGGGAAACCCTTATCGGCGCCAGCATCAGGACGGGCAAGACAGGCACATTGAGTAATGAATACGGCTTTTATTCCCTGACATTAGAAAAAGGGACCTATAAGGTCGAATTCAGCGCTATCGGGCTGCAGACTAAGACAGAGGAACTGGTATTGGACAAAGACATCACGTTAAATGTTTTCCTCGAAGATGAAGCAAAGAACCTCGAAGGCGTCACTGTCACTGCTCAATCAAGAGGAAGAAGTATCAGCAGTCCGCAGATGGGTGTTGAAAAACTATCTACAAAAGAGATCAGGAACATCCCTGTTCTGTTCGGCGAAAGAGATATTTTAAAAACCATACAGCTATTACCGGGTATCAAATCTGCCGGTGATGGCAACAGTGGTTTTTATGTCCGGGGAGGCGCCGGCGACCAGAACCTGATCCTGCTGGATGAAGCGCCGGTATATAATGCATCACACCTGCTTGGCTTTTTCTCCACGTTCAATTCAGACGCGATAAAAGATATGACCGTTTATAAGGGCGGCATGCCGGCACAATACGGCGGCAGGTTGTCATCCGTGCTGGATATAAAAATGAATGATGGCAATAACCAGGACTTTAATGTAAGCGGCGGGATCGGGCTGATCTCAACCAAACTGAATGTAGAAGGCCCTTTGCAAAAAGACAGGTCATCTTTTTTGGTCACTGGCCGGCGTACCTATGCCGATGTGTTTTTGCAACTATCCAAGGATTCATCAATCAAGCAGAACAGGATCTATTTTTACGACCTTAATGCCAAACTTAATTACCAGTTAAGCGATAAGGACAGGCTGTACCTCTCAGGTTATTTTGGAAAAGATGTGCTGGGTGTAGGTGAAACTTTCGGTATTGACTGGGGCAATGGCACAGGCACACTGCGCTGGAACCATATTTTCAACCGCAAGCTCTTCTCCAACACCTCTCTTATTTTCAGTAA
>DATDIX010000281.1:0-39433 GCA_036520835.1 Chitinophagaceae bacterium | reverse complement strand
GTATTGAAGATTGTAATTGATCGTCCCCAGGTCGAAATACAATTCCTTTTCAGCCGGGTCCAGTACATTGCCAAATTCTTCCCGCTGATTACGCTGGTAACCAATATTCAGCGTCAGCCTGTTCTTGCCAACATTAAAACTATTATCGGTTGTCATTTTAAAATGGCGTATCCGCTGGCGTGGAATAAATGGATCGGTGGATTTGAAATCTGCGTCGGTGGCGAGTCGCTCCTCTTCATTTCCTGCATTATTCACCAACTTTAAAAATTTTCCCGTCACATCATCCCGGTCGCCTTCAATCAAACCCGGCGACTGGTCAAAACTGCTGACCAATAAATGAGTGAAGCCCCAGCTTTTATTAAAACCAAAATAACCACTGATATCTTTTTCATTGAATTTAGAATTGAAAACATACCCGTCATACTTATTTTTATAATCGGATGCAGCTTTATACGTGCCATTCAATCCCCAGATAAAACCATGGTGGTTGCCGCCGATATCGCCATGAAACCCTCTCAGCCGGTTATTGGTTTGATAATTACTGAAAATATTTCCTTTGATCATACCCTGCGGTGGCGGAACTACCGAAATAAAATTGATCACGCCGGCCAGTGCATCGCTGCCGTACATAATGGAAGCAGGGCCTTTTAATACCTCTGCTTTACTCACTCCATATTCATCTATTTCTATTCCATGCTCATCCCCCCATTGCTGCCCCTCCTGTCTTACCCCATCGTTTATCACTACTACCCTGTTATATCCCAGGCCACGGATTGATGGTTTGGAAATAGCCGGGCCGGTTGATATTTGCGATACACCGGGGATCTTGCTCAATGCATCCACCAGGTTAGCGGAAGCATCTTTGAGCAAATTCTCTTTTTTTACAATAGAAATGGGAATAGGTGTCTTTTTTATTTGCGTAGCGCCGGATACGCCGGTTACTGTCACTCCCTGGTTCTCTACTATTTCAGGACTTAATGAAAAATCCTTTTGCCTGTCACCATTGATCTCTATCGTTTCAATAACGGAACCATGCCCTGTATAGGTCACTTCCACCAAAAATTTTCCGGATGGCAGGTTTTGAATTTTGTAAACCCCATTGTTATCAGTGACAGCGCCGGCCTTTGCTTCATGCACATAAACGGTAGCTCCTGCCAGTGGTTCTTTTGTCACAGCATCCGTTACTTTACCGCTCAATACCGCATTGATCTCCGGCAGATCGTGACGATTAGAAAAAATGGTTTGTTGTGATATGGCCGCCTGGTAAGAAAAGGACAGGATAGCTATCACCCATAACCTATATATTGACCTCATTACTTTATTTTTTACGAAACCTGCTGAGGCTAAGAGCATCAGCTATGATCTAAATTGAAAAACGGGAAGAACGATACGGATAGGAATAAGTTTTTTTTTCAAAACTTATTATGCCTGGTTGGGTGGTCCACGTAATGAAGTGAGGATGCGCTCTGCTGAATAGCTGTTGAGTGTATAATAATTAACGGGAGAGGAATGAATAATGACCGGGTGCTCAAGCCGCAGATCGGGTTGATGGGTAAAAGGAGATTCAACTTCCAGCTGTTGCCAGTCACACTGAAAATTGTTTTTGTCAGTGCGGATATCCATACCCGCATCAACTCTTACATAGCTGTGCTTATGACCGGTGATCGCATCATGTAACAGTTGCTTGGGCGTAATGCTTAAAACAAAAAGTAAAAGCATTAACCCGGCTGCCGGTCTTTGTATGGTCTTTTTGAAGTACAATTTTTGTTACAAGGTTGCAAATTACAACCAGGCAGCAAATCCAGCAAATAAATTATAGCCAATAAAAAAACCGCTCTCTGAGCGGTTTGCATATATGATGTAGGGTAAAACGATCTATCTCACTTTCAGCATAGCTTTTACCTGCTGTATAGGCCCGTTTTGCAAACGGGCATAATACACACCTGTCGGCAGCGGGCCACTGTCAAATGTCACCGTATAGGTGCCGGGGGTATAGTCCCTGTCTGCCAGCGTTCTTACTACACGGCCCAGCATATCTATAATCTGGATAAGAGTATGCCCGCCCTTGGTCTTGAATTTAACAGAGGTTGTTTCAGTAAAGGGGTTAGGATAATTGGTGATCAGTTCTTCACCGGCTGTTTGGTTCGGATCACCGATACCCGTAGTACGACAGCCAACATCACTGACAATATTCAGGCTTTGGAAATTCTGGAACAGGATCGTTTGTATCGTTGTTGACGGTACGCAGAACCATTTTTCAAGTATCGTAGCATACACACTCCTGAAATCATATTGCATAGGAATATTATCGTTTACCGTTGCGCCGGAAGGGATCGTCGGATTATTGCCGGTGATACCCGGTATCACCTGCTTGCCGAACAATATCATAGGTGCTGCTGCCCCGTGGTCGGTACCCTGGCTTGAATTGGATTTGATACGCCGTCCAAATTCAGAGAAGGTCATGCCCACTACCCTATCCTGTATGCCTAGGAACTGGCAATCGTCCACAAAGGCCTTGATAGCATCGGAAACATTCTTCAGCAAATTAGCATGTGCGCCAATGGTCGTATCTGTTGCATCAGTTTGCGAAGCATGCGTATCAAAACCGCCATAGCTCACCATATATATCCTTGTTTTCAATCCACCCTTTACCAGCCGGGCCACGATCTTTAACTGGTCGGCCAGTGAATTGGGAGTAGGGTAAGCCGCCTGCTGTGTCACCAGGTTGGCCGCATCTTTTATACGGGTTGCATAAAGATTGGTCTGGTTGGCGATGGTTCTTATATAAGTAAGCTCATATCCCATCGGGGTATTCGGCGCCGGGTCCAGCACATTATTCAACAGGTTATAAAAACTTGTCGGGTTGGTAATACTCATACCCATGTTCATACTGGGTCCCTGCAATGCCAGGGAAGTGATAGAACCAATTTGTATTGCTAAGGGATCAGGCATGGTAGTGTTAGGATAGCCAGTAGGATAGTTAGGATATTCCGTATTCAAATAACGGCCGGCCCATCCTGAGCTCACCACCTGGTCGCTTGATGATCCGCTCATCCATATATCCGTAGCACGGAAGTGAGAAAAGTTAGGAGAAGGGTAACCGACTGACTGCACGATATTCAGTTTATTCTCATTGTACAAAGTTTGCAGACCTGTCATGGAAGGGTGCAAACCTGTTTGTGCATTTCCACTCAGGGCAAGAATACGGTTTTGCGGAATGGCCACATTGGTTCTTGCATTATAATATGCGCTGTAAGAGGAGACCGGTATCACGGTATTCAACCCGTCATTACCCCCGTTGAGCTGTACAATAACCAGCACATGATCCGTTTCGATGGTCGGGTTCATCAATGCCTGTAGCAACGGCGAATTATTATCAAACGCCTTTACCGAGTAACCATCTACCACAGCCGGCAGTATCGCGGCGGCTGGCACTGTATTTTTTAAAAAGTCTCTTCTCTTCATAAAAAAGCTTTTAGCTTTTAGCCTTTAGCTTTTAGCTGAGCCCGGGCTCATACCTAACAGCTAAGAGCTAACGGCTCATTTAGGATAATTGGTATTCTGATAAATTCATCAGGTATTGATATAAACTTCTCAGTCTAGTGTTGACAATATTAAAACTCGCCATATCTGTTGGAGTGATGATATACGCATTCCAGGCATTGGTCCAGTAATAATCCTGTGTCTGGTTACTCAGCAATATCTGTTCTTTGATCGTTTGCTTGGCTGTGGCCGATAACGGCACACGGTACATGATCGCAAGCGCCTCATCGAGCAGTGCATTCGGATCGGCAGGGTTGGGCAGGGTCTGCGTGAAAGCAACCGCATCGATCACAATCTTTTTACCCATTCGGGTGTACCCGTTATTGACCATGATATCGGTAAACTGGTTACGCTTCGGCAACGTATCGGAGTTGATCCACATTTCATGGAACTGCGGTTCCTGGTAATAGGCCGGCCAACCTGATACATCCGGCGGGTCGCCGATATCCTGGTTCATATTGCCAAGCCAGTTGCGTATATAATTCCACATGCCATAAGCATCAGCATACTCAGTAGTGGTATTGGGAAAAACAACGCCAAATTCACGCAGGCAACTCATCACTTTATCCACGGGACTTTTGATCAGGCAACCCTGGTTCAGTACATCAAAGAAATGCTCACTCTTTAAAAGAGTAGAAAGCACCGGCCTGATATCATAATTATTTGACCGGAAAATAGCCGCCAGCGGTTCGATCACATTTGTTTCCGATGCCGCATCTATTTTATAATACACGAACCAGCGGTAGATACAACGGCAGATATATTTGGATACTTCATCTTTTAAAAAGAGCATATTGATCAGGTCGTCGGTCTCCAGGGCGCCATTGGCCCCTGACTGGCCGGCGATGGTAGCGCCACCATAATATGAAGAGAACTGTTTACTTGCCGTATCATGTCTTGCCGGGTCAAAGAAAACAGTAAAGGTCGTATTATTGATCCGCCAGCCGGTTAATACACGGGCTGCTTTTCTTACATCATCTTCGGTATAAACAACGGTTGGGCCTTTACCGAGTGTAAATAATTCCTGCAGTTCCCTTGAATAGTTCTCATCAGGGGCAGCAGCCGTATTAAGATAGCCGTTCAGGTAAACCAGCATCCCGGCATCAATGGTCACGGCCTTGATCAGTTGTTTGAAGTTGCCCAGGCAATTCTGACGCAGCAGGGCATTATGCCCGTATATAAAATGCGAGATGCCTATTGTAGTTGTTTCGGTACCGAAATGATCGGCCCAGAAAAGGGTCAGTTTTTCGCGGATGCTCCTGTCCTGGTTGATCATTTGCCCGGCCCACCATTTTTTAAACGAGGCCCGGCGAACAGTATTCAAAGTGCCGTCAGTTGTAGGGTTGTTCACCCATGTAGTTCCGGCTGGAACCGCACCGTCAGGTGTAGCGGGACTATAATCATTAACGGGCGGCGCCGGCAGCGGGGCTGTCGGGGTCAGCAATTCATCAATGGCCTGGTCCATAGTGAGTCCTGCAAAATAAGTGATGTCGGCACGTTTGGAACCGAACATCGTCCGTTTCAGCAGGTGCTGTACCTCATTCCTGGTCCAGGGGCCAGTATAGGGATTTAAACCAGATTGTGTACGGAAATGCTGTTCTGGTATTTGTTTTTTTCTCCTTGCCGCAAGGAAGTCACGTCTGTCCATAAGCTTACTGGTTTTGCCTGAGAGGTTTTTCTGTGATACTAAAAGTATGAAAAGGTTTAAGCTGTTGCCAAAATATCAAATTTTAAGCCTTAAATGGGCAAAGCGGGAAAATTCAGGAAATCATCGTAATCTCCGGTAAGGGTGTTTAGTAGATTCAGTGAGAAAATTACCCGGCAAAATCATTTGACAGAACCCGCTCCGGCACGGGGCAGGAGAATGAAAACAGTACTTATCAGCTATGACGGAAGGCAGGTATAACATCATCTGCATTATCTTTACTCGGCATCAGTCCGGGCTGAAGGAACACGGAATATTAGCACAGCAGAAAATTCTGGACGTTAGCAGCTATTTTTTGATGAGCTCAAAAACCACGTTGAGTTATGAAGCGTACCATTTTTACTTTCCCTTTCATCATACTTATCATCCTGTTTGCAAGTCACTTTAAACCTCACGAACACCATTATTCAGCAACCAAGGAATCTAAAGTAACAATAACCTATTTAGGTACGGCGGGGTGGGAAATCACAGACGGTCGAACTACAATTCTTGTTGACCCATACCTTTCACGAATTCAAAGGGGCGAACCGGATAGTGCGAGTTTACCATCCGAAGACTCCAAGCAGTCAAGGAAAATCTTTGCCGATAATGATTTTGCAGAGTCCGATACAGCAATAATAAATCAACATGTCAGTAAAGCCGATTACATATTGGCTCATCATTCGCATAGGGATCATATAATGGATATTCCCTACATCGCCCTTAAAACCGGTGCAATTGTTATTGGTACGGAAAGTACTGCGAACATTATGACAGCATATGGAATTCCAGAAATTAAAATTATCACTGTAAAAGGAGGGGAAGACTATGATTTTGGAACATTTTCATTGAAAGTTATACCAAGCCTTCATTCTCCTTTAGATCAAAAACGTCATTTTGATTCACGGAATGTACCTAAGGATGTGAAGGCCCCATTACGTTTAAGTGAATTCGTAGAAGGTGGAAGTCTTAATTTTTTGATCCGTTTTAATGGACACAAGATTTTTACGTCCGGGTCCATGAATTATATTGAAAATGAATTGAAGGGATTACGCCCAGATGTTGCAATTGTTGGTGCAGCCCCTTCAAGACATGAAATATATGATTATGCAGGGCGCTTAATGCGGGTACTTAATTATCCAGCGATTGTGCTTCCCACTCATTGGGACAATTTTTCCGTTCCTTTTGATGCTCCTCAAGATGAACGACTAGAACAACTGAAAACTTTCAGTCAAGAAATAACAAAAGCGTCCCCGAAAACGAAGATTATCATTCCCAAATATTTTAAGCCTGTCGTTCTTGACTAAATATAAAAACAGCACACAACATGAACTGTGTAAAAAACCAAACAAAAAAGCAACTTTTTTACGGTTTTGCTGAACAATAGTTCGGCTAATACAGTGTTTCGTTCTTCATCCCGATAGCCATCGGGACAAAAACCTGTTTTAAAAGTTTGTTACATATTGCTATCAGTTGCAACCCGGGCTGAACAAATAAAGGCCAGCAACAGAATATAACATCAACTGCATTAACTTTACTCAGCAACTGTCCTGGCTGATGAATCACGGGCTACCGCCACAGCGCCAGGCCCTGACGTTTAGCGCAATTAGTTCAAATAAAAACATCTCCTATGGGTAAATTAGCAGAAATCAAAACCAGGCAAACTTCGTCCAGTGTAGCCGGTTTCATTGATAGTATCCCGGATGAGCAAAAGCGTAAGGACAGCCTCCTTATACTTAAACTGATGGAAAAGGCCATGAAGGAAAAGCCGAAAATGTGGGGCAGTTCAATGATAGGTTTTGGGAATGTAAGGTATAAGAGTCCCGCTACCGGCAGAGAAGTAGATTGGTTCAAAATTGGTTTTTCCCCGCGTAAAGGGAACCTGTCATTGCATCTCATCGACTTACAGCGACACGCTGATGCGTTGAAGAAATTAGGTAAGCACAAGACCGGCGTCGGTTGCCTTTATATCAATAAGCTTGAAGATGTTGATATAAAAGTTTTGGAAAAAATGATCGCTGCAGCAGTGAAATAAAATGATCTGTTTTATAATTTCTGTAAAGCCTCCGCAAATACCCGAATGTTGGCCCAAATTGTAAAACCTGTTACTGTAAATTGGATATCGCCTTACCACATACGATCGAAATCATAGCCAGGGAAAAACTGGCTTTTTTAGGAACTGTTATTAAAGACGGGGCAGAATGTCTTGAGTTCGTACATGAAATTCAGCCTACCTGGGGACCAGCCATGCACGTTCATTACCAGCAGGACGAATCCATTACCGTTGTATCAGGGGTAATGGGATACCAGGAATTTGGCGGACAGCCAAAACATGCCGTACCGGGTGAAACCCTTTTATTCAAAGCCGGCACTCCCCACAGATTCTGGAATGCAGGGCTTGATATGCTTTATTGTAAAGGATATAATAGTCCTGCCAACAATGTAGTGTACTTTCTCTCAGCGTTTGCCAGATCGATAAATGAACATGGCGGCAAACCCGGAATATATGACGCTGCCTTTTTGCTTAAAAGGTACAAGTCAGAATTTGGTATGTTAGAGATCCCGGCATTTGTACAGAAAGTGATCTTCCCGGTCATTCTTTTTTGGGGAAACCTTACAGGAAAAAGTAAAAAATTCGCAGATGCCCCGCCACCCATCTGAAAAGACAACTACAGCCAGGCTTTTGTAATGCTGAAATACTAAAAAGAAACCCCGCTGAGCGGGATTTATGTTTTAGCTGATCTTATTCTTATTGCATATTCTCAATTACCCCGGCAATTCCCTGCCCGCCACCAACACAAGCTGTCACCATGCCATATTTTTTATTGAGACGTTTCATATCATTCAATACCTGTATGGTCAGTTTGCAACCGGTGCAACCCAGTGGATGACCCAGTGCAATAGCGCCGCCATTGATATTTACTTTGGAAGGGTCCAAACCGGCTTCACGGATAACAGCCAGTGCCTGTGAAGCAAAAGCTTCATTGAGTTCGATAAGATCAATATCATTCAGCTTCATCCCGGTTTGCTTTAATGCTTTGGGTATAGCAGCAACAGGACCGATACCCATGATACGCGGATGCACCCCGGCAGAAGCGCAGGCCACTAACCTGCCAATAGGTTTTAATCCCAGCTCATTCATCATCTTCTCTCCCATCACAATTACAAATGCAGCGCCGTCGGATGTTTGTGATGAGTTACCGGCTGTGACCACACCACCGGCAGCAAATGCCGGTTTTAATTTTGATAATACTTCGACAGATGTATCTGCCCTTGGGCCTTCATCGGTATCAACTGTATAATTTCTTTTTTGTCTTTTCCCTTTTTCATCCACATATACTTCCTCCACATTAATGGGAAGGATACCGCTTTTAAAATACCCGCTCTTAATGGCGTTGATAGCTTTTTGATGTGAATGATAAGAAAATTCATCCTGGTCAGCCCGGCTAACATTGTATTCTTTCGCCACCGCTTCTGCTGTTAACCCCATGCTGAGATAATAATCAGGTTCTTCTTTAGCGATCGAATAGGCAGGAACCGTTTTCCATCCCGCTGTCGGCACCAGGCTCATGCTTTCTGTGCCACCGGCAATGATACAATCAGCCATGCCCATTCTTATTTTGGCAGTAGCGATAGAAATGGTTTCCAACCCGGATGCACAATAACGGTTCACTGTTGCACCCGGCACATCAAAGCCTAATGCACGGGCTGAAATAATTCTTCCGAACTGCAAGCCCTGCTCCGCTTCCGGCACGGCATTGCCTACGATCACATCATCCACTCTTTTTGCATCGAGTTGCGGTACCGATGCCATCAATCCTTTGATCACATCAACAGCGAGATCATCAGGACGATAAAAACGAAAACCTCCGCGTTTGGCTTTACCGACTGCTGACCGGAAACCGGCGATGATATATGCTTCCTGCATAGAGAAAAGTTTAATGTTTGCAGTTTGCTGTTTGCAGTTTAGTTTACAAAAAGGGCAGATGCTTGAACTTAACAACTACCAACTGCAAACCAGAAACTGCTAACCGCAAACTAATATGGTTGTTTATGCAACTTTCTATACCAAAATTAAGTTCTCTCCTTATTACAACCAAATACATCTCTTAAAGTTCGTTTATCTTCGCTGCCCGTTATGTATAAATTCCTTCGAAACATTCTCTTTCTTTTTCCTCCTGAATGGGTACATTATTTTTCCATGAATTGCCTGAAGTTGCTTTGCAGTATCGGGTTGAAAAGGGTGATCGGTTCCATATTTGCCAACAGGTCAGTGGTGAGTGGTCAGTGGTCAGTGGGTGGACTACATTTCAAAAACCCTGTGGGTCTTGGGGCCGGTTTTGACAAAAATGCAAAGTACCTGCGTGAACTGGAAACGCTGGGTTTTGGTTTTGTAGAAACAGGGACTGTAACTCCCTTGCCGCAGGCAGGTAATGATAAACCGAGATTGTTTCGTTTACCAAAAGACAATGCACTCATCAACCGGATGGGGTTTAATAATGACGGGGTGACAGTAATTGCCGGGAGATTGAAAAAATGGAAAGAACGTGAGTCGTCAATCGTGAGTCGTCAGTCAGCTAACTCACGGCTCACGGCTCACGACTCACGACTTATCGTAGGTGGCAATATCGGCAAGAACAAAATAACTCCCAATGAAGATGCCTGGAAGGACTATGAAATATGCTTTAAGGAACTGCATCCTTATGTGGATTATTTTGTAGTCAATGTCAGTTCGCCGAATACCCCGGGGTTGCGGGAGCTGCAGGAAAAAGAATCGCTGCGAAAAATACTGGTGCACCTGCAAATGATCAACAACGGGAAAGTGGAGGCAAAACCTATTTTTTTAAAAATAGCGCCTGATCTTATGAAGGAGCAAATAGATGATGTGATCGATCTCGCATTAGAAATAAAATTAGACGGCCTCGTTGCAACGAACACTACCATCAGCCGCGAAGGGCTCACGACTGACGGCTCACGACTCACGACCATAGGTGCAGGAGGATTAAGCGGTAAGCCGGTAAAACAAAGAAGTACAGAAATAGTGAGATACATTTGCCAAAAAACAAAGGGGGCTGTTCCGGTAATTGCATCGGGTGGTATTTTTACCGGGGAAGACGCCAAAGAAAAATTAGATGCCGGCGCAGCATTGGTGCAGGTATGGACAGGTTTTATTTATGAAGGGCCCGGGATCGTGAAGAAGATAATGAGACGATTACATGATTTGGTAATAAGCCGATGAGCTGATTTACCGATTAGCCAATTTAGAGATTTGGTAATAAGTCAATCAGCTGGTTTTTTCATCGCCTCATTTCCAAATTGTCACATTTTCAAATCAGATTATGGAACATCTTTTAACCAGTGAGAGCATTATCAGTTTTATAGTTCTTGTTATCCTTGAAGTCGTATTGGGTATTGACAATGTCATTTTTGTGAGTATCATTCTCAACCGGCTGAAAGGGATGAAGGATCAGAAAAAAGCCCGCCGGATATGGATGATCACCGGTATCCTGTCCCGCAGCGTGCTGCTGATGGGACTTGGGTGGCTGCTGGATCAGAAAGGCAAAGCTGTTTTCAGCATCAGCGGCAAAGGTTTTGATCTCGCCAGTATCGTAATGCTGGCCGGCGGTTTGTTTCTTATTTACAAATCCGTCATGGAAATCCATCATAAGCTGGAAGGAGAAGACCCCAATGAAACACTGAAGAATAAGAAACCTATTTCATTCGGGCAGGCTATCGGGCAGATCATGCTGATCGATGCCGTATTTTCTTTTGACAGTATCATCACAGCCGGCGGTACAGCGAAGCATGTGGAGATCATGATCGCAGCCGTAGTGATCGCTATGACCATTATGTTCCTGTTCAGTCCTAAGATCTCTTCTTTCATTCATCAGCACCCGACATTAAAGATGCTGGCATTGTCATTTCTTGTAATGATCGGATTAAGTCTTGTTATTGAAGGCTGGAATCATGAGCAGGCAGAAAAGCTTCACCTGAAAAATTATATTTATTTCGGCATGGCCTTTTCGTTTATCGTTGAAATACTGAACATGACCATGCGAAGCCGTTCTGCCCGGAAAAGAGCACACCTGGTGGAATTGAATGCGCCGTTGCTGAAAGAAGAAAAGGAAGAGTATTCCGACCAGGCAAAATAAGACCGGGTGCTGTTCTATATTAACACACCCGGTAGTTGAGTATGAAAATACGGATCAGTGATTTAAAAAAAAGCCCCGGCTCGCCGGGGACATCCGATGAAAAACTGCGACCCAATTTCTTTTATACTTTTACAAACTTGGTCAGCACCATCCGCAGCCTCCTCTTGCTTAAGACCTTGATCATATACGTACCTGCGCTTAGTTTTTCTACATTGATACTTGTCTGGTTAATGCCTGCGCCCACCGGGGTAATTTGTTGATACACCAGTTGGCCCGCAGCATTGTATATTAAAATGGTGAGCTGGTCGTCGGTTGGACGGTTGGTCACAATATTCAGGATAGTTGTCACCGGGTTTGGATAGATGCCTTCTGAAGGAACTGGTACCGGTTGTGTTTGCACCGTGAATGGTGAAAAGACTGTTACATTGTTCCTTGTTTGCGTGAACGGATCTGTTCCGTTTGCAGCCGTTGCTGTTAATGACTGCCATACGCTATTGATATTTTGTGTTACATAACATTTTATCCTCTCAAAGCGGGGCAATTCCTGCGCAGCTGACCATTGTAAAGTGATATTTACATTACTTCCTCCCGTAACTGCTTCATCAATGATCCATGTTTTGTCAATCGTCTTATCAGCAAATAAAGCTCCGCTGCTGCCGTTCACAAATACTCCCTGGATGATGCGAATACGTATATCATCTGTAGTATGTGCTGCATTCGCGGCGATAACTACAGGATTATAACTGGTTGCGTTTACCGCCACAGGCACAGTCCGGGTATCGGAAGCCGCAAGAGCCCTCATGATCACGTGGCCGTTGCCGTTGGTAATGATATGTGATGCAACAGAACCTGTACTGCCTGCGGCAAGGCTGAGATTATTATTACCAAGCGTGATATGCCCATTCGTCAACGTTAATGTTCCGTTGATAGTTGCATTTCCACCCAACACCACGCCGCCGGTTCCATTCATTGTTGCATTGTTCACAGTAAATGCCGGCATGGATTGGCTGGCGGTTGCCCTGAAATTAATAGTACCTGCTGTTGCGTTGAATGTCCCGCTATTCGTTACACTGCCAAACAGGTCAAGAATGCCCGTTGCGGCAATGGTCAATGTTCCGCCTGTACTAATGGAAATGTTTCTTGCCGCTCCCGTTCCGCCGGCCAGTGTTGGCATATTAGCCGCAGAAGAAGGAATGATCACATCACTGGCTGAAGTAGGAACCCCGCCGCACCAGTTGGATACATTATTCCAGTCAGTATTGGTCACACCTATCCATGTTCCCGGGGCACTTACAATCAATGAAGCTGCAGAAGATGTAATTGTACCGCATGTTCCTGTTACTACTACATCATAATTGCCTGCATCGCCTGCTGCTGCATTATTTAATATAAATGATGAGGAAGTTGCTCCGCCGATATTTACTCCTGCCTTTCTCCACTGGAATGTAAGATTTGTTCCGGTTGCTGTTACATTAAAAGTTGTATTCGAACCGGCACAGATAGTGCGGCCGGTTGGTTGCACTGTAATAACAGTGACGGCATTTACTGTTAAAGCTGCCGCATTGGATGTTTGAGTTCCGCAAGATCCTGTCACTACCACATCATAGTTCCCTGCATCACCGGCCACAACAGCATTAATAGTAAATGAAGAGGAAGTAGCTCCTGTAATATTCACTCCTCCTTTTCTCCACTGGAAAGTAAGATTGCTGCCAACCGCTGTCACAGAGAAAGTAACATTACTGCCTGCACAAACAGCCTGTGATGCCGGTTGTGCATTGATCGCCGTTATGGCATTAACTGTTAATACAGCGACAGATGATGTTACTGTTCCGCAGGTGCCGCTTACTACTACATCATAGTTACCGGCATCACCGGCCACTGCACCGCTAATAGTCAATGAGGGAGAAGTTGCTCCACCGATATTCACTCCGCCTTTTCTCCATTGATAAGTCAAAGCTGTACCGGTTGCAGCAACACTGAATGTAACATTACTGCCTGCACATACTGTTTGTGTTACTGGTTGTGTTCCAATAATTGTTACTGGATCTACGGTCAATGTTGCAGTGTTAGAAGTTATACCCGGCAAACAGTTGCCTGTAATTACGACATCATAACTACCGGCATCACCTGCTGCGGCATTATTAATGGTAAATGATGCCGAAGTGGCTCCACTGATATCCACTCCACCTTTTCGCCATTGGAAAGTTAATCCTGTTCCTGTGGCTGCAACGCTGAACGTAACATTTGTTCCGGCACATACTGTTTGGCTGACCGGTTGTGTGGTGATCGCAGGCGGTGTATTGACTGTTAACGTAACTAAACTGGATGTACCAGGAGATGGAGGACAAACACCTGTAATAACCACGTCATAGTTTCCGGCATCACCAGATACCACTCCATTAATTGCAAATGATGACGAAGTGGCTCCGCTGATATTCACTCCCCCTTTCCGCCACTGATAGGTTAATGACGTTCCTGTCGCCGTCACACTGAATGTGACATTTGACCCGGTACAAATCGTTTGGCTTACTGGTTGTACTGTTATTACCGGCGGAGTGTTGACAGTTAAAGTGACCGTATTGGATGTAACTGCCGGCGGACAAATTCCTGTCACAACAACATCATAGTTTCCCGCATCACTCACAGCCACGTTATTTATTGTAAATGATGATGAAGTGGCCCCGTTGATATTGACCCCGCCTTTTCTCCATTGGAAAGTCAATCCCGAACCAGTAGCTGTTACACTGAATGTAACATTGGTCCCTACGCATACTACCTGGCTGATCGGTTGTACAGATATCGCCGGAGGAGTATTAACCGTCAAAGAAACAGTGTTGGATACAACAGGAGAAGGAGGGCATACGCCGGTGACGACTACATCATAATTCCCCGCATCGCCAGCCACTGCACCACTAATGGTAAAACTGCTGCCAGTTGCACCTGGAATATTGATCCCGGCTTTTCTCCATTGATAAGTTAGCGATGTTCCGGTAGCTGTCACGCTGAATGTAACATTCGCTCCGGCACAAACCGTTTGACTGGCTGGCTGCACTGTAATTACCGGTGGGGTATTGACAGTTAAGATTGCAGTATTGGATGTAACAGCTCCTCCGCAAACGCTATTAATGACCACATCATAATTTCCGGCATCACCTGTCGTTACGTTATTAATAGTAAAGCTGCTGTTAACAGCACCGGTTATATTTATAGTATTCTTTCTCCATTGATAGGTTAATCCTGAACCGGCAGCTATTACAGTGAACGTAACATTTGTTCCTGTACAAACCGTTTGATTGAATGGTTGTGTGCTGACAGACGGGGTCGTGTTAACAGTCAATACGGCTGTATTGGATGTCACATTTGTACCACATGGAGTGGAAACAACTACATCATAATTCCCGGCATCACCCACCACAGCACCCGTAATACTAAAACTGGTGCTAGTAGCGCCGCTGATATTGACTCCGCCTTTTCTCCATTGATAGGTCAACCCTGAGCCGGTAGCGGCAACCGTGAATGTAACATTACTGCCTGTGCATATTGCCTGGCTCGCTGGTTGTGTCGTAATTCCCGGGGCGATCGCATTTACAGTTACTGTAAATGAGCAGTTCACTGTTGGAGAACCGGTGAGTGCATAGAAAACAGTAGTGATGCCCGGATTAAATAATTGTCCGCTGGCAGTACCGCTCCCGCTTGCAGTAGTGGCGCCGCTTAGCGTGTAGGTAAATGCCTGTACCGGGCTGATGACAGGATCAATGCCATTCACTGCCACATTACATTGACCGGCGCCGGTATTCACATTTGTATTGGCCGGGCAGGAAATTGTTGAGTTACCAATGTTCAGCGTATCCCGGTCAAACAATCCCCAGTTGCCTGCCTGGTCCTTTACACGAATAGCCAGGAAATGCTGCCCCAATGGAAGCGCACCTGATGGGACCGTAAAAGTCTGTGTCACGATATTACCCGGTGTAGTGATCGTTAACGGGGTTCCGTTACCCACGCCGGGATCTGCATCAAAGAAATATTCAGCTGCTGTAATGATGGGCATATCAGCAGTGGTAGTAGAAATATAGAATCCCCGTTTTTCAAATAATCCCCATATACCATCAGTTCCTTTTACACGTATGGATAAGAAATGAAATCCTTGTGACAGTGATGTTGGTATAACAGCTGTAAAGTTGACAACACTTCCGGTTGTACCAACGGATACCGGGGTAGCATTACCGGGACCCGGATCAGCATCAAAGAAATATTCTGCAGCAACTATATTAGCCGCATCCGCCGTGGCGGAAGAAATATAGAATCCTCTTTTTTCAAATAAACCCCAAATACCATCAGCTCCTTTTACACGTATGGATAAAAAATGAAACCCTGCCGGTAATGATGTTGGTATTACGGCTGTAAAATTGACTACACTTCCTGTTGCACCCACAGAAACAGGTGTACCATTACCTGCGCCCGGATCAGCATCAAAGAAATATTCTGCAACAACTATATTAGCAGCATCGGCTGTTGCTGAAGAAATATAAAATCCCCTTTTTTCAAATAAACCCCAGATCCCATCCGCTCCTTTTACACGTATGGATAAAAAATGAAAGCCTGCCGGTAATGATGTTGGTATTACTGTTGTAAAATTTACAATGCTTCCTGTTGTGCCCACAGAAACAGGTGTACCATTCCCTGCTCCCGGATCAGCATCAAAGAAATATTCGGCAGCAACAATGTTGGCTGCATCGGCTGTGCTGGACGAAATAAAAAATCCCCTTGTTTCAAATAATCCCCAAACGCCATTTGCATCTTTGGTTCTTATAGCTAAAAAGTGAAACCCTGCCGGTAATGAAGTTGGTATTACGGTCGTAAAATTTACAACGCCACCGGTGGTACCTACTGAGGCAACAGTAGCATTGCCGGGACCGGGATCAGTATCAAAGAAATATTCTGCGGCTACAATGTTAGCTGCATCGGTTGTGCTTTGTGAAATAAAGAATCCCCTTGTTTCAAATAAACCCCATACGCCATTTGCATCCCGTGTACGGATAGCTACGAAATGAAACCCTGCTGAAAGAGATGTGGTCGAAACATTGGCAGTAAAGTTCACGATATCACCGGGTGAAGAAATGGTAACAGGAACCCCATTGCCCCGGCCGGGGTCGGTATCAATAAAGTATTCTGCTGCGGTAATGTTTTGTGACCGTGCCGCTGCAATGAAAAAGATCATTACGAGCAGGGTCAAAAGCCTTTTCATACCAACATTTTAAAAAATGAAAAAAATGGGATACAAAAGGCTTAATTATTTTTTCGGGCTTCCACCTGCACATTCAATGTGCCACCTACCGGAATGGTCGGGTTGATAATATTCATACTGAAAATAAAGGGTAGCCGGCTGGCCCTACTATTGGTCCAGTTCAGACTTCCGACAGCATCAAACAACAAACCAATATCCTTTACATCACTGCCGCCATTATTAGCAGGACCTGCAGCAATGGTGAAATCCTGCAAAGCACTATTTGTACCGGCATTTACACCAGCCTGGTCCACCATTTGGGGATCCTGGTTTGTAATATTGCCCCCAGCATCTACATTGCTGTTGCTGGCCCAGGGTGTGTTGTTTACCGCATTAAACGTGATATTATTATTAAATGTGCTGAAGCTGTTTTGATTGGCAGCATTCCGCCTCACAAAAATATTATTGGTGATAGTTAAAAAACGGCAATTAGCGGCAAAGCAATCCCTGCTGGCGCTGGCGGGGCCAAACCACAGGTTGTGATTGAATAATACATTCACTGCATTAAAAAAGCCATTAGCGTTCCCACCTACGCAACAACCGCTTTCATAGAAATAATTATTCTGGAAAAGAAAGTTCTGATAAGTGCTCCCCGATGTTGCAACGACCTGGGCATTATCAAATAGATTCCCTTCAAATAAATAACCGCTGTAGGTAACACCTCCCTGCTGTATGACCACAGATTGGCCCTGGGTAAAATGATTCCTGATAAACCGGAGGTTATCCGGCTTATTTGAATTCATATTCACTGTACCGTTAATTACAAGGCCCTGGATTTCGGTATTACTGCTGGAGGCGCCTGTAATAGTAACACCCGCCACTAATGCGGTAAAAGGCAAGTTCTTATTCGGCGTCCATCCAGGGCCAATCACAACCAACTGCTTATTGGTAATCGTAAAGGCTGCATACTGGTTGGGGCTGCCATGCACATATACTGTATCACCACTGGCACTGGCATCAACAGCGGCTTGTATAGTATTGAACTGCGCCAATGTAGACGGCGTATTACTTACTGTGCGGATGATCGCATGGGAATAAGATGCTGCTAAAAGCAGGCATACAATGATTGACATATACTTTCTCATAATCTGTAGTTTGAATATTAAATGTAGAAAAATCAAAAAGCTGGCCTATAGGACGAATGTTATATATGTATAGGCAAAAATGACTACTGCTACCCCCAAATACCATGTGTTTCACCCGGTAAACAAACATTTTAAATCACTCCAGTCTTCTTTCTCTTTATTGCTTTACCAGCTTCAGGTTAATCACCTCATGCCCATTGATCAATTTCAATATATAGATCCCCGTCACCAATTCTGCTACTGAGTACTGATGGCCGGGCATGATCGCATACTGCTTTACTACCCTTCCGTCTGAACTGATGATCTGCATTGTTTTAAAATCCTCAGCACCGTCAATTACTATATTCCCGCTGGCAGGGTTGGGAGAAACAACGATTGAATATTTTTCATCAAAATTTATTCTTACTGTCCTGCTGTATTCAAACCGGCTATCCATATCCACTTGCCTTAACCTGTAATAATTCATCCCTTTTGCCGGCTGCATATCTGTAAAGCGGTATTCATGTCTTCCGCCTGTGTTGAATGACAGAACATTCCCGATCTTTTCAAAAGCTCTTCCATCCCGGCTTCTTTCAATATCAAAATGGGAAGTGTTCTCTTCGTTTTCCGTTACCCATTTTAATTCGGCTTTATCAGTTGCTTTTCTCACATTGAAATAAACCCAGGTAAGCGGCAATGCGCCCTGTACATTCAGTCGCCACACATCATTGACCCTGATGGTTGAAGTAATGACATTCGTATTGTTGGGAGGTACCGCAAGGCCTCCAAACAGCCAGAGATTATTGTTATTGTCAGGCATTAAAAAATTAAAGTACCTCGCAGAAGGAAAATTGTTTGTCGCTTCCACACCCAGTGTTCCGAAATTACCTGTTGTGTTGATGGTACTGGCCCCTTTCATCCATGTCCATTCATTAGAAGAAATATCATATCTCCACAGGTCTCCTAAAATGCCGTCGGAAGAAGTGGATGCATAACCATAGCCGCCATACATCCACAATGTGCCGTTGATAGCCGTAAATGATGTAGCATATGCACGGCCACCCGGACGTGACGCTGCATCCTGCACACCCATTGTGCCATGAATACTGGTAACATTGATGCTGTTTAATCCCCTGTACCATGTCCAGGTATTAGCGATAATATCATAGCGCCATAGATCCATCAGGTAACCCGCAACTCCTGATGCGCCAAAACCAAACCCGCCGAATAACCAAAGGTTACCGCTATTATCTGTCCAGGTGCTTGCATTTTCTCTTGCACCTGGTGTATGCGTAAGATTGATCTCCCCTTGAGTAGCACCATACGTCCCGAACTGGTTAGTGAGCTTCGAACCTTTTATCCATGTCCAGTTGTTGGTAGCTACATCATACTTCCACAGATCATTTAATTGCCCGATGCTGCCTGATTCTCCCAAACCAGTGCCGCCAAATAACCAAAGATTATTACTGTTATCTTTCCAGGTGGCTGATCTTTCTCTCACACCTGGTTTGTTTCCACTGGCAGGTACACCCTGTGTTCCATAAACACCAAATTGCGCACCGGTATTATCGCCTTTTATCCATGTCCAGTTATTGTTGGATGGATTATACCGCCAGAGATCATTCATGCGGAGCTGCGCATTGTTATTATCAAAACCTAAACCGCCCATCAGGTAAAAATTTCCATCATCGCCTGTCCATGTATTATGACCTGACCTTGCTCCCGGAAAATTGCCTGCTGCTTCCACATTGATAGTTCCGAATACGCCTTGCTGATTTCCGTTACTGCTTCCCTTCAGCCATGTCCATTCCCCGTTAGTAGTATTGTATTTCCAGAGATCATTTAACCGTGTGCTGATACCGTTGGCATCATTACCCAAACCGCCAAACAGGTAAATATTGGATGATTCCGACCATCCGCCTGTTAATAATCTTACACCCGGTTTATTATTTACTGAAGGAATATTGATCGTTCCATAAGTTCCGCCCTGGAATAATGTAGGCACTCCTTTTATCCATGTCCAGTTGCTGGTAGCCATTTCAAATTTCCATACATCATTCATCGTTCCCTCCAGGTTTACCTGGTCAAGCCCTTCGCCCATCAGCAAATAGAATGTACCCGAACCATTACTTATGCCCTTGCAGTAGGCCCTTGCACTCGGGCTATTGGCTGCAATTGTTGTTCCCTGAATGCCGAATGAACCGGTACTGTTAGCAGCGCTGGAACCTTTCATCCATGTCCAGTTATTAGTGGCAGGGTCAAAACGCCATACGTCATTCAGATAACCAGCGGATGATAATGCATTACCTATTCCGCCAAAAATCCATAACTGCCCTGCATTGCTTGCAAATGCAAAATCAGTTCTGTTTCCAGGAACATTACCTGCAGCGGCTGTGCCCATTGTTCCGTAAGTACCGTTTGTAGCGCCGCTTTTCATCCATGTCCAGTTATTGGTGGAAATATTATATCGCCATAAATGGGTAGAGTTATTATTCCCGCCAAACAACCAGAGATTGTTGCCGGCATCAGTAAAGCCGGCTGAACCTGTTGTGCCCGGTGGTTTGTTGGCAGCCGCTTCTATACCGATGGTTCCATAAATGGCTCCATAAGTGGGAGATGTAGTAAGGGAGTTATCTCCCTTCATCCATGTCCATTGCCCATTAGACATATTATATCTCCACAGATCGTTGCGGGGGCCAAACGTCGTACATCCCATTCCCGGGCAAGAAGCGCCGGACGTTCCGCCCTGTATCCAGAAATTTCCTCCGTTATCTTTAAAGGCAGCGCTATTGATACGATTTTGCGGCCAGTTGGATGCAGATTCTACACCGATTGTTCCTGCATTACCCTGGTCTGTTGCCACCTGGCTTCCGCCTTTCCATACCCAATTGTTGGTAGCTATGTTATACATCCAAAGATCATTCAGACCGCCGTTGTTGAATACTGAGTTGGTGTTGCCATAACCATTACCACCAAACAGCCACAGGTTACCGGAAGCATCGGTCCATGTCATTGCATGAGAACGGCTGCCGGGAGTATTGGAAGCATTCTCTACATTGATAGTTCCATATACACCAGCTTGCGTATGCCCGGTTGAACCCTTCATCCATGTCCATTGATTAGTAACCGGATCATATTTCCAGAGATCGTTTTTATAAATGTTGTTTGATTGATATGTCGCTTCATCGCTGCCTTGTCCTCCAAATAGCCAGACATTTCCGTTATTATCTGTCCAGAGTGTATGGTTATAGCGGATACCCGGGTTATTGGCAGTAGCAGCCACACCCTGTGTACCATATACCTGTTTTGGATATGCATACTTATCACCCCCCATCCACGTAAAGCTTTGAGAGGATACCTGAAGAAAAAAATACTGAAGAACAAACCAGGTAAATAACTTTTTCATAATTACTGTTTAATTGGTGCACAGGGTTGTTCGAAGTTTTTGGGCAGGACGATCGTACTTAAAAATTATCCTGCAGGTAAGACAGAAATAACTTTTAATAATGAGTTTGAATGCCGAAAATAAACCTGGAGATTTTCTTTTATATTACCCCATTGGGGTATTTTACACTAATCCCTGCTGGTAAGCTTTCATGATGGCTTCGCTCCGGCTGGCTACATGGAGCTTCCTGTATATTTTTTTAACATGCGTACGGACAGTTTCATAACTGATAAATGCCATTTCAGCAATGGTTTTGTAATTGTGGCCTTCCACCATCAGCAAAAGGATCTCTTTTTCTCTTTCACTCAACTGGTGATCATTTGATTCGGGTATGACAAGGATCACATTTTTATGGGTGAAGAACTGAAATACTTTTTTTGCAATGGACGATGACATAGGGGCTCCGCCATTAAATACTTCATGAATTGACTCGATTTGTTTTGAAGGCGGATCGTTTTTTAAAACATACCCGGATGCGCCTGCGCTAAGGGCCTGGAAAATTTTTTCGCTGTCGTTAAAAACTGTCTGGATCAATACTTTCACATCCGGAAAACCCTGTGCAATAATCCGGGTGGCCTCTATACCACTCATACCCGGCAATTCAATATCCATCAATACAACATCAGGGGCACTGCTTTTTATCCGTGGTGATAACAACTGCGCATCGGCATAAACGCCACAGCAGCAATAGCCGGGGGTCCCGTTCAGAATGGCTTCCAATGCATCCCTGACTAATTTGTTATCCTCAAATATTGCAACACGGATATCCATAATTCAATAATCAAAGTAGGTGTTATATAATGCAAATACAATACCTCAATGGGTGACCTTGTACTGCATACTTATACAGGTGCCTTTCCCATTACCACTCTTAATGTCTAATTGTATATTACTTTCTGCTGCCCTCTCGTGCATATTCTTCAGGCCATTTCCATGAAAAACACTGTTAACATCAAATCCATTTCCATCATCACAGATGCTGAAGATAAGCTGATGATCTGCCTGCATTCCACCGATAATGATCCTCCGGCAATCTGCATACTTAACTGCATTATTGACCGCTTCTTTACAGATCAGGTAAACATTCCTCCGGTATTCTATGGGCAATTTCATATTCTTAATGCCAGTCTCCACTTCCCAGTTAACCCGGATATTTTTTGCCTGTGTTATTCCAAGTGTATACTCTTTTAACCGCTCAAGCATTTCTTCCACATTATCATTTTGAGGGTTAACAGCCCACACCACATCATTCAGGTTATTCACCATTTCTACAGCCCCGGTGGCAATTAAACTCAATGATTTTTCAACAGATTCTGTTTTTTGCTGCGCTATATACATCCTGGCCATGTGGCTGTGAAGTGCAATTCCACTCATAGTGGCTCCGATATCATCATGAAGATCCTGTGCCAACTTATTGCGAATATGCTGTTGCTTGATTAACTTTTCTTCGTTCTCGCTAAGTTTCTGAATCAATTCCTTTTGTGTAGCAATCAGTCTTTTCTCTGCCAATGAGATTTTATAGGTGATGCCGGTATTAAAGAAATATATTTCAAAAGCAACGCCAAGACAGGAAGGAATAAAGTAATAAGCCTGCAGTTGAACTGGTAATACATCCGACAACCATAATATGATCATCAGGTTTGAAATGAATGCCCCTGCGCTTACACTCAGGCTTGCCCACAATACATACCTTGTCAACCTGTCCTCGGTTTTCCACAATTTGATAATAAAGACTACAAATACGAGGAAAAGGAAAATAGAAAATGCATAATAACAAACCTGGCCAATAATATTATACTGGATATTCGCAGCCTGCAGAATTACCTGGCATAAGATAAATCCGAAAATGATGTTCCGGAGTGGCCGCAGCTTTTTATCAATTTCAGGAAACCTTGTTTTAAGACCGATAAAATACCGGGCAAACACAAAATACTCGTAATATAACAGGAAAGCGAGGGGTCGTTTAAAGCTGTCAAGGATCTCATCCGCTGCTGAGTTTTCCGGGATGTTGAGAATAATATTCCGGAATAAAACGACCATATAGAGAATAAAAGTACCGACATAAAGACAATAGTAATAGTACTCTTTATACCTCAGTTGCCACCACTGAATGGCTATATATGTAAACTGGGTAACCAGTGCTCCAAGAATAAAATAATACATTTTTGATTATTCCATTTCAAAATCATCTGAAATCAATTATCGGAAATGAGTTTTCGTCCGGACAGGAAAGTTTCAAAAGATGAGATACTCAACAAGCTGAATTAAAAGTTAGGTAAAGTTGAGGAAAGTGCAAAGATTTATTAACACAGGGCAAGTAACGTGGCAGCTACTACTCCTGCCGTTTCTGTCCTCAATCTTGTTTCTCCTAATGATACAGGAATAAAATGCTGTTGCAGGGCCAGTTCAATTTCTTTTGGAGAAAAATCTCCTTCAGGACCAATACAAATCAACTGATCTGCTGATCTGTTGATTTGCTGATGATCTAAAACCTGCTTACTCCCTTCATCACAGTGAGCGATGAATTTTTGGGAAATGCCTGCTATTTCTTCCTGGCGAAAAAACAATTCATACGCTATAGGTTCATGTAATACAGGCAACCATGTTTGTTGTGATTGCAGCATAGCACTGATGCAAATTCCCTTCATCCTGTCATAGCGGAATTTTTCCCTGATCGTTCTTTCACAGATCAAAGGAATGATGGCTGTGACACCGATCTCTGTCGCTTTCTCCAGGAACCATTCAAAGCGGCTGGTGTTTTTTATAAGTGAAATAGCGATACTGATCTTTTTTATTGCCGGTTGCCGGTAACTGGTTTCTTCTACTTGTATTGTACAATGTTTTTTATGACATTCCACAATATGCCCGGCGACCAGGTTGCCCTTTCCGTCTGTCAGTTGCAGTTTCTCTTCCGGTTTCATACGCAATACCTGCACAATATGATAAGAGGTATCTTCATCAAGCACTATTTCCTTTTGAGAAGGATCCAATTGTTGGATATAGAAATAAGACAGCGACATTTTTACTGTTACGGGTTATACAACTAAGATAAATAAAAAAGCTCCGTAAAAACGAAGCTTTGATAATGTATACTAAGGTTAAGAGAGACAAAATCATCAGAACGGATCATCCGTATTGTCATCAGCACCGGCATCATTCATTTTACTGCCGGTCTGGATATATAATTTTTCGCCGCCACCGCCATCTTCTACCGGCCGCCAGCCGCCTGCAGGCAAACCAATACTGCTATACGGATCGTCATCCCAGTTCACAAATTTCTGAATATGTAATAGCGCTTTCAGTTTTACAGTTTCCAGCGAACCATTACGGTGCTTGGCGATCTTTACTTCTGTCAATCCTTTTGTATTCTCTCCTTCCGCATTCGTTGTTACATCATAGTATTCCGGGCGATAAAGGAACATAACCATATCAGCATCCTGCTCGATAGCCCCTGATTCACGAAGGTCACTCAGTTGCGGAATACGGCTTCCTTCTTTGGCGCCACGCTGCTCTACGGCACGGCTTAACTGGGACAGCGCCATGATCGGGATATTCAATTCTTTTGCCAATGCTTTCAGATTCCTTGAAATATTGCTGATCTCCTGTTCCCGGTTTCCATTACGGTTCTCGCCGGTTCCACTCATCAGTTGCAGGTAATCAATAATGACCATCCCGATATTGTGTTTATTTTTTAACCGGCGGCACTTGGCCCTCAATTCAAAAATGTTCAATGCAGGAGTATCGTCAATATACAACGGAGCCTGTGCTAACCGTTGAATACCCCTTGCATAGAGTTGTTTCATTTCATGCTCTTCCAGTTTACCTCTTGCAATTTTTTCCAGCCATATTTCACTTTCTGCCGCCAGGATACGTTGTACCAATTGCCCGGCGCTCATTTCAAGGGAAAATAAAGCAACCGGTGTCGGTTTGCCGGGATGCATTACTGCATTTCGGGCCAGGTTCAATGCAAAAGCCGTTTTACCCACCGCAGGACGTGCAGCTAAAATGATAAGGTCCGTATTTTGCCAGCCATAGGTAACCCGGTCCAGTCCTGAAAAACCGCTGGGTACTCCTGTTACATCTTCATTTTTATGACGCAGGTCTTCGATACGCTGAATCGTTTTTACCAATATTGAATCAATCGTATCAAAATTTTTACGCAGGTGGTTGTTGGTAATCTCAAATAGCTTGCTTTCCGCATCATCGAGCAAATCGAATACGTCAGTTGAGTCTTCATAGGCATCGCCGATGATCTCACCACTGATCCGAATCAGTTCTCTTTGAATGAATTTTTGAAGAATAATTCTTGCGTGGGCCTCGATATGGGCTGAGGATACAACAGCATTGGTAAGCTTGGTAACATAATATGGCCCTCCTACCATCTCCAGTTCTTCTTTAAAACGGAGCTCCTCAGCCACTGTCAGGATATCGATGGGCTGGCTCTTATTCGCCAGGCTTTGCATGGCTTTAAAGATGCGCTGGTGCGCTTCTACATAAAAACACTCGGGTTTGAGTATCTCAATTACTGCATCAAAGGCGTTCTTCTCCAGCATGATGGCGCCTAACACGGCTTCTTCCAGGTCTTTTGCCTGTGGCGGCACTTTACCATAAACCATTGTTCCCAAATCAAGCGTAGATCGTCTTTTCTGTTTCCTGTCTTTATTTACATTAGTCAAGTCCATCGTTCAGTACAAGCGATAAAGGGTTATACCATCAGTTATTCACCAATGACCTGGGTTAGTATTCCGTCTTGTTTGAAGAAATGAGTACTTCTTGTTAGGCGAATGTTCCCGTCAGTCAGATAAGCGAAATAAAATGCAAATGCAGTATCAAAAAAATTTTTCTTTCTGCACTAATTTTTCACCAGGCGACTAAGGGTTATCCACATACGGTTTTTCCTTAACTTCTCAGGCCTTGCATCAATTTACAATAAAAAACCGGCAAGGTTATAAGAAAGATCAGCACAAAAGGGGAAAAGTTTTTTGTAACATAACTGGCTATAAAGCAACCTTTGAGGCTTCATAATAGTTTATAATGTTACAGAGCTTGTTTTCGGTACAATAAATACCGGAAACGGGAGTTATACATAAAGATCTTTACCAGTACCAATAGCTGCTCGGAGACTAAACAACTAAAAAAACGATTATGCAGACACTGAAAAACAGCAGCCACCCCCGTCCTGTGCTTTCCCAGGCACAAAACAACACCACGCTTTGGATCGGTCATTTAAAAACTGATCCCACCGATCATTTTGCCGGACAAACATTCAACTGCCCCGCTGAAGGTCAATTGGACAATATTCAATTGTATTCTGCAGCCGTACAATACGGGGGCCAGGTAGTGCTTACTTTACATGAATTTGATAACAGCTCCAAAAAATGGGGACCTTCAATCGGCAGCTCTACCCTCGATGTGCAAAAAGGTGATAATGCCAAATGGATCCGTTTTGGATTACCTCCTGTACAGTTGCACAAGGACATTACGTATGGTTTCAGGGTACATGCAAAAGAAGCCATGGTAGCTCTCGGTGAAGCTGCATCCGGAACCAAACACCCTTTTACATTCGGCCATGAGTGGAACGGAGATTCAAGAAACGAAAAAGGACATTATTATTCCTATTTCAGTCTTGCTTTCAAGGTGGAGTTGTGCGCATAATATATTAAGAAGGCTATAAAGAATTGAAAAGCCTCATCCTGTTCCGTCCACGACGGGAGGATGAGGTTTTGTTTTTTTTAGCTTCTGCCTCCTCATTTGCGTTTTCATATCTTCGCAGCCATATTAATCTTATAGTTATACATGACGATCTCTTATAAATGGCTGAGTGAATACCTGCCCGTGACTGTTGATCCCGAAAGATTAAGCCGCATACTTACCTCGGTTGGCCTGGAAGTGGAAAGCCTCACAGCGTATGAAGAAGTGAAAGGCGGATTAAAAGGGTTGATCATTGGTGAAGTATTGAGTACAGAAAAACACCCCAACGCCGATAAACTGACATTGACCAAAGTAAACATTGGTGCCGGCGAGCCATTATCTATTGTATGCGGGGCGCCGAATGTAGCTGCCGGGCAGAAAGTGGTGGTGGCCCCGGTCGGAACAACCATCTACCCATCAGCAGGCGAACCATTGACGATGAAAGTGGCTAAGATCCGCGGTTCAGAAAGTCATGGAATGATCTGCGCTGAAGATGAAATTGGTTTGGGAACCTCGCATGCCGGTATCATTGTCTTACCGCAAAATGTAAAAGTGGGCTCTGACGCTGCTGACCATTTCAAACCATATACTGACTGGATATATGAAATCGGCCTTACCCCCAACCGCATGGATGCGATGAGCCACTGGGGAGTAGCCAGGGATGTTTGTGCTTATTTGACCCATCATGATAAAAAAGATATTAAAGCGAAACTGCCCGCCAGTAATGGGTTTAAAGCTGACAACACATTGCTACCGGTCTCTGTAAAAATTGAAAATACAAATGCATGCCCAAGGTATAGTGGCGTAAGTATTGCCAATATCAAAATTGCCCCATCCCCAAAGTGGCTACAGGAAAAATTAAAAGCGATCGGCTTGCGGCCGATCAGTAATATCGTTGATATCACTAATTATATTCAGCATGAGACGGGACAACCGCTTCATGCTTTCGATGCTGACGCAATTACCGGCAAAAAAATAATTGTAAAAAACCTGCCGGAAGGAACGCCTTTCATTACTCTGGACGAGAAAGAAAGAAAACTTAGTGCCGAAGACCTGGTGATATGTAATGAAAAGGAAGGAATGTGTATTGCCGGTGTTTTCGGCGGGTTACACAGTGGTGTTTCAGAAAAAACAAAGAATATTTTCCTGGAAAGCGCCTGCTTTGATCCCATTGTTACCCGCAAAACTTCATTCCGCCATGGATTAAGAACTGATGCAGCCAGCCGGTTTGAAAAAGGAACAGATATTTCCGGAACCGTCAATGTGCTGAAAAGAGCAGCCATGCTTATCAAAGAAATTTGCGGTGGCGAAATTGCTTCAGAGATCGTTGATATCTATCCTGCCCCAAAAGAAAAAACACAGGTAGCGATCAAATATCATTTCCTTAAAAAGATCAGCGGAAAAAATTACCACCCCGATGCAGTAAAAGATATACTGACCAGTCTGGGATTTGAAGTAATAAAAGAAGGTATTGATGAATTGAGAGTAGCAGTTCCTTTTCACAAACCCGATATCAGCATGCCTGCTGACCTGGTAGAAGAAGTATTGCGTATTGACGGACTGGACAATATTGCCATTCCTGATGCGATCACTATCACACCTTCTGTAGAAGAAAATTATGCAAAAGAAGTTTTGAAAGAGAAAGTGGCTAATTACCTGGCCGGGCTTGGTTTTAATGAGATCATGACCAATTCAATCACCAATGCCGCCTATTTCTCAGAAGCGGAAAGGGAACAAATGGTCACCATGCTGAACAGCCTCAGTGCCGGGCTGAATATCCTGCGCAATTCACTTTTTGAAACAGCACTCGAAGCGGTTGCACACAATCTGAATCATAAGAATAATGCTCTCCGGCTTTTTGAATTTGGTAAAGCATATAGCACCCCGGGAGCCGGTAAGTACCTGGAAGCTGAGAAGCTTTGTCTTGTCATTAGCGGAAGCATAACAGAAAGTTCGTGGAACCAAAAAGAGTCAGGTGCTGATTTCTATTACCTGAAAGGCATCGTTATGTCTGTTTTGAAATTGCTGGGAATAACAGCCGATACTACAGAAATTTTAGCGGTGCCAAAACTGGATAATCATATTGTCTTTAAACTCAACGACCAGGTCATAGCAGGCACGGGAGAGGTAAATAAACAGTCCCTTGCGAGGTTTGATATCAAACAGCCTGTTTTCTTTGCAGGGCTTAACTGGGAAGCTATAGTAAATATTGCCGCTGCCCATAAACCGGTTGTACGGGAGATATCAAAGTTCCCCGCAGTGCACAGGGACCTTGCTATAATAGTTCCGCGTCAGCTGAAATATGAAGAAGTAGAAAAAACGGTGGATAAGATTCGTCTCAGCAAACTACAAGGCATGAAGTTGTTCGATATTTTTGAAAGTGAAAAGCTCGGTGCAGGTAAAAAATCACTCGCTGTCAGTTTCACTTTCCTTGACGAAGAAAAAACACTGACCGATAAAGAGATCGACGGATGGATGAATAAGATCATGACCACGTTTGAAAAAGACCTGCAGGCAGAGATCAGGAAATAATAGCCCTTCTGACAACATCTTAATTGATTACTGTATGACAGAAACAGAAGTTCAGTTAAAAAGAATTCAAACCAAGTTGCAGCAATTGCTGAAGCAGCTTACTCTTTTGCAAAAAGAGAACAGCGGGTTAAAACAAGAATTACAAAGCACAAAAATGCAGGTAACTGCCCAACAGGATAATCTTGATACCCTGAAGCAGCAGGTAGATGTTTTAAGGTACAGTAGCGGGGAAATGAGCGAGACTGATAAAAAAGAGTTTGAAAAGAAGATCAATTTCTATGTTAAAGAGATCGACCGTTGCATTACGATGCTTGGTCAGTGATCAGATCCTTTTAACAAGATTCATTTTCATTTCATCCTCGCCTTGTGATAATTCGATCGTGTACTTGCCATACGGAAGATGACTTAATCCCGTCCAGGTGAAATGCTCGTTCTCATTCATGATGTCTTTCTCAAGTGTGCTGCAGATGCTACCTTTGTCATCCCTCAGCACACCCCGGAGAAAATTGCCGGTGTGGGCACTTAGTTCAAGTTGCAATGCGTCAATAAAAATTGACGGCTTAATTTTAGCGAACATGATCCTTAACGTTTTTAATGTTAAAACGTTTTTTACAGGAACTGGAAACTGGTTGGTAATTTTAACAGGATGAGTGGGTTCTATTTTCGCAAGCAAACCAAGATATTAACAATTTTTCAACTTTGCAAGTCATGAGTGATTTAATTGCTGCAACCGTAGTTATTGGTGATAGAAGTTACAGGATAAAAGTAGCCGGCGAGGATGAAGAAGTGGTCCGGAAAACGGTCAAGACCATCAATGATAAGATCCTTGAGTTCAGAACGCAGTTTGCCGGCAAGGATATGCAGGATTATATAGCCATGGTGCTGCTTTGGTTTGCCACCGACCAGGTAGCTAAAGCCAGGGCCGGTTATGATAAGGAAAACCTGGCAGGGCAGTTGGACCTGATTGAACAAATACTCGATAACCAGTTGAAAAACAATTGAGTTATCCCAGAACCTTTTTTGTCTTTATCGTTTCCGCAATTATTGATTCAAGTGCTCTTTTCCCAGATTATTAGCTATGATCTTCCCTTTTGGGTCATGTAACATGTTTTAAGGAATAACCCTGCTGCTATACTGTTTAGCTATTTGTTAGCCCAGAATTTAAGATCGCCTGCCGCCGTTCAGATCAGGAAATTATCGTAAATGGCTTTCAACTGAGGTCTCCCCATATTTCAGGCCCTGCTAAAGCCCGGGCTCCGGCTTATTGAAAATATAGAATCTACTGGTCATCCCCTGGCGAATCAGGGAAATGGCCAATCTTATTATAGAGTGTGGATTTTTTACTGCTATCCTGTGCTGAGATCAATATAGGGAAAGGCCAAGAGCAAGAAGTATTTTTTGTTCAATAATCTTGGGCCATGCAAGGTTATATACGCAAACAATAGCGACTGCCCTGCTTAGTTGTGGCAGGCAGTTATTTTCATGTATTAAAGGAAATTATGAACGGAAGCAATTTCATCCATTAGTTTCGGTTTTGTATCTTCGCCTGCTGCCTGAACTACGGGCACCTGCTTAACATTAATTATGATCTGCAGAACAAACGATACCATTTTGGAACACATTAAACAAACGATTCATGGATCCCCTTATACTATCTATAATAATAGGTGTAGCCGCTCTTGTCGCTGGCCTTGTAGCGGGTAAGCTCATTTTTGCCAAAAATACCCGTCAAAAACTCGAAGAAGCCGAACTGCAATCACAGACATTACTCAAAGAAGCTGAACTGAGAGCTGAAACCATCCGGAAAGAAAAAGAACTGGAGGCCAAGGAAAAATTTGTTCAGATGAGATCGGCGCATGATAAGGAAGTACTGGAACGCAACCGCAAGATCAATGACACAGAGGGCCGTATCCGCCAGAAAGAACAAAGCATCAACCAAAAGGAAAGCAACCTTGAAAAGCAGATAAAAGACAATGAAGCGATCAAGGAAACGCTGAACCGCCAGATAGAACTGGTAAATATCAAAAGAACTGAACTGGAAAAACACCAGGAGGAACATATCCGCCGGTTGGAAAAAATTGCCGGTCTTTCTGCGGATGAAGCAAAAACACAGTTAGTTGAAAGCCTGAAACATGAAGCCCAGTCACAAGCCCTCAGCATTCAACAGGAAATAATAGAAGATGCTAAGCTAAAGGCGAATAAAGAGGCCAGGAAGATCATCATTCAAACCATACAGCGTACAGCAGCAGAACAGGCGATTGAAAACTCAATTACTGTTTTTAACCTGGAAAGCGATGAAATAAAAGGGCAGATAATCGGTCGTGAAGGTCGTAATATCCGTGCTATAGAAGCCGCTACTGGCGTGGATCTTATCGTTGACGATACCCCGGAAGCTATTTTGCTTTCCTGTTTCGATCCGCTTCGTCGTGAAATTGCCCGTTTAAGTTTGCAGCGACTGGTAGCGGATGGCCGTATCCACCCGGCCCGTATTGAGGAAGTGGTTGAAAAGACCCGTAAGCAAATTGAAGAACAGGTAATGGAACATGGCGAAAGAGCAGTTATCGAGCTTGGAATACATGGATTGCATAAGGAATTGGTGAGAATGGTTGGCCGTATGCGATTCCGCTCTTCTTACGGTCAAAACCTGCTCATGCATAGCCGGGAAACAGCCAATCTTTGTGCTACAATGGCTGCCGAGTTAGGCCTGAATCCGAAGCTGGCAAAACGTGCCGGGCTTCTCCATGATATAGGCAAAGTTCCTGATGAAGAAAGTGAATTAAGCCATGCATTATTAGGCGCTAAACTGGCTGAGAAATATGGCGAAAATCCGGCCGTTGTCAACGCAATTGGAGCCCACCACGATGAAATGGAAATGCAATATGTGATCTCCCCGATCGTACAGGCTTGTGATGCCATTAGTGGCGCCAGGCCCGGTGCCCGCAGAGAGATCATGCAACAATACCTGCAACGTATTAAGGATCTTGAAAACCTGGCCATGGCTTATACAGGAGTGGAAAAAGCCTATGCAATCCAGGCCGGCCGTGAACTCAGGGTGATTGTGGAGGCTGATAAGGTGACCGACCAGGACTCTGAAAAGCTTTCTTTTGAAATAGCACAGAAGATACAGACTGAAATGACTTTTCCGGGGCAGATAAAAGTGACAGTGATCAGGGAGAAAAGGACTGTAAACGTAGCAAGATAATATCTGTTTAAGAGTTTAATGTTTAAGGGTTTAAGGGGTATGCAAAAGCTTAACCCTAAATAAGAGTTTTGTCAACAGTGGAGCCTTAAACTTTTAAACCCCCTAAACTTTTAAACTTTAAACTTTTCCCCTTACCTTTGCCCTCCTTAAAATTTAGAGTTATGAACGCCATCGCATTTGTACATGAGCAGCTGACCGGAAAAAAGGATTTCCCGAAATTCAAGCCAGGTGATAATGTCACTGTTAACTACAAGATCATTGAAGGAAACAAAGAAAGGATCCAGTCTTTCAAAGGCGATGTGATCAAAAAGCAGGGCACAGGCCATACTGCCAGCTTTACAGTTCGTAAGATCTCCGATGGTATAGGTGTAGAAAGGGTATTCCCCTATTTTTCTCCCAACATTGAGTCTATTGAACTGAACAAAACCGGGAACGTTCGCCGTGCTAAATTGTTTTACCAGCGCAAACGCAGTGGTAAAAGTGCCAGGATCCGTGAAAAGCGTATGGCAGTTTCGGCATCAGCTTAGTAATACTACTTGTAGCAAAATATTTACAACCCTGCTTAAGCAGGGTTTTTTATTGGCTTTGATCCGGGCATTACAGGCATTGATCCGGGATTACAGCTAAAGGTATATTATGCAAATACTAATTACTATCTTTGGTTTTTAATTCATTAATTATGATACAAACTACTTTACTGGGAATGCTGGGAACTAATGAGATCATCATCATCCTGGTTATTGTTTTACTGCTTTTCGGTGGTCGTAAGATCCCCGAACTGATGAGAGGTTTAGGCAAAGGTGTTCGTGAATTCAATGATGCAAAAAGCAATGTGAAAAGAGAAATCGAGGAAAACGCCAACGAAGTTAAGAACCCGTAATATTCATCCTCTTTTAGTTATTCTTCTCATTCACCGAAAAAGAACTATTCCTTTTGTTTGAGTTTTCTTCCATTGAGCAATATCATGCCCGGCTGAAGGAAGGAACAAGCACCTGCTTGCAGGCTGTTGAGCATTACCTGTATCAAATACAAGCCAAACAGCATTTAAATGCCTTCATAGAAGTTTATGCCGGAGAGGCTATACAAAAAGCAAAAGAGCTCGACCATAAAAGAAAAGCAGGTGGTGGCATTGGAAAACTTCACGGCGTTGTTATAGGCCTAAAGGATGTTATTGCATATAAAGATCACCGCCTCTCTGCATCGTCAAATATCCTTAAAGGATTTACTTCTGTTTATTCTGCTACTGTCGTTGAAAGATTATTGGCTGAGGAAGCCATCATCATCGGCAATTGTAACTGCGATGAATTTGCGATGGGTTCCACCAATGAGAATTCTGCCTATGGCAAAGTACTAAATGCCATGGATGAATCAAGGGTGCCAGGCGGATCATCCGGGGGGTCGGCAGTTGCCGTACAGGCAGGTCTTTGTATGATCTCTCTGGGAAGTGACACAGGAGGCTCGGTTCGTCAGCCGGCTGATTTCTGCGGTATAGTTGGATTAAAACCAACCTATGGCCGTATTTCCCGTTATGGTCTTATCGCTTATGCTTCTTCGTTTGATCAAATAGGCATTTTTGGAATTACTGTTCAGGACGTTGCAAAAGCACTCGAAGTGATATCCGGCCATGATGAATTTGACAGTACAGTATCTTCAAAACCAGTGGAAGACTACACTGAACTTTCTGCACCAAAGAAAAAATACCGGATTGCCTATTTTAATGAAGCCCTTGACCATCCAAGTATTGACCCTGAAATAGGTACCTCTATAAAATCCCTTATTGACAAGCTGAAAAATGTAGGCCATGAAGTGAAGCCGGTAGCATTTGATTTGCTTGATTATATAGTGCCTGCCTATTATGTCCTTACCACAGCTGAAGCATCCTCCAACCTCTCACGTTATGATGGGGTAAAATATGGCCAAAGAACTGCTGAAAAAGGTATTGACCTGACGGAATTTTACAAACAATCCCGTTCAGATGGTTTTGGCAAAGAGGTCAAAAGACGTATTATGCTTGGCACCTTCGTTTTAAGCGCCGGATACTACGATGCCTACTTTACCCGGGCTCAAAAAGTCAGAAGTTTATTAACAAAAAAAATACAACTGATATTCAAGGAGTTCGACTTTATCCTGCTTCCCACTTCTCCGGCTACTGCTTTTAGGGTCGGTGAAAAAACCAATGACCCAATAGCCATGTACCTTGCTGATATTTATACAGTTATGGCTAATCTTGGGGGGATTCCCGCCATTTCTCTGCCTCTTTTTCGCCATTCCAATGCAATGCCATTTGGTCTCCAGCTGATGGCAGACCGGTTTAATGAGTTACCTTTGCTCCGCCTTTCAAATGAACTGATGCAAGGCCACAGAACACAACCCTAGAACTTAATTGTCCGTACAGTACCCGATTTGTGTAACTAAAATTTCACACTACCATGGTAAAAAAATTCCTGGCTGGTTTAATCGGTCTGTTCTTTCTAAGCATTGCTTTTGCAGGCAGAACTGAGAGCGGCTATTTTGACAGTCATCATTCACTTAAGGATACGGCGGACAAAAAAGACTCCCTGAAGGAAGTGACAGAAATAGTCACAGACCCAAAGAAAGAGTTCAGCAACTTCTCTATTACTTCCTCCCTGCCACTTGGCATCGGCTACGAACAGCTTAATCCACAAGCTGTCAGTTTTGTAGAAGACTATATTCAAAAGTTTGGAAAGAAGATGGCGGATATGAAAGACTGGGGCAAGCCTTATTTTGACCTTATGGACGGTATCCTGACCCAATATAACCTGCCAAAAGAACTTAAATACCTGGCAGTCATCGAATCTTACCTTAAGACCAATGCCCGTTCAAGGGTTGGGGCGGTAGGGCCCTGGCAGTTTATGCCGGCTACAGCAAAGAATATGGGGCTAAAAGTGAGCAAGAAATATGATGAGAGAAAGGATTTTGCCAAAAGCACTCATGCGGCATCAAAATATCTTACAAGCCTCTATGCTTTATATGGCGATTGGCTGCTGGTGATAGCTGCATATAACGGAGGACCCGGAAAAGTAAATACTGCTATTAAAAAAAGCGGTAGTAAAGACTTTTGGACCCTGCAAAAATACCTGCCTGCAGAATCAAAGAACCATGTAAAGAAATTCATTGCGACCCATTACATGATGGAAGGACAGGGAGGTATAACCACCTCTACTAAAAATGAAGCAAAAGAATTGACAGTAAGCGTTAGCCCGGTTATAACAACGGAAGAAAAAACCAATTCAAAAACACAGTCTATCAGCGGCCGCTATAATTCATTTGTCATAATGAAGCATATTTCAATGGATATCGCTTCCTTTAACAAACTGAATCCCAATTTCGATAAACTGGTTGCTTCAAACGGTAATTATGAGCTGAAATTACCTACCGATAAGATGGAAATGTTTATCGCAAAGAAACCAACTATCCTCAATGAATCAATGCAGCTCCTGCTGAATGCAAGAACTAATTAATGTGAAGAAAGAACATTTTTGATAGCTTCCGCTTTCAGTAAACATTCTTCCCATTCCTTTTCAGGATCGCTGTAAAAGGTAATGCCTGAGCCCGCCTCGAATGAAAGATAACCTGTAGAAGCATTGTACATGATACTCCGTATCACGACATTAAGATCGAAATTTCCATCAGGGGAAATATAGCCCAGTGCCCCTGAAAAAATTCCCCTTTTTGTTTTCTCATATTGTTCTATCAGTTCGATCACTCTTTTCTTCGGAGCGCCGGTCATGGAGCCCATAGGAAAGGTTGCTTTTATTATTTCAGTGAATGAAACATTCTTTTTTAATTCCCCGCTTATAGTTGATATCATCTGGTGCACCTGTGGAAAAGAATAAATGCCATATAACTCATCCACTTTCACCGTTCCTTCTTCACAGATCTTCGAAAGGTCGTTTCTGACCAGGTCCACGATCATTACATTCTCCGAACGGTCCTTTTCGCTGCGGAACAATTGCTCCCTCCCTTCCCTGTCCGTGATATCATTATTTATCACTCTTTTTGAAGTGCCTTTAATAGGTTGCGATAGAACTGTATTCTCTTTTTTCATTAGAAACCGTTCGGGGCTGGCGCAGATCAGCCACTTATCATCGACCCGGTATAAAGCAGAAAAAGGATTGGGAGAAATCCTGGCAAGTTTTTGATAAACCAATACAGGATCAATAACAGATTTCTCTGCAAAAAACTCCTGGCAGAAATTGATCTCATAACAATCACCGCGAAGTATGTGCTTTTGCAACTGCCGGATGACAGAAAGGTATTCTTCTTTCGGGATCCTGTTCTGGATTGGCGTCGGCGTTTCTTTTATTATTTTGGCATGAAAAGGTTGTGAAACAACGGCGTCGAATATTTCTGCAGGCTCATCTGCTTCGATGATCATCTCGCTTTCGGTCAGGCGGATAATGATCTCTGGCTCAAAGAAAAAGAGGTCAGGGAATTGAATATGATCAGGATGACCAGAAGAAAATTCATCCATTTCATTTTTCAGGTCATAACCCAGGTGCCCGAACAGCCATGTCTTTTTTTTATCAATGAAATATTGCAACTGATCCAATGCAGTGCCTGCCTCTGCCATGATCTTCCTTCGTATGCCCGCCCCTACTATACATTCCTGTGTATGCGGCTCAATTTGATACTGGTGGTTATCGAGAAAACAAAAAGTGTTGAACCGTTGTGCCCAGTTCAACACTTTTTGTTTTGTTTGCCCGAAGTCAGTTACGGCAAAAGTATTGGTGAGAGTAGTATTGTTCAATGTATATGAACGGATATGCCCTGTTAGTAATCATCATCCTCATCATCGAAGCCATCGCCATCATCAAACATATCTTTGAACTCGTCATCTACCTTAAAATCTTCTTCTTCTTCAGCGCCTTTCTTACCAGCTACACCGCTACTTTTTTTACCCTTTGATTTGGGTACATCAAATTCTTCAAAGTCAGGATCCCATTCTTCTTCCTCTTCCACTTTATCCCATTCATCCACTTCTTCAGGACCGTCATCATCATCGTCGTCATCCTCTTTTCCTTTCTTTGAGGCAGTTGCCTTGCCTCCTTTTTTAGCAGGCGTCTCGTCCTCATCATCATCAAGATCATCTTCATCATCCTCTTCTTCCTTCTTCTTTGGTTTAGGAGAGGCTTTTTTAGCTGATTCTTTTTCGGATGAGGTGCTGCTCTTAGCGGCAGGTTTCTTTTCTGGTTTTGACATATTCAGATAGGGTTATTACTGTAAAATTTCAGCGAAGTTTTTAATTAGCCAAATTTTTAAAAAAGTTTTTTTTATTTCTCTCAGATATGATCTTTCTCTAAAAAACCCGGCCTTTTCTGATATAAATCAATTAAACAGTGATTATCTGGTCACGGCCCGGCCCATTAGATATATAATTGATACTGACCCCAAGGTACTGGTTGATAAAGTTAACGTAGGTCTTCATGGTTTCAGGCAATTCCTTGAATGATTTTGCTGCACTCGTATCTGTATTCCAGCCCAGAAAATTTTTATACACCGCTTCTACCTGCATCCGGTCAAGGCGAAAAGGGATCTCCCTGCTTTCTTTCCCGTTCAATTTATAGCTGGTGCAGACCTCCAATTCCTTAAACGCATCAAGCACATCTGCTTTGGTCATTACGATCTTTGTTACCCCGTTTATCATGCAGGCAAACTGTAATGCCACCAGGTCTATCCACCCGCAACGGCGTGGCCGGCCGGTAGTAGCGCCAAATTCATTACCGATCTTTCTTAATTCTTCACCCGTGGCATTTTCCAGTTCGGTGGGAAAAGGCCCGCTACCCACACGGGTACAATAGGCTTTGGTGACACCTATCACATCCCTGATCTTTTGCGGAGCCACGCCCAGTCCACTGCAAACACCAGCCGAAATAGTGTTAGAGGAAGTTACAAAAGGAAATGTACCAAAATCAATATCCAGCATACTTCCCTGCGCACCTTCGGCCAATACTTTTTTCCCGGCTTTTAATTGTTCATTGATAAAATATTCGCCATTGACGATATTCAATTGTTTTAAAAACTCCAGCGCCTCAAAGAATTCCTCTTCCCAGGCTGTGATATCCTCATTGAATGAAAAATTATCCAGCAGTTTCTGGTGCTTCAATCTTAATTTGATATAAGCAGTAGTAAAATTCTTATCAAGCAGGTCGCCTACACGTAAACCGTTTCTTCCTGTTTTATCCATGTAAGTTGGCGCAATGCCTTTGAGGGTAGAACCAATCTTCTGGTTCCCCTTGGACAATTCTGCCGCCTTATCCAATGCACGGTGTGTGGGCAGGATAAGGTGTGTTCTTTCGGCAATAAAGAGATTCTTTTTCAGGTCAACACCAAATCCTGCAACGGTATCACATTCTCTCTTTAATGTTACCGGGTCAAGTACTACCCCATTGCCGATCAGGTTCAGTTTATTCTTTTGAAAAACACCGGAAGGTATCTGGTGCAACACTACTTTTTTGTCGTCTACATATAATGTGTGCCCCGCATTAGGCCCTCCCTGGAACCTGGCGATCACATCATAGTCCTTCGCAAAATAATCAACGATCTTTCCTTTTCCTTCATCGCCCCACTGGAGGCCAAGAATTACATCAACCATGATATCTTATAATTTTTTGGGCCAAACTGTATTGTTGTTATTATCGCCTGTTGCAGGTTTATCCCGGACATAGTTGCCCGATAAAAATCGTGGGATCCGGGCACTCTTCAGCGTTTGGTAATTCTAATGAGCACAATGGGACCATACTCCTGCGACGGCGGTGGCAAAAATACTCCTTCAGCAAAAAGCCACCGAATAAATCCGGTGGCTTTTTTAAAAT
>DATDIX010000280.1:0-6475 GCA_036520835.1 Chitinophagaceae bacterium | reverse complement strand
AGTGAGTGGGGTGAAGATTCAAATAAAATGTAAATGCCCTCCTGGTCCAGGAGGGCATTTTTTATAAATAGTATTATCGTAAAATGTCAGGATGTCTTTCCCATTAGCCACTTACCATTCACCACTCACTTCTTCTTTATCACTTCCGCCATTTTTTTGCCAATATCGGCAGGACTTTTTACCACATGGATACCACATTCTGCCATGATCTTCATTTTTGCTTCGGCTGTATCTTCAGCGCCGCCAACGATAGCGCCGGCATGGCCCATACGGCGACCGGGAGGTGCAGTTTGTCCGGCAATAAAACCAACCACCGGTTTTTTATTTCCAGTTTCTTTTATCCACCTGGCAGCTTCGGCTTCCATACCACCACCGATCTCGCCGATCATGACGATGGCATCTGTGCCGGGGTCATTCATTAATAATTCAACCGCTTCTTTGGTGGGTGTGCCAATGATAGGGTCGCCGCCAATGCCAACGGCAGTAGAAATTCCCAAACCGGCTTTAGCAACCTGGTCAGCCGCTTCATAGGTTAGCGTACCTGATTTGGAAACAATGCCGATGCGGCCTGATTTAAAAACGAAACCGGGCATGATCCCGACCTTGCATTCGTCGGCAGTGATAACACCGGGGCAGTTAGGACCAACCAATCTTGTATTTTTTCCCAACAGGTAATTTTTCACTTTTACCATATCCTGTACGGGTATACCTTCTGTGATACAAACTACCAGTTTGATACCGGCATCAGCCGCTTCCATAATGGCATCAGCAGCAAAAGCAGGTGGAACAAAGATGATACTTACATCAGCGCCTGTGGCCTTTACACAATCAGCCACCGTATTGAACACGGGTTTATCAAGATGCTTATTACCGCCTTTACCAGGGGTAACGCCACCTACGACATTTGTACCGTATTCGATCATTTGTGTAGCATGGAAAGTTCCTTCTGTTCCTGTAAAACCCTGTACCAGTATTTTGGAGTTCTTATTGACGAGAATACTCATAGCATTAACTTAAAAGTCCGGCAAAAGTAAGGGATTGTTTCCAGTTTGCAGTTCAGGATATTCAAAAACAGGCAGGGAAAACTGCCAGCTTTTATTCATCACTTCATCATATCATCCATATTCCGGTGGTTGGGTATCTTGCCGGTTTCCTCGAGCATCCGCATTTCTTTGGCATCCTGCAAAAATTCGGAGGCAAAGATGAATTCATTGAGTAATTGATTTTTGCTGAAGATGATCTCTTTATTCGAACCTTCCCATTCTTTATTGCCCTTGTGCATATAAAGAATGTAATTGCCGATCTCCATCACACTGTTCATGTCATGGGTATTGACAACCGTAGTAATGTTGAATTCTATTGTTATTTCCCGTATCAGTTTATCAATAACAAGAGCAGTTTGCGGATCAAGACCTGAATTGGGCTCGTCGCAAAAAAGATATTTTGGATTTAATACGATGGCTCTTGCCAGCGCTACTCTTTTTTTCATTCCGCCACTCAGTTCAGCGGGATATTTTTTATTGGCATCTACCAGGTTCACCCTTGCCAGCACTTCATTTGCCCGCTCAAGTTTTTTTTGAGGGGTCCAATCTGTAAACATATCAAGGGGGAACATCACATTCTGTTCAACGGTTTGGCTGTCGAACAAAGCAGAGCCCTGGAACAGCATACCTATTTCTTTCCTGATCTCCGTTCTTTCTTCGGGACTCATTTCGGTAAAGCTGTGCCCGCTATAGAGGATCTCACCGCTGTCGGGCTCAAATAAACCCACCATGCATTTCATCAATACGGTTTTGCCGCTGCCGCTGGCGCCGATAATAAGATTGCATTGCCCGGCTTTCATCACAGCACTGACATCGTTAATAACGACCTTGTCATCAAACTTTTTTGCTATTTTTTTTACTTCTATCAAGGTTAGTCATTTTATCAATGGGGTCAATAAATCATTTCTTTAAAACCTGGTCTGTTTTATTGGGACCGATTGATTTAATATAGAGATTTATCAGTTTAAAGTAATACAATAATCTTGGTCTTAATAGTTCATATTCTGAACCGGTCACAACAGCAGCGCCGATAACACATAGTCTGCAAACAATATCAAAATACAACTGACCACAACAGCCTTTGTACTGGCCCTGCCGATTTCCAATGCACCGCCTTTTACATAATAGCCATAAAAGGCAGGGATGCTTGAAATGATAAATGCAAAGACATAAGATTTTATCAGGGCAAATATTACATTATACGGCCTGAATGCTTCCAGCAGACCTTTATCATACATGCTGGCCGAAACAATATTCGCTGCAACACCCGCCAGCCGTCCACCCCAGATACCCAGGGCCATGGCTATTATAACCAGTAATGGAATCATCAGTAATGATCCGGCAATTTTTGGCATAATAAGATAGGCCTTGGTATTGATACCCATGATCTCTAATGCATCAATCTGTTCGCTTACCCGCATATTCCCGAGTTCGCTGGCAATACGGCTGCCGGCCACACCGGCTAAAACGATACAAACAAGGGTAGGGGCAAATTCAAGAATGACGGTATCTCTTACGATCTGGGCGATAGTTGAGTCAGGGATCAGCGGACTGACCAGCTGATACGCTGTTTGTATTGTAGATACAGCGCCGATAAAAACAGAAATGATCGCTACGATACCCAATGACCCGATGCCGATCTCCGAACATTGGTGAATGAATTCCTTCCAGTACATTTTACCGTTCTCTGGTTTGGAAAACATGCCCTTAATCATCAAAAGGTACTGGCCTATATCCCGGAAAATAGTCATTAAGAGAATTGAAAATCTAAAATACAAAATGTAAAATGTAAAATCGGCCCTGTTGATAGTTTTCTCAAAAATGAGCGATCACTTACATTTTGAATGCTGCCTTTTTTACTTTGCAGTTACATGTCTTTACTTATTTTTTTGAACCGTTTCCACCAGGGAGACCGCTTTACGATCTCTTCGGTAGCAACATTCTTACATTTGATCTGCGCATCCAGCACAGCGATAAGCGCCATATTGAAAATACTGCGGACGGAGCTGCCTAATTGCAATACATGAACGGGTTTCTTTAATCCAAGCAGGATGGGCCCGACTGCATCAGCGCCGCCCAGTTCTTTCAATATATTATAAGCAATATTACCTGAGGCAAGATTGGGAAAGATCAGGGTGTTCACATCCTTGTCAACTAATTCGGAAAAAGGATAATTCTCTTTCAGCAATTCCCGGTTGAATGCGACATTGGCCTGCATTTCCCCATCTATTATCAAAGAAGGCATTTTTTCTTTTACGATCTTTCTTGCTTCTGCCACCAGTCTTGCTTCCGGTGAGTCACTGCTGCCAAAGTTGGAATAACTTAACATCGCAATACGCGGTATGATATTGAAATGCCTCACTTCTTTTGCTGCCATCAGGGTGATGTCAGCCAGTTCCTGTGCGGTAGGGTTAAAGTTAACTGTTGTATCTGCCAGGAACAGCGGGCCTCTTTTGGTCATCATCAGGTACATACCCGCTATTTTTTTTACGCCTTCTTCCATACCAATGGTATGCAGAGCAGGCCTGATCGTATCGGGGTAATTTTTGGTAAGACCCGAGATCATTGCATCGGCATCACCACATTCTACCATCATACAGCCAAAGTAGTTCCTGTCCCTCATTATCTTTCTTGCTTCATATACATTGAAGCCTTTGCGTTGCCTTTTCCTGAAAAAGATTTCGGAGTATTGATTTCTTTTTTCTTCTGTTTTTTCGCTTCGGGGATCAAAAATCGGCAAACCTTCCAGGTCAATACCATTGGCGGCCGCAATACTTTTGATCTTTGCTTCATCACCCAGCAGGATGGGATAACCAACCCCTTCATCAAAAACGATATGAGCTGTCTTCAGGATCTTTACATTATCTGCTTCTGCAAAAACGATACGTTTGGGATCACGACGGGCTTTATTACCGATGGCACGCATAACCTGGTTGTCAACCCCCAGCCGGGATTCAAGACTGGCTATGTAAGACTCCCAATCCGTGATCGGGTGTTTTGCCACACCACTTTCTACTGCTGCTTTGGCGACAGCCGGGGCTACGGTTGACAGCAGCCTCGGGTCAACAGGTTTGGGTATGATATAATTATGGCCGAATGAAATGTTCTTCTCATTGTAGGCCATGTTCACAATATCGGGAACGGGAGTTTTGGCCATTTCTGCCAATGCCCTTACGGCGGCCAGTTTCATGGCTTCATTGATCTGCGTGGCACGAACATCCAATGCGCCACGGAATATAAAGGGAAAACCAAGAACATTATTAACCTGGTTGGGATAATCGCTGCGTCCTGTCGCCATGATGATATCTTTCCTGGCGGAAGTAGCATCTTCCCAGCTTATTTCCGGATCAGGATTTGCCATCGCAAAAACAATAGGATTTTTTGCCATTGACTTGACCATATCCTGGTTCAGCACATTTCCTTTGCTCAGACCTATGAATACATCGGCATCTTTCATTCCCTGTTCCAGTGTTGTGGCTTTGCTATTGCTTACAAATTCCTTTTTTATTTCATCAAGGTCGGTTCTGCCCATATGAATAAGACCTTTGCTGTCATAGACAAGGAAATTATCTTTTTTTGCTCCTAACGCAATGTAAAGTTTCATACAGGAGATGGCTGCAGCGCCAGCGCCGTTTACCACGAACTTTACTTTACCGATATTTTTCTTTTGTATTTCTAAAGCATTCAGCAATGCGGCAGCGCTAATGATAGCTGTGCCATGCTGGTCATCGTGCATGACGGGAATGCTGAGTTGTTTTTTTAATTCCTGTTCTATATAAAAACATTCAGGCGCCTTGATGTCTTCCAGATTGATGCCGCCAAAAGTCGGTTCCAGCGCTTTAACGATCTGTACAAATTTTTCCGGATCTTTTTCATTGATCTCGATATCGAATACATCAATGTCGGCGAATATTTTGAACAACACACCTTTTCCTTCCATCACCGGTTTGCCGGCTTCCGGGCCAATATCGCCAAGCCCGAGTACGGCAGTACCGTTACTGATCACGGCTACCAGGTTTCCTTTGGCGGTGTATTTATAGACATCTTCCGGGTTAGCGGCTATCTCCAGGCAAGGGGCTGCTACGCCGGGAGAATAGGCTAATGAAAGATCTCTTTGCGTTTTAGCTTCTTTGGTAGGTATTACTTCTATCTTTCCAGGCCTTCCCTTTGCGTGGTATTCGAGGGCCTGCTGTTTGCGCAATTCGTTTTTGTTCATACTGGATTCTTATTTTTATACCCTTCAGCACATTTCCTGTTTCGGGGCTGCAAGGTACAAAAATATAATTGCGGGAAATATAATGTTGTTTATGGTGCTATCAGTGCATGCACCCCACATAAACTTTACTTGATTTGAAATAAGCATCTTTATACGTCCGTTTAATTTTATTGTAAGCAATCTTTATTTCTTCCTCATCTTTTGACCCGCTGGCTGCTACTACTATGTAATATCCTTTTGCAAATTCACTATAGGCATTTGAATATTCAATACTCAAATATATTCCGTCATCCCAACGGCCACGGGCATAATAGGCGGGGTATTCAATGTCTTCTTTTTCACATTCTTCTTTGGAAAAACTAAGTCCTGATGTTTTATTTTCAATGAGTCCTCTTAACTGCAAACCGATATTTGTCGAGACGGAAACCTCTTTGGCCATTGTCAATGCTGACTGGTAATTTTTGGTAGAAAGTATAATAAGAAAATCCTTTTTAGCATACATGCTGTCATTTTCCTGGGCAATTACTGAAAATACACACAACATGAAAAAAGAAAAGAATCCGATTTTTATTTTATTGCGTTCTTGCACAGGTTGCTTTTGGATACACAAGATAAAAATAAAACTACAGTCGGGTATGTACTATTCAAATTGCCTTGCTGACAGGCGGAATAAGACCAGAAACATCTACCCGCCGTAAAGATATTTTCCTCAAAAGCTATAAACGGGTAAAAAAGTGAAAGAGGAAGTAAACTGCAACTTCCTCTTTCTGTTCCTGCTATTACTCACCAATCAAAAGTTGATCAGACCTTAAACTGTACCCACAACGGGCGGTGATCAGCTGTATAATATCTTATATATTTGAAAAAATCATCTTTATTGGAGGCTGGCAGGTCATTCCATAATTTTTTAAAAAGGGCGTTGTCAAAATCAAAAACCCCCAGTTGATTATTGAATGCCTGCAGCGTCTGGCTGGGGAAGAACATCAACTGGTCGTAATGTTTATCACCGGCAAGATTGGTACCGTCAACAAAACCGGTCTCGTGTTTAGGCAGGTAAAGGCCATTATCTTTAAATGCTTTGAAATTAGGATCTGTCGCTTTCATCGAATCCAGGTTGAAATCACCCAGCATAATAATATTTTTACTGGGCAGGTTAACATCTGCTTTCTGTGAACGGGATTTTGCCCATTTGCTCAGCGCTACGTTTTCTGCAACC
>DATDIX010000279.1:0-6837 GCA_036520835.1 Chitinophagaceae bacterium | reverse complement strand
TTATTGAAGTGACGGTAATTTCAGAGACCAGAAAGATCTTTATAGTTTACAAAACTTGCAACATCATTATTTTCAGACTGTTACTTTCGGAAATTATTGGGAGTTCGAATCCCTCTCTCTCCGCTTACGCTCAGGAAAAGGCAGGAAATAGTGGATAATGATTCTTCGAAGCCTTTGATGATCAAACAAAATTCTCAAAAACTCACCTGATGTCACATTGATGTTTTGGTGAGTTTTTTGTTGAGCAGACCTTCCAGGACTAAATGCTCAACAAACGATTTTTAACGAACCAACCGGCATTTGTTGAACAGGTTTGCCGTGTTGAGTTTGGCTCATTGGATTCAGGAACCGTTTCCCGGCGAAGCTTCGGCATAACATAAATAAATTTTTTAATAGAATCTTTCTGCGGGCTGGTAAAATAATAGTTTCTACTTAGTGTGTTTTCTGTGAAAAAAAATAACATCAAATGAATTTGATTTTAACTGGAAGTTTTTTCTATATTCAATGGAGTTATTTATTTTACTACCTGATCCAATCCTTTTCAAATAACACTTCTCTTAAGGCACTGAATAGTTGAGTCGGCTTCTCATGGAAGCCTTATTTTAATTTTCTGATTTTATAAGGTTAAGTATTATTTATTTCCTTCTCTGGTTAGCAGTTTGTGCTGTTATAGCTGCATTTTGATTTCGGGGTAAAAAGGCTGTTTGTTCATGGTGAAAAAACATTTTCAAAACGTTTTTTTCACATGGATACGGGCGACTGTGAATTTATATTTGGCGGAGAGTTTTTATTTACAGCTTAGAAACTGTTGCCATATACTTTAATAAAATGCCGGGTTTAACTATAAGAGAGAATTATCAAACATTTTTATTACTCAGGAAAATGGGCAAATGACTCACTTACGGGCTAAAATGACTCAGTTACAAAAAAGGTTTGCTGAGAGTTGAACACCGGGAAGAGCTTTAGTATCTTGGATGACCATTGTGCCATACTGATTATGATGCCAGTTTTCCGGAAATGTTTCGAAAGTGAACGGGGTTTTGGTCTTCAGATTTTATTGAGGTAAGCAATTCCCTTGCCTGGTTAGAGTTTGTGTTATTATTACCGATTACACCAGGAGGGGGAAATCTCTTTTATAGACATGCTGCTGCCCTAATAAGAATAGCCAGGGATATAAATTTTTTGATTGTGGAAACACGATATACCAGCGTCAAATTAACCATTAAACCATTTTCCTATGCGTGACTTTTTATTTGTAAAAGACGGCAGTAAGCATGTACAGGTCTTCTTTTCGCAATTGCAGTATATAGAAGCGGCACACAGGTATGTGCGGTTTGTGACCGCTGATAAGGTATATACCGGGGAAGGGCCCTTATACGACGTGGAAACGGCACTGCCTGTCGAACAGTTTTGCAGGATACATAAATCATACATTATTTCTTTACTTCATACCAGGCATTTTGATGCAAGGACGGTAATGGTGGGAGGGTGCCAGTTGCCGATCGGGCGGCAATACCGGGGAATACTGCCTAAAAAAGTAAATGTAGTATGCGGTAATGCGGCATCCGCAAAAAAATAAATTGCTGTACTTTATAAAAAGTTAAGAGGCTGTCTCAAAAGTCGTCATCGCGATCCCGCCTTTGGCGGGAGAAGCGATCTGCTTGAATTCATCAATTGATTATAAAGCAGATTGCGTCGGTCGTTCCTCCCTCGCAATGACAATTAACGACTTTTGAGACAGCCTCTTTTTTATGATCATAAAATGCTGTTCATTACATAAAAACTGTCGTTGGGTACATTAAACTGATCGTTGGTTACAGTGGCAGGTTAGAACAGCTCTTTTGCATCTTACATTCCTGTCCTCAACCGTTCACCTTGACAGCCACCAAAATTTTACTGATAGTCTTATTCCTGTTTACAGGTGCATTCTCATTTGCCCAACCCGGTTCAGAAAAAATCCAGGACAGGATCATGGCAGAAGATAGCAGTTCCCTCACGCAAATCCCTTCCTCTTACCTGGACAAGGTTTCTTCCAAAGCCAACCAATTAGAGCAAAAGCTGGATATGCAAACCGACAAGGCGGTGCAGCAAATAATGAAGCAGGAAGCTAAAATGAAAAGGAAGCTGGCAAAGATAGATTCTTTAAAAGCCAAAGAAGTATTCGGTAATGCAGAGCAGAAATATAAAGACCTTCAGGAGAAGCTGCAAAGCAAATTGGCGGGCAAGCAATATATTCCTTCATTAGATACATTAAGCACCTCATTAAAATTTCTTCAGCAGAACCCGCAGTTAATAGCTCAAACAAAAGAAGCGCAAAAAAAATTAAAAGATGCCCTTGATAAAGTGAACGGGTTGGAGGACCAGTTTCGGAAAGCGGAAGAAATAAAGAAATTTCTCAAAGAAAGAAAGCAATTTCTCAAAGACCAGCTTAGCAAATTTGGTTTTGCCAAAGAACTCAAGAGGCTGAATAAGCAGGTGTATTATTACAGCGAACAACTGAATGAATACAAAGCATTATTAAAAGATCATAAGAAGGCAGAAAGAAAAGCGCTTGAGCTTTTAAGTAAAACAAAACTGTTCAAAGACTTTATGCGGAAGAACAGTATGCTGGCGTCTTTGTTCCGTATGCCTGGTGATCCCAATGATCCTTCAGCGCAGGCAAGCCTTGCCGGGTTGCAAACAAGAGCACAGGTAAACAGCCTGATCCAGCAGCAGATAGGAGCAGGCGGTCCAAATGCGCAATCACAGTTTCGCCAAAACCTGCAGGAGGCTCAAAGCAAACTCAACGAGTTAAAGAATAAGATCACTCAAATGGGAGGTGGCAGCAGCGATGCAGAAATGCCCGAAGGGTTCAAGCCGAACAATCAAAAAGCAAAATCATTTTTTAAAAGACTGGAATACGGGATCAATATCCAGACACAGAAAGCAACAAACTTCTTTCCTGTTATCAGTGATATCGGTTTATCACTTGGCTATAAGCTGAATGACAGAAGTGTTATCGGTGTCGGCGCCAGCTACAAATTAGGTATGGGAAAAGGATGGAATGATATTGATGTTACGAGTGAAGGAATCGGGCTAAGAAGCTTTATTGACTGGAAGATAAAAGGAAGCCTTTGGATAAGTGGGGGGTACGAACAGAACTATAAAAGTGCATTTTCTGATTTTGACCAGTTAAAAGATTTGAATGCCTGGACCCAGAGCGGTTTAATTGGAATAAGTAAAACGATCTCTTTAAAAACAAAATTTTTTAAGAAAACCAAATTGCAATTGCTGTGGGATTTTTTGAGTTATCAGCAGGTTCCAATGACCCAACCTATCGTGTTTAGGGTGGGCTATAATTTTTGAAATAAAAAAATATTTTGATTATAACCTTATACAAGCGATAAAATATGAAGCCGTTGCCAATAATATTCTTACTTATTCTTGTGTCGGTTCCTTTTTCCCTGTTTTGTCAGACAAGTCCAAGTGCATTCCCGAAAGTCATTCCTCCCTCGCCGGAGGCGCAATCCTTTATGAGGTACGGAGAGTATCCAGTGGATTATAGTACCGGTGTTCCAAATATTGAAATACCATTGTTCCAGATCACCAGTGGTAAACTAAACCTGCCAGTTTCTATTACTTATCATGCTTCTGGTATTAAAGTTGGCGATGTTGCAAGTGTGGCGGGTCTGGGATGGAGACTTTCTGCAGGCGGCGTGTTAACGAGGACGGTTCTTGGTATTCCGGATGATGCAGGTTATGGGATACTGAATTTTCCTTACCTAACCAAACCACAAATTGATGCGGCTCCGCAGAATGGCAGTGAATGGAATAAATTGAATTTAACCAGCAAAGGAGTATATGATGCGGAGTCAGACAGGTATTATTATTCCGTGGGAGATGGATTGTCGGGTGAATTCATATATGACAATCTGCTGAACCTTGTTCAGACTACCTATTCTGATAATAAGATTCAGAAGCCCGCCAGCAATGTGTTCCAGGTTGTTGGTGTGGATGGAACGAAATATATATTCGATAAATGTGAATATTCACAGGTCAATCTTGATCCTCCACACATCTCATCCTGGTGGTTGACAAAGATCATTTCTGCAGACAATGCTGATGAAATCGAGTTTGAATATGAGACAAACACATCAACTACCGTTGCATTTACTCAGATGCAGTCACTGACTCTCACGCAAGCGCCTGGTGCTGATGCTATTTCATTTACGGGATCTGTCACTACCAGCAACCCGGTACTATTAAAAAAAATCACTTTCAGAGACGGCTTTATAACTTTTGATTATTTAAGCGACAGGAAGGACATGCAGGCCAATCGGCTCACCGTTGTGAGCTTATTTTCAAATAAAGACCTCTCTCTCGTTAAAAAATATCAGCTCGGCCATTCCTATTTTTATTCAGGCCTTGTTGATAATAAATATAACTACCGCTTAAAATTGGATGAGATTAGTGTATATGGCGGCAATGGGCAGTATCTGAACAAGTATTCATTTGAGTATGATCAAACGCATACCATGCCGCCTTATATACAGGACATCAACTATAACAGCCCGGTATGTTATGGGATAGACTTTTACGGATACTATAATGGCCAAACTAATAATCAGCATTTGATCCCTGACCTGCCCTATCCTTACCCGGCGATTATCAGGATCCCTGCTTTTGATTACGCAAAGACATGCATATTGCAAAAGATCAAATACCCAACAGGTGGATCAACTTCTTTTGAGTATCAAATCAATGACCCAAGCGGGGGAACGCCCTACCCAATAGGCGGAGGATTGCGAGTTTACAGAATTACTTCCAAGACAGATGAAACATCTACGGCCATTGTTAAGCGTTATGAATATGCAAATAACATCTTGCCGGTGGGTATGGATATATATGGCTGGCATACTTTTCAAACCCAACCTATAGTGTATAATGTAGCATGTACTTATATAATTCCAACCTACACAACTTATCTCGCAAACCCCATTTTCCCCTATGCCAATTTCAGGGGTAGCCCGGTACTTTACCAGTTTGTAGATGAATATACCGACGGAGGCACAAATAACAGTATTAAGGCTTCTTATGTATATGGATTCGAAAATGATGTGATGGTTAGTGTCAACTCTCCGAGATACCAGGACCAGTATTATATTGAAAGACTCTGGCGGAAAGGACAGTTAAACGGAGTGTTCTATTACAAACTGACCAGTAACCCTCCTAATTCTCCCGTCTATACCCTCGTCAAGTCTGTTCAGAATACATATTCTGACTTCAAGGTAAATACTATAACTACGGGGACCAAGGTGCAGCGTGTCCACGAAATCCTATGCGGCCCTTGTGCGGGTTATTGTTATGATGAATATAGTGACGGGACTTATGCTCAGTGGTTTTATTATTTCGATACTCAAGTAGAGGTTGGGGTCAGGAAGATGGCCGGTGAGATTACTACAGAGTATGATGGAAATGGCAATAGTATCACAAGCACAAGAAACACTTCCTATGCGTCTCCCTATCACCTTTTCGCTACTAATATAAGCAGTGTGAACAGTAAAGGCGAAAACCGGTCAGCAACTTTAAAATACCCGCACGATTTTACAGGAATAGCTGTCTATGATGCCATGATCTCAAAGAATATGATTTCCCCTGTTGTAGAACAACTGAACTATAAGAACACCAGTAGCTTTCTGCAATCAACTAAAACCAATTACAATTATTGGTATAGTAATGCCTGGGGAGTGGTAAACAGCAATAGCCTGATAGTTCCTCAAACTGTGGAGGAGAAGATACTTACAAATGCTGCGGAAGTTAAGATCAGGTATCACTCGTATGATGATAAAGGCAACCCTTTGACCGTATCTAAGGAAAATGACATTAAGAACAGCTATATCTGGGGATATAATAAGCAATACCCCATTGCGCAGGTTGTAAACTCAGAAGCAAAGGACATATTTCATACTTCATTTGAAGAAGGGGACGGCAACAGTGTAGCCGGTGACTGCAAAACCGGTAATAAGAGCAAGACCAATGCCTTCAGTCAATCACTTTCTAACCTTACCAACGGCAACTATATTCTTTCATACTGGCAAAAATCAGGATCAACCTGGTCACTGCAAACAAATACGGCTGTTGTCACAAACGGTACATACACAATCAACCTGTCAGGACAGATAGATGAAGTGAGATTTTATCCTGAAAAGGCCATGATGACCACTTATACCTATGCTCCACTTATAGGCATGACAAGCCAATGCGACGCTAATAACCGCATTACCTATTATGAATATGACAGCTTTGGCAGATTGAAACTGATCAAAGACCAGGACGGGAATATTTTAAAAACATTCGAATATAAATACCAGGAACAACAATAAACTTAATCTACAAACAAAGAATATGAAAAGTATAAAATCAATACTGGCTGTTATTTTACTCTTATCCTTTGCTCCTGTAAAGGCACAGATATACCTTGCGGATAACGGGTTAACCGCATCAGGTTCCGGTACCAGTACGAAAGTTTCACTTGGCGGAACATTGAACAATGCCGCCACATCCGTTGATTTTGGCAGTGCCAACAGCAGCTCAAATTTTTTATTTAAAAAAGGGAGCTCCAATTATTTTTTTATTGGTAATGACGGCAAGATCGGTGTGGGGACGAATAGCCCGGGATCTTCATTAGATATAGTCATGGCAAGCACTTCACAGCCAGCTTTGACACTTAAATCCATTGCCAGCCAGGCAGCCAGTACTTATACTTTTGACCTCAAGGATGCCAGTGGTACCAGGGTGGTGGGGATACGCCCAACTGATGGATTAACATACGGGGATGGGGTACTTACTATCAATGCT
>DATDIX010000278.1:0-9871 GCA_036520835.1 Chitinophagaceae bacterium | reverse complement strand
GACAGGCAGGTTCATTTCGCTCCGGCCAAAATTTTCTTTATCAAAAAAAGAAACATGGGCGCCAACCGACACATGATGTTTTACAGCCAGCTCAATAGTTTGCCAGATCGTCTTTTCATTGCCGGCATGATAGCCACAGGCAATATTTGCAGAAGAAATAAACGGCATGATCAATGCATCATTGTTCATGCCCTCACCCATATCGCAGTTCAGGTCGGCTTTCCCTAAGCCGCCTTTGGTGGAAGAGTCTTTTGCCTTGTAATTTCCAGGTTTGTCTGAAGTCATTTACTTAGCAATTCATCTAATTTGAATTTACAGGCATTTTGCAGTTGCAATAAATGCTGTTGCTGTTTTATGAAAAGTTCTTCAGCTGTTTGTTGATCGGTGAAACGAAAAATGAACAGGTCCCCGGGTTTCATTTGCGCCATCCTTGAATGATGCGCAGAAATAACATGTGCTACTCTCGGATAACCGCCTGTTGTCTGGTGGTCGGCCATTAAAACGATCAGTTGCCCATCTGGTAATAACTGTACCGTTCCAAAGCTGACTGCCGACGAAACAACTTCTTCCTGGGTGATTGTTGATAAAGGCTCGCTTTTTAACCGGAAGCCCATCCGGTCAGATTGTTTCGTGACAAGAAAAGCACGGTCAAAAAATATTTCTTTGGATTTGTCAGTAAGCCTTTTCCATTCATTACCGGGCAGTGCTAATATCTCTTTTGCATTATTGCTATCACCCCAGTTACTATCCGTTTTCCATGGCAGCACTTCCAGTTCTTTTTTGCCTAATAACGAGCAAAGATCAGCGGGTTTGCGAAACCTGATCTCATCATCTTTTTGCAAAGTTCTTCCCATGTATCCGCCAATCCCGGCCTTCAAATGGGTGCTGTAACTGTTTAACCAGGAAGGCAGGTCTAATCCACCATGAACAGCCAGGTAGGCTCTTGCTCCTTTTTCTACCCTGTGAAACTGTAAGATGCTGTATTTACTTACCAGTACGGGACGCAGGCAAGGAATTTCTTCCCCGTTAACTGTCGCTGAAAAATCGGCTCCGCTGACAGCGATCAATGAAGGCTGTTCAAAGAAAAAAGCAGAAGCAGGAAAATGTAATTCGATCACGGCTTCATCAAGCCCGTTTCCTACTAAAATATTAGCGAATTGTGCAGAAAGCTTATCCATAGCGCCACAAGGATTAACGCCAAGATGCTGCCAGCCATAGCGGCCAAGGTCCTGAACGGTATCCATCACACCGGCTTTAATAATTCTTAAATTCATCTTTACTGATTGATGTAAACTGAACCCTGTCGCCTGCCTTCAATAAAACAGGATCTTCTTTTTCTGCATCAAATAATTTTAAAGGTGTTCTGCCGATTATCTGCCAGCCGCCGGGAGAAGCCAGGGGATAAATGCCGGTCTGTTTGCCGGCAATGCCAATACTGCCTGCTGCCACTGTTACCGGTTGAGATTTTCGGGATATGGCGATCCTTTCATCTACTTCACCCATATAACTAAACCCCGGGAGGAACCCAAGCATGTAGACCCGGTATTGTTTTGATGTATGAATATGTATCAGTTCCTCAACAGAAATATTCTTTTCCCTGGCCAGGTATTCTGTATCCGGCGCAAACTCTTTTTCATAACAAACAGGGATGGTAATAAGCCCGTGAGATATATTGTTTTTTTGTTCAGCGGCATCTAATCTTTGCAAAAGCTGGGCGGCAATCCAATCATAGCCCGTTTGACCCGGTGGAATCTGGTTTCGTAAAAAGAAAAGATCATAATAAAGCGTAAGCGAACTGTACGACGGTACTGCTTCGATCATTCCGGCCAACGGGTTTGTCTTAATGGCCTGAAATAATGAAAGCACAAAATCATTGATGCTTTCACTAATTACATTTCCAAAATCAATTGTCAATGCCGAATCACTGATGGGGAAAATAGTATGTTTTGGTATTTCAGGCATTGTCTCTCACCTGCAACTTAAAAAAATTATCCGGTGTTTGAAATATAACTTTTTCGACAGACCCTGAATAAAGGGTTGATAATTTTAATCGCGGTTCTTGTTTTTCTTGCCGAGCCACCAGCCGATGTTAATTTCTCCTATTACGCTTAAGCCGTCCGTATGACCAGCCTTTACATAACCAAGGCCTATATTAAGATCAAGACTGAATCCTGACGGGTAGTTTCTTTGCAAACCCCAGACAACCCCGGTATTTAGTAAAGCCTTATTAAAATCAGGGTCGTAGTCTGTTCCTTTATTCAGTGGAGAAGTGGCAGCAAGTACTAAAAGGGCAAAATAGTTTGCCGAATTCCTGGCGACATTCTTTTCCATCATGTTCCTTTTTGCAAAATTGTAATATGTCCTGAAAGAACCTGAAGCGAATGGACGGAAAAGAACTCCTGTTATTTCATCATAGTAATCTGAAGCCAGCGTTGCGGTAACTCCGCCCCGGAGGAAAAAAGTCGTGCTTTTTCCTAATGGAAATTCATGGGCTATTCCGGGTTCAATAAAAGTGATCTTGGTGACAGATTCCGTTAATCGTTCTCCCGGTTCTTTTTGTGCCAAAAGAGAAGTAAAGGGTAACAGTAAAAAAAGTAAAACACTGAATATAATTTTCATAAAAGAAGTTTAAACCGAAGATATTGCTTTATCGTCTTGAATAAAAGAGGCTTTGCTACTGAAAACAAGGAGTCTTAACTTTACTGCCTGATGCCAGGATTAAACCGGAGTGATAGTATCAATCTTTTGTCTAAACTTACCTTTCGTCGTGCCTGGAACGGGCTAAAGGTATTAAGCAGCTATTATTTCAGCAAATGGACCAAAAAGCCGGTCCAATGGGGTTATCCTGTTTCCATATCGTTTGAGCCCACTACTTCCTGCAATCTTCGTTGCCCTGAATGCCCAAGTGGATTAAGAGCTTTTACCAGGCCGACAGGTATGCTGCAAAGGGATTTTTTTAGTGAAACGATAGACCAGTTGCATAAAGACCTGCTCTACCTTGTTTTTTATTTCCAGGGCGAGCCTTACCTGAACCCTGATTTCTTGGATATGGTAAAATATGCTTCCGGGAAAAAGATATATACAGCTACGTCCACCAATGCGCATTACCTGACAGATGCCAATGCAAAGCGGACGATTGAAAGCGGGCTTGACCGGCTGATCATTTCAATTGATGGCACCACGCAGGATGTATACCAGCAATACCGTGTAGGCGGAAGGCTGGATAAAGTAATTGAAGGCGCTAAGAATATTGTCAAATGGAAAAAAGAACTGAAAAGTAAAACGCCGTTCGTTGTTTTCCAGTTTCTCGTTGTTAAGCCGAATGAACATCAGGTAGAAGATGTAAAGAAACTGGCCAAAGAGATCGGGGTGGATGATGTGTGGTTTAAAACTGCCCAGGTCTATGACTACGAAAACGACCCCAATCAACTGATCCCGACCATAGATAAATACAGCCGTTACCGCAAAACCGAGAATGGCCATGAATTTAAAGGCAAATTAGCCAATCATTGCTGGCGACTTTGGCACGATCCTGTTATTACATGGGATGGTTTGGTGGCTCCCTGCTGTTTTGATAAAGATGCACAGCATCGTCTTGGCAACCTGAAGGAAAAATCTTTTAAAGAGATATGGAAGAACGGGGAATACACTAAATTCAGGACGCAGATATTAAAAGGACGAAAGAATATTGATATTTGCGCCAATTGCTCCGAAGGAACGAAGGTCTGGAGTAATGACTGATACTTACTAAGATTGATCATTAAACCTTGAACTTATGCTATTACCTTCATCGGTATCAACCCGGCTGCAATACCAGCACAAATCCCTTTTAGATATTATAGAAGGCTTATCGGATGAACAGATCAGGCGTAGTGTGAACCCCGGCAAGTGGTCCATTTTTGAAAATATGGTTCATTTGCAAACTTACCAGCACACCATGATCAGTCGTATCCGGCAGATACTGGAGGAGGAAAACCCTTCCTTTGGCGCCTATACAGCCGAAGCTGATCCTTTGTTTCATGATAATTGCACCAGGTCTTCAAGAGAAATAATGCAGGATCTGCTGACAGTAAGGAAAGAAATGGCGGCAGGCATTCTTTCATTTAACGAATCTGATCTTGGTAAAACCGGGAATCATCCTGCTTATGGGAAAATGAATATGGTACAATGGATGAACTTTTTCCTGTTGCATGAGGCCCATCACCTTTTTACGATCTTCAAACTGGCGGCAACGCTGAAGAAATAGCTAAGCGTTCAAAGAGAATGCTTTTGGGTAACTCCTTATCTCTTAGTTTACCAGCTTTTCATTTCATGATAGATAGTAGTATAGAAGGAGATGAATCCTTCATAAAAACTCCTGATTGATTCGGATAGCAGCTTCATGGAAAAATGTTTAGATAATTAGCTCAAGGTGGGTGGTCTGCCATACAAAAAAACACTGGTTATTCCTGTACAACAATACCACTAAGAGGGGATTTTTTATATTAACGCTGCATGGGTTTGTTAATAATTGGATCATAACCGTAATTTCGCCGGCTGGGAAGGGCCGCTAAAGCAACTTCTTTACCCTGAAAACGTTCTATAATTGTTATATAAACCTTGTTAATTATGGGAATAGACCAGGACATAAACCAGGCGAAATTTCGGAATGAACATCAAAAGGCGTCCATTAATCTTATTTATACCTTTAACTGGTTGACCGAAAGATCAAGGGAGTTTTTTGCGCCGGAAGATATCACTCCCCAGCAGTTCAATATACTCAGGATATTGCGGGGCAGCTATCCTCAGCCGCTATCCACCTTGCAGATCAGGGAAAGGATGCTGGATAAAATGAGTGATACCAGCCGTATTGTTGACAGGCTAATCACCAAGGGGCTGGTTAAAAAAATAACTTGTAAAACAGACCGCCGGCTGGTTGACATTACTATTTCTGATAAGGGGAAAAAATTGCTCGAAAGATTGGATACCCGGCAGGATGAGATGGATGGCATCATTGGTAACCTGAGCAAAAAAGAAGCGGCTATATTAAGCGATCTGCTTGATAAGATCCGCGAAGGAAATAACAATCACAAATAGCTACTATAACAAGATATCCAACCATGAAACTATTCTTCAGTATTATTCTTTCCCTGTATTCTTATTTTCTTTTTGCTCAGCCTGCAAGCGAATTCAGGGGTGTGTGGATAGCTACATTGGACAATATTGACTGGCCACTAAGAGGCATGGTAAATGCTGAAAGCCAGAAAGAGGAATATATACGCCAGTTGGATATGCATCAAAAGAATGGCATGAATGCCGTCATTGTGCAGGTACGTCCGGCGGCCGATGCATTTTATCCTTCCCCATATGAACCATGGAGCCAATGGCTGACAGGAGTACAGGGAAGACCCCCTTTTCCTTATTATGATCCTTTGGAATTCCTGATCGAAGAGGCGCATAAAAGAGGCATGGAGTTCCATGCATGGCTGAACCCTTACCGGGCTAACTTTAATATAAGCGCAGCCTCCATTGCTCCTGACCATATTACCCGGAAGCATCCTGAATGGTTTCTTACATATGGGGGTAAAAAGTATTTTGATCCATCTAATAAAAAGGCGCAGGAGTTTGTAGTGAACGTGGTCCGGGATATTGTAAAGCGGTATAAGGTAGATGCTATCCATATGGATGATTATTTTTATCCGTATAGAATTCCTAATAGAGAATTTCCTGATGCGGCTGCCTATAAAAGATCAGGCAGCCATTTATTAAAAGGTGATTGGAGAAGAAGCAATGTGGACTCGATCATTGCTAAGCTTCATTCGGCGATCAAAAAGGAAAAGCCCTGGTGTAAGTTTGGAATATCACCATTCAGTGTATGGCGCAATAAAGACAGGGACCCCATTGGAAGCGACACGAAAGCAGGTGTGACTAACTATGATGACCTGTATGCAAATATTCTGTTGTGGCTTCAAAAAGGCTGGATAGATTATGTTGCCCCGCAGTTATACCTCGAGATAGGCCATGATAAGATTGCCTACGAAACAATGCTTGACTGGTGGAGCAAGCACAGTTATGGTAAACATATTTATATAGGCCATGGTATTTACAGAACAGGAGAAAGAAACAGCTGGGCATGGAAAAACCCAAAAGAGTTACCCGAACAGATAAAGCTGCTTCGCCAATACCCGAATGTACAGGGCAGTATATACTTCAGCAGCCGCTCTTTTGATAAAAACCCCAATGGATGGAATGACAGCCTGCAGAATAATTATTACAAAACTCCCGCAACTATACCGGTAATGGAATGGCTGCCGCAGAATGGGGGCAGGTGATCCATTAAAATAACCCCTGCTTTATAGCATTTGGTTTTTGTTCCAGGTAGTTAACATGATCCAGAGAACCTAGCCGGAAACGGAATGGGATGGAAGTAGTTTTTTCAAGTTTCAATTCCTGCTTACAAAAGAAACCCAGGCCCTGTGAGTAAAAATTTAGTGGAACTGGTCTTAGCAGGGCATAGTTTGTTTGTAATCCCAATAAAATAGCAGGGTCATTTTGCTTATACAGCGGCTTATAGCTATTATTTTTGAAATAATTCTGATTGCGCAACGAGGTACCCGTAAAAGAGGTGTTGACAATAAGCCTCTTTTCTGCAGGGAACTGCTGTCCCAGGATTTCTTCCTTAAAAAACAGCAGGAACACAACAACAAAACAAAAAACCCGTTGCGGCATCCGTATTACTTTAGTTTTGTAAATTTACGGCCTGATTTTTGATGATTGGCGGAATTTTTGTCCAAAGGACTCCTTCGGAGAAAAATCCCGCCGCAAAGAACCCTTTAACAGTATTATGGCCCTAAGCCAGTCTTTACAGCAAAAGTTACTTCAGAAATTGTCGCCCCAGCAGATTCAGCTAATGAAACTGCTGCAGGTACCTACAGCCAACCTTGAAGAGCGGATCAAAGAGGAACTGGAAGAAAACCCTGCGCTGGAACTGGATGAAGAAAAGCACGAAGACGGGGCAGATGACCTGAAAGATGAGTTCAGTGAGAACGGGGAGACCGAATTTGAAGAAAAAGACGGGAGCGAGGATGATTACCAGGATGTAGATGTCAGCGAATATGTAAATGAAGGCGATGATGATGTGGCTGATTATAAACTGAGGGACGACAATTACCCGGAAGACGATGACAAAAAGCAGTTGCCTTTTAAAACAGAGACAAGTTTTTACCAGTTACTGCTGGATCAACTGGGCCTGCTGAAGCTGGATGATAAAGAAAAAAAGATAGCCGAACAGATAGTAGGAAGTATTGATGAAGATGGCTATTTGCGCCGGGAAACCTCTGCCATCGTAGACGACCTTGCTTTCAGGCAAAACATTATTACTACAGAGGATGAGGTAGAAGCGATCATACAGCGTATCCAGCGTTTCGATCCGCCCGGTGTAGCAGCAAGAGACCTCCAGGAATGTTTGTTGCTGCAGCTACAACGTCAGAAAAATGAAGGGAAAAAGGTTGATATAGCCATACAGGCGATTAAAAAATACTTCGACGAGTTCACCAAGAAGCATTATGAAAAGATCCAGCGTGGTTTAGGTATTGATGAAGACCAGCTGAAAGAAGTAATGCAGCAGATCATAAAACTGAATCCTAAGCCCGGGGGTATCTTAGGCGGAATTACCAAAGCTGAGAACTATGTAGTGCCTGATTTTTTCATCATGAACAATAATGGCAAGCTGGAACTGACACTGAATTCACGCAATGCTCCTGAACTGCGAATCAGCGAAGGTTACCGGGATATGATGAAAGAATATGACCGCGGCGCCAAAAAAGATAAACGTCAGAAAGAAGCGGTTCTTTTTATCAAGCAAAAGATTGATGCAGCCAAATGGTTCATTGATGCGATCAAACAAAGGCAGCATACTTTGCTCAGCACGATGACAGCCATCATGGAACACCAGCAGGAATTCTTCATGACCGGCGATGAGACTACCTTAAAGCCGATGATCCTGAAAGATATTGCCGAGAAAACCTCGTTGGATATTTCTACAGTAAGCCGGGTGGCCAACAGTAAATTTGTACAAACAGAATTCGGTACTTATCGTTTGAAATTCTTTTTCAGCGAATCATTGAGTACAGACAGCGGTGAAGAAGTTTCCACAAGAGAAGTAAAAAAGATATTAAGCGACCTGATAGAAGCGGAAAGCAAAAAACGACCTTTGAGTGATGAACGATTGACAGAGCTGCTGCAGGAAAAAGGATATAATATTGCCCGCCGGACAGTGGCCAAATACAGGGAACAATTGAACATACCTGTTGCACGATTGAGAAAAGAACTTTAACCAGGAGAGGTAATAGAAAAAGAGAAGGGCGGTCTTCAACTGCTAATTTATTTTCCGGTTCTGATGATCAAAAGGTGTTTCTATATTATTTGCTTTTCCTTTTTTTTTCAAACAAAGGTACCTGCACAATCCATTCCTGTTACTGATAACACTATTTCAAGACCCTATTCATTTATAAGCCCGGTATTCAACCGTATTCAGCATGCAGGCGGACTGGATTCTTTTTATAACAAGCTTTACAAATTAAAAACAACCGGCGGGGGAATTATTTCTATTGTACATATCGGCGACTCACATATACAGGCCGGGTTTTTAACAGCCGTGGTGAGAAATGGTTTGCAACAGTTCTTTGGCAATGCCGGAAGAGGATTGTTATTTCCTTATCAACTGGCGCAGACAAATGCACCGTCAGACATCATTAGTTCTTCGAATACAAGATGGCAGTTCAACCGGGTGGCACATCCCGAGATCCCGATCACCTATGGTGTTTCAGGTTATGGAATAAAAACAGGTACAGAAGGGGCTTCGATCAGTATTTCATTGAGGCCGGATGTTTCGGGTCCGCAATCATTTAAGCGGCTAAGATTTTTCCTGGACAGCAGTCAGTCAAACTCGTGGTTATTACAGGCGGAGAATAACAGCATTCCTTTTATTATTAAGAATGGTGCTGACTCTTTATTGTACAAAGAAGTAATATTAGACACAAACTCCAATAGTTTTTCCCTGGCATCGCTTCCTTCCGGGAATACAAAGTGGTTTTATGGGGTATCATTGGAAAATTCGGGTCCGGGTATCTTATACCACACTATTGGCGTAAATGGCGCCAGGTATGATCATTATAATATTGCCCCTTTATTTTGGGAACAACTCACCGCTTTAAATGCAGACCTGTTTATTGTTTCTTTAGGCACCAATGAAGCGCAGGCGACTTCGTTTAATGAAACTGCTTTTCTACAGCAGGTATCCTTATTCGTTCAAAAACTTAAAATAGCTTCACCGCAGGCTGCCATACTTATAACAACCGCTGCAGATTCGTACAAACGCAGAAAGCTGAATACTATTTTAAAACAGATCAACACTTCAATTGTCAACTACGGAAATCAGAATAGTATACCTGTATGGGATCTTTATCGAATCACCAATGGCCATGGGTCTGCCTATAGCTGGTATAAAAAAGGATTGATGAACAGGGACCGCATCCATTTCACCGCAGAAGGATACCGTATCCAGGGAAACCTTTTATTTAATGCTTTGTCGAAGGGGTATAATAGTACTACCAGTAATTACTGACCTTAGAAAGGCAGGTCATCATCATTACTGGTGAATGACGTGTTGTGAAAATCTTCTTCTTTGTTGTTTGGATCAACCGGTGCTGCATTGCCGGCAGCTTCTATTTTCCAGGCTTTGACGTCGGTGTACCAGCGGCCATTGTATTCGCGGCTTTCTACGTCAAAATCTATTTTTAAGGAACTGCCCATTTTCAATACGCCTTCATTGATCTTGTCGCCCCAGATCGAGATACAAACTTTTTTCGGATACTGGCCGTCTGTTTCCACA